>PLEM01000120.1 GCA_003137035.1 Bryobacterales bacterium | reverse complement strand
AACCAGGATCCGCACGGCGCCGCGTGGCTGGTGAAGATCCATGTCAGCGCGCCCGCCGAGATTCAGGACCTGATGTCCGCCGCCGATTATCAAGCTTACATAGGGGCCGAAAAGTAGTTGCGCTATCTTCCCAAGTCCGATTCCGAGCGCCGCCAGATGCTGGAACTGTGCGGCGTCGAGTCTCTCGAAGGTCTATTCGCCAGCTTGCCTCCCGAGGTGCGCCTGACGAAGCCCCTGGCGCTGGGCCCCGGAAAGTCCGAGTACGAGATTCTGGACTACTTCCGCGCCCGGGGCGCCGAGAACGCCGATGGCTACGCTTCGTTTCTGGGGGCCGGCGTCTACCGGCATTACCGGCCGGTGTTAGTGGATGCCGTGGTTTCGCGCGGCGAGTTTCTAACATCTTACACGCCCTACCAGGCGGAGATCTCGCAGGGGATTCTGACCAGTATCTTCGAGTTCCAGACGATGATGTGCCAGCTCACCGGCATGGACGTGGCCAACGCTTCGATGTACGACGGATCCACCGCCGTGCCCGAGGCCGCCATGATGGTCGCGCGCATCACCGGGCGGAAGAAGGTGCTGGTGGCCCGCACACTCCATCCGGAGTACCGCGAGGTGCTCGAGACCTACGCCCGGAACCAGGGGCTCGAAGTGGTGGAGTTGGGCTACGAGCCCGCCAGCGGCGCACTCGATCTCGAAGACCTCGCGGGCAAGCTCGACGCGGGCGTTGCGGCGGCCATCGTGCAGTCGCCGAACTTCTTCGGCGTGGTCGAAAACGTGAACGCGGCCGCTGAGCTGGCGCACGGCGCGGGGGCGCTGCTGGTGGACGTGTTCACCGAGGCGGTGGCGCTAGGCCTGCTCGCTCCCCCGGCCGGCGCGGACATCGTGGCGGGCGAGTTGCAGTCCTTCGCGATTTCACCGAGCTACGGCGGGCCGTTCGCCGGCATCCTCGCCACGCGCGAGAAGTACATGCGGCAGTTGCCCGGCCGGCTGGTGGGCGAGTCCGTGGACTCTCGCGGAAACCGCGCGTTCTGCCTCACGCTGGCCACCCGTGAGCAACACATCCGCCGCGAACGGGCTACCTCGAACATTTGCACCAACCAGGCGCTGATCGCGCTGATGGCGACGGTCTTCATGACCGTCTACGGCAAGCAGGGCCTGCGGGAACTGGCCGCGCAGAATCTGGCCAAGGCGCACTACCTGGCGGGCAAGCTGCCGTTGCGCTTCTCCGGCCCGTTCTTCAACGAGTTCGCCGTTACGGTGGACGACCCGGAAGCCGTCAACCAGGCGTTGCTCGAACGCAAGATCGTCGGCGGCCTGCCGCTCGCGCGCTTCTATCCCGAACTCGGCAACGCGATGCTGCTCTGCGCCACCGAGACGACCCGCCGCGAGGATATGGACGCGCTGGCGGCGGCAGTTGGGGGGACGAAATGATCCGCCAGGTTCGAACCCACGTGAGTCAGAACGAGCCGCTGCTGTTCGAGCTGAGCTCGCCGGGGAAAGTGGGCTATCAACTGCCCGAACTCGACGTGCCGCCGGTGGACGCAGCCGGGACGCTGGGCGCCCAGAACATCCGTGCGGAGATCGAGGGGTTCCCCGAAGTCAGCGAGGTGGAGGCGATCCGCCACTTCACGCGCCTCTCGACCTGGAACCACGCCATCGACCTGGGTATGTACCCGCTGGGTTCCTGCACGATGAAGTACAACCCGCGCATCAACGAGCTGGTGGCGCGCACGGAAGGCCTGGCGTGGGCGCATCCCTATCAGCCGGAATCGCTGGCGCAAGGCGCGCTCGAGATCATGGCGCGCCTGGAGGCGGCACTGCTCGAGATCACCGGGATGGACGCCATCACCTTGCAGCCGGCGGCGGGCGCGCATGGAGAGTTGACGGGGATTCTCGTGGCTCGCGCGCTGCTGGCTTCCCGAGGCGATCCGCGCAAGAAGGTGCTGATCCCGGACTCGGCCCACGGCACCAACCCGGCCACCGCCGCCATCGCGGGCTACGCGGTCGAGAACATCAAGTCGAACGGGCAGGGGATGATCGACGTTGCGGAGCTGGCCCGCCTCGTCGACGGCGACGTGGCCGCGCTGATGATCACCAACCCGAACACCCTCGGAGTGTTTGAGGCGAACATCCGCGCCATCGCCGAAATCCTGCACGCCAAGGGCGCGCTGCTCTACATGGACGGGGCCAACATGAACGCGCTGGTTGGCGTCGTGCGCCCCGGCGACAACGGCGTGGACGTGATGCACCTGAACCTGCACAAGACCTTCTCGACTCCACATGGAGGCGGCGGGCCGGGTAGCGGTCCGGTGGCTGTGAAGGCGGAACTGGCGCCGTTCCTTCCCATTCCGCGGCTCAAGCGCGACGGCGGCAAGTGGGCGCTGGACTACGAGCGCGGGCAATCCATCGGGCGCGTGCGCGCCTTCTACGGCAACTTCGGCGTGCTGGTGCGCGCGCTGGCCTACATCATGGCCCACGGCGGTGCGGGCCTGCGCAACGCCACGCTGGATGCCGTGCTGAACGCGACATACATCCGCAAGGGGATCGAGGCGCATTACGACATCGCCACCGAGGCGCCCTCGATGCACGAATGCGTCTTCAGCGACGCGCGGCAGGCCAAGCGCGGCGTGCACACGGGCGACATCGGCAAGCGCCTGATCGACTACGGCTTCCATCCCTACACCGTAAGCTTCCCGCTGATCGTTCACGGCTCGATGATGATCGAGCCTACCGAAACGGAAAGCAAGCGGGACCTGGACCTCTTCATCGACGCCCTGGTTTCCATCGCGCGCGAAGTGGAAGAGGAACCGGAGACGGTGCTGAAAGCGCCGCACTCAGCGCGCATCAGCCGCGTGGACGAAGTGAGGGCGGCCCGCAAGCCGGTGCTGCGCTGGCGGCCGGCGACTTAACGAAGACGCGGTCGCAGTAGAGGCGCGAGCAGGCTGGCGTAGACCTGGTGGCCGAGCGCGTTCGG
This sequence comes from Bryobacterales bacterium, assembly GCA_003137035.1. Classification (GTDB taxonomy): domain Bacteria; phylum Acidobacteriota; class Terriglobia; order Bryobacterales; family Bryobacteraceae; genus Fen-330. The sequence continues at coordinate 2,515 of PLEM01000120.1, read as the reverse complement.
GTGGCCGTCGAGGCGGAAGAACAGGTCGCGGCGGCGGGCTTCTTGGCGGAATTCGCGCGTCACAGTGAGGAAGGGGAGGCCGGCGCGGCGGGAGGCGCGCTCGATGGATTCGTCCGGCTTGGTAGACTCGAGCAGGTCCGGGCGGGTGGCGAAGCCCAGCTCCTTCATCGCCTCCAGGCTGTGGCCACTCGCATAGGGCGGGTAGGGGATCGATACGACCAGCGCCTCGGCGCCCCACCGTTTCGCAAGCTCGTTGATCCGGGCGAGCTGGGCGGACATTTCGTCGATTTCGGCGCGCGTGGCGGGCGCTTCGAGGTCACACGTGTCCAGCAGGAACGAGGAGTAACGGATGGAGTAGTAAAGCAGCCCGGGATTCAACTGCCCTTCCTGAAAGGCTTCGCGGATGGGCGCCGCGAGGCCGTCGAACTTCTGGCGCTCGGCGGGCGCCATTTGCGCGGTGAAGTCGGTCACCTGCTTCTTCCAGATTCCGGCGAGGTCCTGGGCGCTGACGTCGATCTTCTTGATGTCGCTGCCGCCGATCCACTGCAAGAGATTCGGATAGTGGTCCCCGAACCAATGGCTCACGCGGCGGTGGCTGGGGGCCTTTTCCGCGCTCTGATTCAGGTCGTCGGACTGCACCACCGCCACGATGACGAGGTCGGGCCGCAGCAGCGGGATCGCCTTCTCGGCGAGATCGGCGTAGGAACGCGGGTAGCCGCCCGGGGCGCCGAGATTGGCGATCTCGACGTCGCGCAGGCTGCGCTCGAGCACCTTGGGCCAGGGGTCGTCGTTATTCACTCCCCAGCCGTAGGTGAACGAGTCGCCCAGCACGATGGCCCGCCGGCCGGCCGCTTTGCCGCGGCTGAAATCGCGGTCGCGGAACCCGAGGTTGTTGATGCGCGCCACATAACTGAACTCCCGGGTGGTGTGGCTCACGGTCGAGTACGGTCCCCAGATCAGCCCGGCGTTGCGGTGGCTGGAGTAGAGATACACGCCGGCCGCCCACTCCAGGGCCAGCGTCAACAGAAACGCCGCGCCCGCCGAGGCGGCCACGATGAGCGCGCTAATCAGGACCGAACGTGTACGCATGGTCTTGCCTCTTGTCCGGATCCTGCGCTTCCTTGCGCAGAAAACAGTTGCCAATGGCGAGCGCGTCGAGCTCCGTGTGGAGGAAACAGCGCAGCGCGTCCTCAGGAGTGCACACAATGGGCTCGCCGCGCACGTTGAAACTGGTGTTCACCAGGACCGGGCATCCCGTGTGCACCTTGAAGAGAGAGAGCAGCGCGTGGTAGCGCGGATTGGTTTCGCGGTCGACCGTCTGTATGCGCGCGGAACCATCGACGTGCGTGACCGCCGGGATCGCGCTTCGCACCGCCTTGAGCTTGTCGAGCCCGCGCAGGCGCTGTTCCTCCTCGCTCAATTCGCGCAGCCGGGAAGTGGCGATACTGGCCGTCAGCAGCATGTAGGGGCTGTCGGTATCGAGGTCGAACCACTCGCGCACGTCTTCGCGAAGAACGGAAGGCGCGAAGGGCCGGAAGGATTCACGGTGCTTGATCTTCAGGTTGAGCGCCGACTGCATGCGGGCCGAGCGGGCGTCCGCCAGAATCGAGCGGGCGCCCAGTGCGCGCGGGCCGAATTCCATCCGCCCCTGAAACCAGCCCAGCGTCTGTTCCCGAACGAGCGCGTCCACGCTAGTCTCGAGCAGGCGCTGATCGTCGAGCACCTCAAACCTCGCGCCCGCGCGCCGCAGCCGGTCCTCGATCTCGTCTTGCGGGAAGCTCGGGCCGAGGTAGGCGCCGCGCATGGAATCTCCGCCGGGCGAGATTTCGCGCGGCTGCGCGCGGTAGAGGTGATAGGCGGCCAGGGCCGCGCCGAGCGCGCCGCCGGCATCCCCCGCCGCGGGCTGAATCCAGATCCGGCGAAACCGGCCCTCGCGAAGTACCTTTCCGTTCGCGACGCAATTCAGCGCGACGCCTCCCGCCAGGCACAGATCGTGCACGCCCGTCTCGGCGGCCAGCGCGCGCGTCAATCGCAACACCGCCTCCTCAATCACCGCCTGAACGGACGCGGCCAGGTCCATGTGCCGTTGCTCGATGGGCGCGCTGGGGTCGCGCGGCGGCCCGTCAAACAGCGCGTCGAACCTGCGATTCGTCATCCGCAGCCCGGTGCAGTACTCGAAGTAGTCCAGGTTGAGGCGGAAGGAGCCGTCGGGCTTGAGGTCGATCAGGTTCTCCAGGATCGCCTGCGCAAACCTGGGTTCTCCGTATGGCGCCAGGCCCATCAGCTTGTATTCGCCGGAGTTGACTTTGAACCCGGTGTAGTAGGTGAACGCCGAGTAGAGCAGGCCCAGCGAGTGCGGGANNGTTCCCGCGGCCCAGGGCGACCGAGGTGGTGGTCCATTCGCCCACACCGTCCATGGTGAGCACGACCGCCTCTTCGAAGGGCGACGGAAAAAAGGCGCTGGCGGCGTGGCTCAGGTGATGCTCGGCGAAGCGCATGCCACGGTCCCAATCGA
>PLEM01000268.1 GCA_003137035.1 Bryobacterales bacterium | reverse complement strand
TTGGCGCTGTTGAAAATCGCGTGCTGCAAGGCCCCCGTTTTAAGCAGAGCCTCTTTGCGTCGGACCTCGGTGACGACATCCACCGTGCCAGCGGCATTCTCGGAAATGGCAGGATCGTGGTATTGCGCGGACATGTTCCAACCTCCGTCGAGCTACCTGAACTGGAACCTTCATTTTAGTCCTTCGGATGAGCGCAGTATACACTTATGGCGAAGCGGGCTCGGATTTCCCTCCCCAGGAGACGCAGGTTGCGTTACGGGCCGGCAACCGGCTTGCCGAATTGATCCGTATGCGGGTAGGCGCCACCGGGCCGGAAATCGTCGATGACGACCTTGTCGTAGTGCGGCCTGGGCTCAACATAGCCAGGGACTCTCAGATGCCGCTTGACGACCTCTCCCTTGAGCACCACGCCCAAGCCCGGCGTTTCCGGCGCCGGAATGTAACCGTTCTGGACGATCGGCTTGGGCATGCCGGTCACCGGGTCGTCCCACCAGGGGAAGTTGAAGACGTTGGTGCGCTGCCCCCGAGAAGCGCTCGATCCTCGTCGTGCTCCGCGGCGAAGCAGGCTACGAGGAACTGCTCCGGCAACTTGCGCCCTCCGCTGCGCTACACTAAACCTCTTGTCCGCCGTACTGTTTCTTTCCGTATTCCTGATTGCCGCATGCGGGCTCATTTATGAGCTGATCGCCGGGACGCTGGCCAGCTACCTGCTCGGCGACAGCGTGCTCCAGTTCTCCACCATCATCGGCAGCTACCTGTTTGCCATGGGCATCGGAAGCTGGCTGTCGCGGTTCCTGAACCGCGGGCTGGTGGCGCGGTTCGTGGCCATCGAGCTGATGGTGGGCATGGTGGGCGGATTCTCCTCGGCGCTGCTGTTCCTGGGCTTCGCGTATGGGCACGGCTTCCGCTTCGAGCTGTACGCGCTGGTGATCGCGATCGGCATCCTGGTGGGCCTCGAGATCCCGCTGCTGATGCGCATCCTGAAGGATCGTTTCCAGTTCCGCGACCTGGTGGCGCACGTCCTGACCTTCGATTACCTGGGGGCGCTGGGCGCTTCGCTGTTGTTCCCCCTCATCCTGGTTCCCAAGCTCGGCCTGGTGCGCTCGGCGATGCTGTTTGGGATCATCAACGCGGTGGTGGCGCTGTGGTCCACGTACTTGTTCGCCGAGCAGCTTGCGCGCCCCGCCACGCTCCGCGCCGCCAGCATCGCGGTACTCGCGGCGCTGGGCTGCGGCATGGTTTTCGCGAACCAGATCACGGTTGCCGCCGAAAACAACATTTACGCCGACGAGGTGATTTTCGCCCGCGACACGCACTATCAGCGGATCGTTCTCACCAAGTGGAAAGACGATATCCGGCTGTTCCTGAGCTCGCACCTGCAGTTCTCCTCGCGCGATGAATACCGCTACCACGAGGCGCTGGTGCATCCGGGCCTGGCCGCCGTCCCGGGGGCGCGGCGCGTGCTGGTGCTGGGCGGAGGCGACGGTTTGGCGGTGCGCGAAATCCTGAAGTACCCCTCCGTTCAAAGCGTCACGCTGGTGGATCTGGACCCGGAAATGACGCGCCTGTTCTCGACGCACCCGCTGCTCACGCCGCTCAACGGCGGCTCGCTCAAGAACCCCCGCGTCAAGATCGTCAACGCGGACGCCTTTCCGTGGCTGGAACAGGAAACGGGCTCCTACGACTTCGCCGTGGTGGATTTCCCGGACCCCACGAACTACTCGCTGGGCAAGCTCTACACCACCACGTTCTATCGCCTGCTGGCGCGCCACCTCACGGTGCGCGGGCTTATGGCCGTGCAGAGCACCTCGCCGCTGTTCGCCCGCAAGACCTACTGGTGCATTGTCGAGACCTTGAAACAGGCAGGATTGGAGGTCCATCCCTATCACGCCTACGTGCCGGCGTTCGGGGAGTGGGGATTCGTGATGGCGGGCATGGCGCCCTACCATCCACCGGCGGCGCTGCCGCAGGGATTGAGATTCCTTACCATTCGCGGGCTGCCGGAGCTCTTCGATTTCCCCGGCGACATGGCTCCGGTGACCGCCGAGCCGAACCGGTTGAACGACCAGGTGCTGGTCCGCTACTACGATCAGGAATGGAGCGAGATCACCCATTGAAGCCCGACCGCCGGAGCTTCCTCGGCGTTGCCCTCGTCGGACTCTGGCCGAAGACCGACCGCCCCATCTCCGGCGGCTTCGTCAACGAATCGGACCGCGCTGGCCACCGCTTGCGCGGCCGTGGCCCGTTCGCCGCGCCGCCGCAGCGCGTTCGCATCCCGCTGGTCGTCGTCGGGGCGGGCATGGCGGGCATGGCCGCCGCATGGCATCTCGACAAGCGCGGCTTTCGGGATTTCGTCCTGCTCGAAATGGAAGCGCAGCCCGGCGGGGTCTCGCGCTGGGGCGAAAACGACATTAGCGCCTACCCCTGGGGCGCGCACTACGTCCCGGTTCCCGGCCCGAAATCGTTGCTGATCCGCGAGCTGCTGGAGGACCTCGGCGTGCTGGTCAATGGCAAGTGGGACGACCGCCACTTGTGCTTCTCGCCGCAGGAGCGCCTGTTCCTCCACGGGCGCTGGCAGGATGGCATCGAGCCAAACCTGGCCGCTACCGCGCGCGACCACGAGCAGTACCGGCGCTTCGAACGGCGCATGCAGGAGTTCCGCGCCACTGGCGCGTTCACCATCCCCATGGAGCGCGCGGAGAAGGAGCCTGGGCTCCTGGATCGAATCTCGATGGCCGACTGGCTGCGCCGTGAAAGCTTCGATTCCCCGTACCTCGCGTGGTACGTCAACTACGCTTGCCGCGACGATTACGGCGCCGCTTCCTCGGCCACCTCTGCCTGGGCCGGCGTGCATTACTTCGCGGCGCGCGAGCCGGACGAAAAAGGGCCGCTGACCTGGCCCGAGGGCAACGGCTGGATCGCGCGCCGACTCGCCAAGCGCCTGGGCTGCTACCTGCGCACCGCCGCGATGGTCTACCGCATCGCGCCGGAGGGCGCCCGGATGCGCGTGGCCACCGAGGCGGTGGAATACGTGGCCGATTGCGTCATCTTCGCGGCCCCCACGTTCCTGGCGCCCTACCTGATGGAAAGCGCGCCGCCGGTTTCGCATTTCGAGTACTCGCCGTGGCTCACCGCCAACCTGGTGATCGAGCGGCCGCCGCGCGAATCCGGCATCGAGCAGGCCTGGGACAACGTGACCTACGAATCCCCCACGCTGGGTTACGTCGTTGCCACGCACCAGTCGCTGGGCACGCGCCAGGATCGCAGCGTCTGGACCTTCTACTGGGCGCTCACCGACGGCCCGGCGGCGCGCAATCGCAAGCTGTTGCTGGGGACGGACTGGCACTACTGGAAGGAGGCCATCCTGGACGACCTCGCCCGCGTGCATCCCGAAATCAGGCAGTGCGTCTCGCGAATCGACATCATGCGCATGGGCCACGCCATGGTGCGCCCCACTGTGGGCTTCCTTTCTTCTGAGGAACGGCTGCGAGTGGCGCGGTTGAACGGTCCGCTGCTGTTCGCCCACTCGGACCTCAGCGGCTTCTCCATCATCGAGGAGGCGCAGTATCGCGGTGTCACGGCCGCCGACCGCGCCCTCAAACGCCTGGGCGGGTCGCGATGAAGTACGTGCTCATCGTGGTGCTGGCGGGCATCGTGGCATTCCTTATCGCGCCGCTGCTGCTCCACGAGCCTCCCGCGCCGCCAACGCGCACCGGCTCCCTCGAAGCCCGCTTCCCGCTCCAGACCGAGGCCTTCAAGCAGCCCGCCGCGGAGGACGCCCGGTGGAAGGAGAAGCGCGGCCACGCATTTTCGCTCAAAGACCGCGACGAGTCCGAACCCTCTGAAGACCCGCGCTGGCAGCGCATCCTCGCCGGCCGTCCCAAGCCTCGGCCGTTTCCCGGCGGCTGCCTGGATTGCCACGCCTCGGACGGGACCGTGCAGACGCCGTACTGGGAAGCGCGCGCCCGCCTCGATCGCCCCATCGGCTGCGCCGATTGCCACGATCCGCAAACCGCCGTGCTGCGCCTCACCCGCCCCGGATTGACCGCGGCGTCCACCCAGGAAAGGCGCACGCTGGTGTGCGCGCAGTGCCACCGCGAGTACTACCTTGCACCGGGCACCCAATTCCCCAAAGGCCTCACCGTCGAGGAGATCGAGGCCTACTACGCCAGCATCGGCTTCCGCGATTGGGAGCACGCCGAGACCGGAGCCGCGGTCCTGCTGCCGCAGCATCCGCAATTCGAGATGCACAGCCATGGCGTCCACGCGCGCAGCGGAGTGGCCTGCGCCGATTGCCACATGCCCTTCGAGCGCCAGGGTGCGTTGCGCATCACGGCTCACAACGCGCGCAGCCCGTTGCTGGACGTCGAGCGCGCGTGTCTGCCCTGCCACCGCTTCCCTCCGGAGGAGATGAAAGAGCGCGTCAAGACGATCCAGCAGCGCACCGAAGCCTTGCTCGCCCGCGCCGAGGACGCACTCGTCGCGCTCATCGACGACATCCACTCGGCTCGCACCGTCCCGGCCTCGGTGCTGGCGCTGCAAACCAAGGCCCAATGGCGCATCACCTTCGTCGCCGCCGACCGGTCCAAAGGGTTCCATGCTCCTCAGGAAGCCGCCCGCATCCTGGCCGAGGCCATCGATTACGCCCGCCAGGGCCAGCTCCAACTGACGCTACAATAGGTGTTTCTCCAATGCCCGTTCCCGAATCGGCAGCGGCCTTCATGTCGGCCCAGATCGCGCGGTTGCGCAACCTTACGCGGAAGCGCAGGATCGTCTTCCCGGAAGGCGACGACACGCGGGTGCTGGAAGCCGCCGGCCGCTTGGCGCGCGAGGGCGTCCTCGAGCCGGTCTTGATCGGGAAGCCGCCCGCCAACGCACCAGGCGGCGTGACCTTCATCGATCCGGCCACATCGCCCGCGGCGAAGAAGTACGCCGCCATTTACTACGACCGCCGCCGGGCCAAAGGTCTTACACAAATGGAGGCGGAGGCGATCGCGCGCGGGCGCCTGCACTTTGCCGCACTCATGGTGACCGCGGGCGATGCCGACGGAGTGGTCGGCAGCGCCGTGCACACCACCGCCGAATTCGTGCGCTCGGTGCTCCAGTCGATTGACCTGCGCCCCGGCTTCCGCCGCCTCTCGAGCGCGCACATCATGGCGGTCCAGGACCGGCAGTACGGCCACCGCGGCCTGCTGGCCTTCTCGGACGCCGCAATCATCGTCGTGCCCACGGCTGTGGAGTTGGCCGAGATCGCTATCGCGACCGCCATCACGGTGCGCGCGGTCCTGGACACAGAGCCGCTGGTGGCCCTGCTTTCCTTTTCCACCAAGGGCAGCGCGAAGCATAGGGAAGTGGATCGGGTGGTCGCCGCGCTCCGATACATCCGCGAGCGCGCCCCCGAGCTGAACGTGGATGGCGAGCTTCAGGCCGACGCCGCCCTGGTCGCCTCCGTGGGCCGGTCCAAATCGCCCGGCTCGACCGTCGCCGGGCACGCCAACACGCTCATCTTTCCCGACCTCAATTCCGCTAACATCGGGCACAAGCTGGTGGAGCGGCTGGGTGACGGCGCCTTGCTCGCGGTGCTGCTCCAGGGAATCGTGAAGCCGGCCAGCATCATTCCTCGCGGCTGCACCGCCGAGGATGCCTTCAACACCGCGGTCATCACCGCCCTCCAGGCCGGAGGTGCGTAGCGCTGCCGGCATGTTGCCCTTCAAGCTGGTCTATCATCCGGGCTACGACCTCAACCTTGGCGAGCACGTCTTCCCGTCCCAGAAGTTCCGCCTGATTCGCGAGCGGCTGCTGGCGGAGGGCTTCGCCGCCCCCGAAGATTTCGCGGAGCCCGAGCCCGCCTCCGAGGCCGACCTGCTGCTGGTGCATACCGAGGATTGGGTGGAGCGCCTCCGCACCGGCACGCTGAGCTTCTACGATATTCTCAAGCTCGAGGTGCCCTATTCCCGCCAGATGGTGAAGGCCTTCTGGCTCGCGGCCGGCGGCACCACGCTGGCCGCGCGCCTGGCTCTGAGCGAGGGCGCCGGTCTCAACATCGGCGGCGGCTTCCATCACGCCTTCCCCGATCACGGTGAGGGGTTCTGCGCCATCAACGACTGCGCCGTCGCCATCCGCAGCCTTCAGAAGCAGGGCCGCATCGAGCGCGCCATGGTGGTCGATTGCGACGTCCATCAGGGCAACGGCACGGCCACCATCTTCGCCCGCGACAAGACCGTCTTCACTCTCTCCATCCACCAGCTCAACAATTACCCTGCCCAGAAGCCTCATTCGGACATCGACATCAACCTGGCCGACGAGGTCGGCGACGAGGAATACTTGCAGCGCCTGCGCAGCGCGTACGTGCCCGCGCTCACCGAGTTCCAGCCCCAGCTCGTCGTGTACCTCGCGGGCGCGGACCCCTACTACCAGGACCAGCTCGGCGGGTTGGCACTTTCGCTCGAAGGTCTCAAGGCCCGTGACCGCTTGGTGACATCGACCGCCCTCATGCACAAAGTCCCCGTCGCCATCACGCTGGCCGGCGGCTACGCGATCGATCTCGACGACACCATCACCATCCATGCCAACACCGCGAAAGCGATCAAAGAAGTGCTGGCCAGCGTGGGTTGGGCAGGATGAGCCCCCGGCTTGTCCGGCGCCGTCGGAACTTGCGCTAGACTAGTCTCCAAAGGAGGGGCACATGGGTGCACCAAGAACTAGTCCACGAATGGGAACCGATGCAGTCACGGCCGACCCAAAACACTACAAGGTCGAATTTGAGAATGCGCACGTGCGGGTGCTGCGAGCCCGCTACGGCCCGCACGAGAAGTCCGTCATGCACAGCCATCCGCCAGTCGTAGCGGTCTTCCTGAACGGCTTGCGAGGCCAATTCACGTATCCGGATGGACGCGTGGAACCGGTCACGGCGAAGGCTGGAGAATTCCAGTACTCCGAATCGCATCAGCACCTGCCCGAGAACCTGGGCGATGAGCCCTTCGAGGTGCTGCTGGTGGAATTCAAATCCTAAGCCGCGCGCTTAGTGCGCCGCCTGCTCGGACACAAACCAGTTCCGGGTGCGGTTGCAGGCGGCGCACACCGAGAGCATCACCGGGACCTCGAGCAGCACTCCCACCACCGCGGCCAGCGCCGCACCCGACCCGGGCCCAAATAGCGCGATTGCCGTCGCCTCCGTTGCGCATCATCCCGTCCGAGATCGGCTGAAATCAGCGTCCCCCTCAAACTGGCCGCCGAAGTACCGGCGATTGATCCAGAGGGCGGCGTTCACCAGCGAGATCAGGACGGGAACCTCGACCAGCGGTCCGATCACTGCCGCGAATGCCGCTCCGCTGTTGATTCCGAAGGTCGCGATGGCCACGGCGATCGCCAGCTCGAAGTTGTTCGACGCCGCCGTGAAGGAGAGAGTCGTGGCTTCCGGATAAGTCGCGCCGACGCGCGCGCTCATCCAGAACGAAACGAAGAACATGACGACAAAGTAAACACTCAGAGGAATGGCGATGCGAACGACATCGAAAGGCAACTGCACGATCGTTCCGCCCTTGAGCGAAAACATCACGACGATCGTGAACAGCAGGGCGATCAGCGTGATTGGACTGATCTTCGGAATGAAGCGGGTCTGATACCACTGCTTGTCCTTCACGCGGACCAGCACGAACCGTGTCAAGAAACCGGCGATGAACGGGATGCCGAGGTAGATGAAGACACTCCCGGCGATATCGCGCATCGAGATGTTTACCCGCACCGCCGTCATGCCCAGCCAGCCCGGAAGCACCGCCAGGAAGAAGTACGAATACACGGAAAAGCACAGAACCTGGAAAATCGAGTTGATTGCCACCAGACCGGCGGCGTACTCCCGGTCGCCACGCGCCAGATCGTTCCACACGATCACCATGGCGATGCACCGCGCCAGGCCGATCATGATCAGCCCGGTCATATACTCCGGCTTGTCGTGGAGGAAGAGGACCGCCAGCCCGAACATGAGAACCGGGCCGATCACCCAGTTCTGAATCAGCGAGAGAGCCAGCACCTTCCGGTGCGAGAACACGCGGCCCATCTCTTCGTATTTCACCTTGGCGAGCGGCGGATACATCATCAGGATGAGGCCGATGGCGATGGGGACGGACGTTGTCCCTACATTGAAGCGGTTCAGAAAGGGGACGATCCCCGGAAACAGGTAGCCCGATGCGACGCCCACAATCATCGCCGCGAAGATCCACACGGTGAGAAACCGGTCCAGGAAAGAAAGCCGGGGAACATTTTGCCCGTTTGGCATAGTCTCGTCCTCAGTGGTCTCCCTGGCTCGCAACCGGTTCGCCGACCCGGGCGGACCGAGCCAGTTCCCCGAGCCGCTCGGGGCCTACAGGCGCCTCGATCTTCCAAGGGATCAGCGCGATGTTTCGCGCATGCTGTTCGCGAACTTCATGGATGAACGGCAGTTCCCGCGCCCCGCGCTCCACCAGGATCGGATCGCGGAAGCCCCCACTCGCGAAGCTCTGGTTGATCACCCACGCGAAGGGCTGGATGCCGGCGCGCATCAGGTCGTCCTGCAACCGCGCGGCCTCGTGCACCGGCGTGGCCTCCGCGAGCGTCACCAGCAGCACGCGGGTGAATTGAGGATCGCGCAGCCGGGGCAGCAGCGTCCGCACCGCTTCCGGCAGATCGCTCATCGTTCGCGAGACCTCGCGGTGGTAGGCTTCGGCGGCGTCCAGCAGCAGCAGCGTGTGGCCGGTCGGCGCCGTGTCCAGCACGACAAAGCCGTGCTCGCCCCCGGCGACTACTTGTGCAAACGCACTGAACACCGCGATCTCTTCGGTGCACGGCGAGCGCAGATCCTCCGCCAGCAGCACTTGCCCCTGCTCGTCGAGAGCAGGCGCGGCCTTCGCCTGCACTTGCTCGGAATACTTCCGCGTCTCGACCAAGGGATCGATGCGGCTGACCGTAAGACCGTGCACTGCCGTACCAAGCGTCGTCGCCAGGTGCGCCGCGGGGTCGGTCGTGCTCAGATGCAGACGATGTCCCCGATGCGCCAGTTCCACCGCGATCGCCGCGGCGACGGTCGTCTTCCCAACGCCGCCTTTGCCCATCGCCATCACTACGCCGCGTCCGCTTTTCTCGATCTCGTCGATGAGTTCGGACAGAGCCGGCACGCTGCGGCGATCCGCGGCGGGGCCCGTTCGCGGAGTATCTTCCGGCGCTGGCCCCTCTTCGAAAACCGCCCGCAATTTCGCGATGCCCATGGGGGCGTAGGCCAGCAGCGGAACCTCCATCCCGGGCAGACTCCGAAGCCCATCCGGCATTTCCTCCATCGCGCTGCGTCCCCGCTCCTCGAGCGCCGCCGCCGCGGGATCGCTCCGGTCGCGCGCCACGAAAACACCGTTCAGCAACAGGAGCTGGTTGGCCATGCCCATCTCCGCCAACTGGCCCCTCGTGCGATCCGCCTCCGCAAGGGCCGAACGTTCCGGCCGGCTCACCAATACCAAGGTTGTGGCTTGCGAATCCGCCAGCGCGCGCAGGCTGGATTCGTAGAGCGACTTCTGCGCCTGAAGCCCCGCCAGCGGCCCCAGGCAGGACGTGCCGGTGGTGTTCGTGGCGATGAATCCGGTCCAGGCGCCGGGCAGCTTCAACAGCCGGAGCGTATGTCCGGTCGGCGCAGTGTCGAAGATGATGTGGTCGAAGCCCGCGGTCGCAGCCGGGTCCCCCAGCAGCTTGGTGAACTCGTCGAACGCCGCGATTTCCACCGTGCACGCGCCGGAAAGCTGTTCCTCCATGCTCTCAATCGCGGCTTCCGGCAGAACCCCGCGGTACGGACCCACTACCCGCTCGCGGTACGCCTTCGCCGCCGCTTCCGGATCGACGTTGAGCGCGTACAACCCTTCCACTCCGCCAACCGGCGTCGGCGCCCCCGAAAGCTGGACTCCCAAAACCTCGTCCAGGTTCGACGCGGGATCGGTGCTCACCAGCAGAGTTTTTTTGCCCCGGTCGGCCAGCGCGATGGCAGTGGCGCAAGCCAGCGAGGTCTTGCCCACTCCACCCTTGCCCGTGAAGAACAGGATGCGAGTGGCGCGCTGTAGCAATTCGCGGGTCTCCATCGTGGCCCCCGCTCAGCCGCAGCATCGTCCCCGCACTATGGGCAGTTCAGCCGCCTTGCTGAATTCGACTCCCACCAGCGCCGCCAGTTCCGCGCGCGATGGGTACCGACCCTCACTCACGATCACTCCATCCAGGAGGATCAGCGGAAGGCAGCCGTTGCCGTCCTGCGCCAGCGCGGCTTTCACCACCTCGTTGGCCGCATAGACCTGCGGCTGCTGGGCCAGGTTGTAGCGCTCGACCGCAACGCCCTGCCCCACCAGCCAGTGCACATCGGAGGCGAAGCGGACCAGCGCCGGATCGACGCTCGGACCGCACACCCCCGTCGAGCAGCACATCGGCGGATCGAAAACTTCCAGTTTCTTCATCACGAGTCTCCTTTACTCTTCGCGCTCCTGTTCGGCGAGCGAGTCCATCACCGCCTCGACGCAGTCGAAGAACCCCAGCACGCAGGTGCAGCGCAACTCATACCAGACCTGGTTCCCGCGCTTCTCATCGCGAACGACGCCGGCGGACTTCAGCAGCGAGAGGTGCTTGGAGACCGTCGAGATGTCGGCCCCCACCATCTCAGCGAGCTCGCAGACGCAGCGCTTGCCGCGCGCAAGCTCCTCCACCATGAATAAACGTGAGGGGTGGGCCAGTGCTTTGATGATGCGCGTGCGGGCTTCGAGCCGGGATCGGGTCTTTCTGTCCATCCTTGGCTATTATGCCAATTGGCCAAGTACTCGTCAACCCGCCCGCTCGGCGCCCTCGCAACTTCTCGCACATCCGAGGGTTCATGTCATTGCAGGACATGAGGATACTTCCCGCCTGGCTCCCGCTCGTGTTCGTCGTGTCCGGCGTCGGCGGCTGGGCGCAAGTCGCCGCCACCATCGACATCGATACCACGCGCACCACGCCGCTCAACGCCAATTTCAGCGGCTTCAACGACGAGGTCGTTTTTCCGGCCGAGTACTTCGACTACCGGCTGAACGCCCTGACCGCGCAACTCTCCCCGGGTTGGGTGCGATACCCAAGCGGCGCATTCAGCGACGCGTTCGACTGGCAGACCGGGCTGATGGTTCCCTCCTGGGCAGCGCAGTTTCAGGGCGCCAACATCGCTACACTGCTCACCGAGGCGGTCCCCTGGGTGAACGGAAAAGGAGGCGGTTCCTTTGCCGACGCGGCGAACCGGGCGGAGTTCCTGGACGCCAAGCTGATCGTCTGCGTCAACGCCTACACGGATACGCCTCAGTCGGCTGGGCAGATGGCAGCGTTCGCCAAGGCCAATCACATTCCCGTCGCCATGTGGGAGCTGACCAACGAGCCCTATTTCTACACCAGCTTCTTTCAATCCGGCGCCGACTACGTGGCCAAGATGAAACCCTACCGCGACGCGATCAAAGCGGCGGATCCGAGCGCCATCGTCGCCATCTTCTTCATGGACGCCGGCAGCGCCAATCCAAGTCCGGCTTGGGACCGGTCCATCGCGAGCTACGCGGACAAGTACTGGGACGCTGTAACCTACCATCACTATCCCCCGCAAAGCACCGGCGGCTTCGACCAGTGGATGGCGGACGAGAACGCCGTGCTGGCGTCCAGGTCGTCGGCATATGTGACCGGCTACCTCGCGCCGCTGAATCCGGCCGGAACCAAGTTCCTCATTTCGGAGTTCCTTCCCTCCAGCGACGGGCTGGGCTCGGGCACTTCCCTGACCGATGGCACGCTGTATGGCGCCATCTACGCGGCCGAGTACGTCATGCGGATGTCCACCGTGCCGTCCATGCTCTACGTGGGAATGCACGCGCTCACGGGAACGCGGGGCGTCTACGCGGCCCACACGCATTACCTCGATGCGCAGAACGCTTACTACCAGGGGACCACCATCAACACGCTCTCCCTGGACTTTGGGTACTACACGGAGGCGCAGCCGCAGGGCTTGGCGGTCCTGAACGGCGTTCTGCGAAACGCGACGCAGGTTGTTTCGACCACCGTGGCCGGCGGTGCGACGGTGCCCGCTACCGGTCTCGGACAGATACCCGCGCTTTACGCGCAGGCCTACTCGAGCGCCACCGGCCAGCACAGCGTCGTGATCGCGAACAAGAGCGCAACGGCGCACCAGGCGACTCTCCGCCTGAACGGAGCGGTGGTTTCGGGCGCCTTGCCGCTGCAATTCATCGCTGGTTCCGATCCGGCTGCCGTCAATACGGCGGCGAACCCAAATGCCGTTTCGATCCAGACCTCGATCTCGGTCAACCCGGTCACCGTGCCCGCTTACAGCGTGGTGCGCGTGGATCTGGATTCGCCCGCAGTGGCGACCGTGGTCAGCAGCGCGAGCTATGCAACCGGTCCGGCGGCGCCGCAGGAGATTGTGGCGCTGTTCGGGCCGGGGATGGCCTCTCAGTCGGCCAGCGCGTCGCTCCCGCTTCCTACGGTCTTGGGAGGCACTTCGATTCAGATCAGGGACAGCGCGGGCAACTCCCAGCTTGCGCCGCTCTTCGCGGTCGCTCCCGGACAGGCGAACATTCTAGTTCCGGCGGGCCTCGCAGCGGGCCCGGCGACGGTCACGGTGCTGCACGGCTCCACGGCGGCGCTCACCGGGTCCATGACCATCGCGTCTTCCGCGCCGGGACTGTACAGTGCGAACCAGGACGGAGCGGGCGTAGCGGCAGCCGGTGCGTATCTGTTTACCGCATCCAACCAGGTCACGACCCCGCCCGTGTTCACCTGCAACCCTTCCGCGGTTCGGAGTTGTCTCGCGGCTCCGCTGAGCCTGGGCGGCGCGACCGACAAGCTGTACATCGCGCTCTACGGCACGGGAATCCGCGGCGCCGCTTCCATCCAGTGCTTCCTCGCCGGGCAGAGTGTCCCGGTTCTCTATGCCGGACCGGTGGCATCCGATGCCGGGTTGGATCAGGTGAACATCCTGATTCCAAGAAGTCTGGCGGGTGCGGGCGATGTGCGGGTGTATCTGGTTGCGGATGGTGTGGCTTCGAACGCGGTCGGCCTGAACGTGCCATGATCCGGCGCTGGGATCCGGCCGTCGCTCAATGCGCCGCTTGCGCTTGCGCCTGCACCGCTTGCGCTTGGGCCAGACCCAGAAGGCGGTCTTCGTAGGCGTAATCGGTTTCGCGCTTGGTGTGGTGGCGGAGGTACCAGCGGTAGGTTTCCTTCAACCCGGTCAGGAAATCGGTGGGCTTGAAGCCCAGCACCCGCTGCGCCTTGGTGACGATCTGCGTGATCGGCGCGACATCGAAGTAAAACCCGAAATACAGTTGCGGCCCCATCGGGTGACCACCCAGATGGTAGATCCGCTCGCGCGGGATCCGAATGACCGGCGGTTTCTTTCCGGCCGCCTCCGCGAAAGCCGCGATGGCCTCGGCCTGCGTGATGGCGCGCGGATTCGCGATGTTGAAGGCGTGGCCGTTGGCGCTGGGCTCCTCGACGGCCCGCAGGCACGCCGTGACCAGGTCCTTGATGTAGACGAACTGCATGAGCCGCCGCCCGTCGCCGGGCAGAACGATGGGGCGGTTGTCGCGCATGCGGTCCCAGAAGAAGGCCTCGCGATAAAAGGGGTTCCGCGGGCCGAAGATGAAGGGCGGTCGGATGGTGGCCACCGGGAAGGCGATGCGCTGGTGCAGCCGGAACAGAGCCCGCTCGCTCATGGCCTTGTTGCGGACGTAGGGGTCGGGGTGGTCGTCCGGGGCCAGAGCGTCGCCCTCGTGGTGGTTCAGCCCGTCGCCGTAGGCCGCCACGCTGGACATGAAGATGTAGCGGTGCAGGTGATTGCCGCAGGCCCGCGCCCCCGCCTCGACCTGCGCGGCGGTGGTGCCCCGTTCCCAGTCGTAGACGTTGTCGAACACCACCTCGAAATGCGCCGTGCCGAGCGCCTGCCGCATCGCCTCGGGATCGTTACGATCGGCCACGATGCTGCCCACCCGCTTGCCCAGGTCGTGCTCCGGCTTCCGGTGCAACACCCAGACCTCGTGGCCCGCCGCCAGCAACTCGGAAACCAGAGACCGCCCGATGAACAGTGTTCCGCCGATGACCAGAACTTTTCTGCGGGTGGCGGGGACCCGCTCTCCGTTATTCATGATCGAGTTTCAGTCGTAATACTCCAACCCCAGGTGCGTGATCAGGTCTTCGCCCCGCATCCAGCGGAGCGTGTTCTTGAGCTTCATCAACTGGATGAAGATGTCGTGCTCGGGGTAAATTTCCGGGGCATGCATGGGCCCTTTGAAATAGAATGACAGCCATTCCTGCACCCCGCGCATGCCGGCGCGCTGCGCCAGGTCCATGAACAGCACGATGTCCAGCACCAGCGGCGCGGCCAGAATGGAGTCGCGGCAGAGGAAGTTGATCTTGATCTGCATGGGGTAGCCCAGCCATCCGAAGATGTCGATGTTGTCCCAGCCTTCCTTGGCATCGCCGCGCGGCGGGTAGTAGTTGATTCGGACTACGTGATAGAAATCCTTGTAAAGTTCGGGGTACAGCTCAGGCTGGAGGATGTGCTCCAGAACCGAAAGCTTGGTCACTTCCTTGGTCTTGAAGGAGGCCGGATCGTCCAACACCTCGCCATCCCGGTTGCCCAGGATGTTAGTCGAGAACCAACCCCTCAGACCGAGTAACTTCAGTTTCAGACCGGGCGCCAGCAGGGTCTTCATGAAGGTCTGGCCGGACTTGAAATCCTTGCCGCAGATGGGGATGTGCTTCTCGATGGCGAGGTTCGTGAGGGCGGGGCAATCCGTTGTCATATGGGGCGCGCCATTGGCGTGGGGGACGCCCATCTTCAGCGCGGCGTAGGCATAGATCATGCTCGGAGGGATATCGGGGGAGTTGTTGCGGAGTCCCTCTTCCAACGACTCCAGAGTGTCATGGACGGGGTGCGGCTGCGTATACAATTCGGTGGATCCGCACCAGATCATGACCAGGCGGTCCGCCCCGGAGCTCTTCTTGAACTGCCGGATGTCTTCCATGAACTGTTCGGCCAGATCCATCTTGGTGGCGCCGGTCTTCAGATTGTTGGGGTGCAGCCTCTTGACCCGAGTCTGTTCGAAAGCAGCGGGCATGGGCTTGATCGTCACCAGAAAATCCTTGAGCTGCTCGATCAGCCGGCTATCCAGAACCCCAGCTTTGAGGGCCGCTTCATAGGCATTGTCCGTAAATAGATCCCAACTAGCAAAAACCAGATCGTCCAGGCTGGCCAGGGGGACGAAGTCCTTGATCTTGGGGACGCGCTTGTCGGTTCGCTTGCCGAGCCGAATGGTTCCCATCTGTGTCATGGAACCGATGGGGAGACCGAGCTTGCGGCGAACAGCCTCGACGCCGGCGATCATGGTGGTCGCCACGGCACCCAGGCCCACCGTCATAACACCTAGTTTGCCTTTCGGTTCGGCAATCGGAATTTCTGTATTAGCCACTTCTGTTGTGCTCCTGTCAATAGATTGAATTTATGTCACTGACTTGGTGAAATACTCGAACCGCGCGCGCGCGTCCGAGATCGTAGGTTGACCATTTTCTCCGACAAACCCGGGTTCCCCGCGGCCTACGGCGGCCTGGTGGCCCAGCATCAGCGCGGTGCTTTGGCGGAACCAGGGCTCGAACTCCGGATCGAG
>PLEM01000307.1 GCA_003137035.1 Bryobacterales bacterium | reverse complement strand
TCCGGCATGACGATGTCGCTGATGAGCAACTCGATGCGATGGCGTTCGGAGTGGAAAACCTCCAGGGCCTGGAGCGCGCTCCCGGCGGTGAGCACGTCAAACCCCCGCCGTTCGAGGACCGACTGAACGAGCTTGAGGGCCATCGGCTCGTCGTCGACTACCAGAATGGTTGGCATGAACTGCTCTGTTGTTAGTGTACAGCGGCGTGTTGGGGCGCTGGGGAGGCGTTTGATTTTACAATGGGCGGAATGGACCCGCGCACGAGAAACCGGCTGTTGATCCTGGCGGCGGCGCTGCTGTTCTCCACCGGCGGGGCGGCGATCAAAGCGGCCACGGTGGGCGGTTGGCAGGTGGCCTGCCTCCGGTCGGCCATCGCGGCGGCCACGCTGTGGGCGCTGATGCCGGCGGCGCGGCGGGGCTGGAATCGGGGCGTCCTGCTGGTGGGCTGCGCGTACGCAGCAACGCTGGTTTTGTTCGTGCTATCGAACCGGTTGACCACCTCCGCGAATGCCATCTTCCTGCAGAGCGCGGCGCCGCNNGCTGGCGCTGGGCCTGGCGCTGTTCTTCGTGGGGCGGGAGATGGCCGCGGCGACGGCCCCGGACCCCTTCCACGGAAACCTGCTGGCGGCGATCTCTGGGCTGACTTGGGCGGCTACGCTGATGGGGTTGAGGTGGCAGGGAAAGGGCGGCGGCCAGGCGGCGGTGGCCACGGTGGTGGCCGGAAACCTGATCGCGTCGCTGGTAGCGCTGCCGATGGCTCTGCCCCTGCCGGGCCTGGGGTGGAAAGACCTGGCCGTGCTGCTGTACTTGGGTGTGGGNNGGCATGTGCCCGCGTTCGAGGCCTCGGCGCTGCTGCTGGTGGAGCCGGCGCTCAATCCGGTCTGGGCGTGGATCGCGCACGGCGAGCGGCCCAGCGCCTGGGCGCTGTGGGGCGGCGCGCTGATTCTGGGCGCCACGCTGGCCAACACCTGGAAGCAAAGGCGCGCGTAGCATCAAGTACACTGGAGTCTGATGCTTTTCTTGGCTCCCCTGCTGTTACTGGCCGCGCCCGAGGACCTCGCGCAGCGGCTCAAAGAATTCGCGGCAGTCTATGCGGCGGTGGAACGGGAGGCCGCGGACCCGGTCGCCCCGGAGAAGGCGATTTTCGGGGGCGCGATCCCCGGCATGTTGCGCCGGCTGGATCCGCACTCGGTATTTCTGGATACCGAGCAGTTCGATCAGCTCAAGGAGCTGGAGAAATCCACGCGCAAGGGATTCGGGAGCGTGGTGTCGGTGCTGCCGGGACGCGTGATCGTGCTGCAGGTGCTGCCGGGCACGCCGGCGGCGAAATCGGGTATCGCGGCGGGCGACGAGATCATCGCCATCAACGGCATCCAGCTTGCGCGTCTGGATCTGGAGCAGTTGGTCGGTTTGCTGAGCCAGTCGCGGCAGTCGCAAGCGCGGCTCGACGTGCGGCGGCCGGGCAACGCGCGGTTGCTGCCCTTGACGCTGACCCCCGAGGAGTTGCAGGCGCCCAGCGTGGACCGGGCGTTTTTCCTGCGCCCCGGTGTGGCCTACCTGCACGTATCGAGCTTCGACGCCGAGACCGGCTCGCAAATCCGGGAGGCGATCGAGAAGCTTGGCGGGCGGCAGCTCAAAGGGCTGGTGCTGGACTTGCGCGACAATCCGGGCGGCCTGTTGCCGGCGGCGCTGGGGACCGCGTCGCTGTTCCTCAAGCCGGGCCAGGCGCTGCTGAGCGTGCGGGGGCGGGTGGTGGAATCCAAGGAAGAGAGCGTGCCGAGAAGCGTGCTGCCGTACGAGTTTCCGGTGGCCGTGCTGGTGAACGGCAAGACAGCGAGCGCGGCCGAGATTGTCGCGGGAGCGCTGCAAGATCACGACCGCGCGGCGATCGTTGGGGAGCCGAGTTTCGGGAAGGGGCTGGTGGAAAGCGTGTTCCCGCTTTCGGAGGGCGCGGCGCTGGCGCTGACCACGGCGTACTACTACACGCCCAGCGGGCGGTCGATTCAGCGACCGCTGCGAGGAAGCCGGATTCAGCCATCGAGCATTTCGGAACGCTGGGAACAGCAACGCGAGTTCCACACCGACGCGGGGCGGGTGGTGCGGGGCGGGGGAGGAATTCAGCCGGACTATGAAGTGTACCCGGAGCCGATGACGCGGTTTCGGGCGGCCATCGAAGGCAGCGGCGCGTTCCCGTCGTTCGCGACCGAGTATACCCGAGGGCGCAGCCCGGTTGCCGGCAACTTCGAGGTGAGCGCGGAACTGCTGGATCGATTCCAGATCTACCTTTCGGAGCGGAACATCCGTCCCAGCGTCGCCGAATGGACCGCCGAGCGAAGCTGGATCAGCAGCCGGCTGAAGACCGAGATCTTTAATCAGTCGTTAGGGGTCGAGCGCGGCGACGAGGTGGAAGCGCAACGCGATCCAGTCGTCATCGCCGCGCTCGAGAAGCTCAGCGCGCCCGCCAAGAGCGGGGATGGAACAGACTAGCGCTTGAGCGTGAAGTTCACATCGATGGTGGTCAGGACTTCGACCGGGCTGCCGTTCAAGGTGGTGGGCTGGTAGACCCATTGCCGGACTGCGTCCACCGCGGCCTGAATCAGTGTGGGATGGCCGCTCGTCACCCGCAGGTCGCGGATGCGGCCGTCGAGGCCGATGATGGCCTGCAACTGAACCGTGCCCTCCGCTCGCACCTGGCGCGCCAGCGGCGGATACGGCGGTGTCACCTGGTGAATCAGCCTCGCCATCATAACGATTCCGCCGATCTTCACTGGATCCCGCTGCCGGTCGACCGGTGTGGGATCATGGCTCGCGGGCTGCACAGTGGTAGGCGTGAAGATTCGCGCGGTGGTGGGTCCAGGGCTAAAGGGCACGCCGCCGTCCTGGCCCCCGCCGGGCGAAAATGGGACGATGTTGCCGTTCTGCGCCTCCAGCGGCTCCGCCGGGGGCTCGGGAGTCTCGACGAGGGGGGTGACGCCCTTGTGTATGAGCGGAGGAGCGGTAAAGACGTGGGGCGTACGGCCGTGGATCACGGCGACCACTTCCACGTGCGGTCTGGTGCGCATATCGGGCGGTTTCGGCGCGGGCGGCGGCGCCAG
Source organism: Bryobacterales bacterium (assembly GCA_003137035.1). Taxonomy (GTDB): domain Bacteria; phylum Acidobacteriota; class Terriglobia; order Bryobacterales; family Bryobacteraceae; genus Fen-330. Next base: position 781 of record PLEM01000307.1, on the reverse strand, counting down.
CAGCGGGGGTGTCAGCCGCACCGGCGGAAGCCGGTCGAAGGCAATCAGCGGTAACAGGATCGCAAAGCCGATGAAGACGGTCTGGCCCATAAACGAGACCATAGCCGTCCAGACGCGGCGCGTTTTTGTCGCTCCGTTGAGAATGCTTTGTTCGAACATTTGCGGCCTCCTTTCCACTTTCCGACTAATTAGACACCAAGGGCCGGAGTAAGTTCCCTGGGCCGCGGGGAGTAAGACGGCAGGGCGGGGAGCGATGCCGGTTACGTCCGGCGGCAGGCGGATGAACGGGTCAGAGCGGACTTGAGCGCCTCGGGCCGGAAGGGCTTGCGCAGGGCCACCGCGCCGCGCTCAAACTGCTCCTCCGCGAATCCGGTCATATAGATGACGCGGATGTGCGGGTGCATGCGGAGGACCGCATTCGCCAGTTCGCGTCCGCTGAGTCCCGGCATGCGGACGTCGGTCACGAGTACGCGGATGTCCTGACCGTGCTTCTGCGCCAAGGCGAGAGCTTCCGAGCCGTCGCGCGCTGGAAGGACGTTGTGGCCGTCGCGTTCGAGCACGCTACAGACAAACCCCAGGACGCCCTGATCGTCATCGACGACCAGCAGAGTGGTTCTGTTGGGGGCGTGTGCTGCATTCATTGTAAATCTTTCATTTTGCTGGCGTTAACGGCAATCGCCGACCCGGTCAAACGATTGTACCAGCATTCAACCGAGCATGCCTGTAAACTCTCACTCGCTTCCGAGGGCGCCGAGGGCGCAGCATATTCTCATCGAAGGAT
>PLEM01000082.1 GCA_003137035.1 Bryobacterales bacterium | reverse complement strand
GGTGGCACGAAGCCCGCTTCGGAATGTTCATCCACTGGGGACTTTACAGCGTCCTCGGGCGGCACGAATGGGCCATGGAGGACGAGGGCATCCCGGTTTCCGAGTACGAGCGGATAGCCCTCCGCTTCAAGCCCAAGCCGAACGCGGCGCGCGATTGGGCCAAGCTCGCCAAGGCATCCGGCCAGAAGTATATGGTGATGACGACCAAACACCACGAGGGCTTCTGCCACTTCGATTCGAAGCTGACCAACTACTGCGCCCCGAAGCAGGGCCCCGGCCGCGACCTCGCCCGCGAGTACCTGGAAGCGGCCCGTGCCGAGGGACTGCGCGCCGGCTTCTACTACTCCCTGATGGACTGGCACCATCCCGACGGCGCCAGGTGCGCCACCGACGAGGAGGCCCGCCGCCGCTTCGTCGATTACATCCACGGCCAGATCCGCGAGCTGCTCTCGAACTACGGCAAGATCGATATCCTCTGGTACGACGTCTCCTGGCCGCTGGACGCCAAGGGTTGGGAGTCGGAGCGGATGAACGAGATGGTGTTCCAGCTCCAACCCGGCATCGTCGTGAACAACCGCAACCGGCTGGACGGCGATTTCTCCACTCCCGAGCAGCAGATTCGGGCGGAGAAGGGCGGCCGGGCCTGGGAGTCCTGCATGACCATGAACGGCAGTTGGGGCTATCACGCAGCCGACGACGACTGGAAGAGCCCCAAGACCGTGGTCCGCAATCTCATCACCTGCGCGCGCGGCGGCGGCAACTACCTGTTGAACATCGGTCCCAAGCCCGACGGCTCGATTCCGGAAGAGTCCGTCCGCATCCTGAGCGCCGTGGGTAAGTGGATGGACCGCAATGGCCCCACGATCTATGAGTCCGAGCCGTGCCAGGTCGCCCACTCGGACTACGCCAGTTTCACGCGCAAGGGCAACACGCTCTTCATCCACGTGTACTTCTGGCCGGGCGATACCGTCGCCATCGGCGGCTTGCAGGCGAAGGTGACCTCGGCGCGGCTGTTCTCGACCGGCAAGAAAGTCGAGTTCGAGCAGGACCGCTTCCGCGTCCGCTTCACCGGCCTGCCGCGGACCGCGCCGGACGATCCGGTGACAGTGATCGCGGCGGAGTGCGACGCCGAGCCCACACAGAACATGGATATGATCCGCAAGGAGCGCCCGCGAACCACCGTGTAGCTTACTTCTTCCGCCAGGCGTCGAGCTCCGCGCTCAGGCGGTCGCGCACGGTTACGAAGGCCGGATTGGCATACTGGTTGGCTTTCTCCCGCGGGTCGGCGCGCAGATCGAACAGCTCGCTCGGCCCCTTGCCCTGGCCGCGCAGCACCAGCTTGTAGCGCGTGTCCCGAGCCATCTCGACGCCCTGGAATTCTCCGAACACTAGGTTGCGCCACGGCTGCTTCTTGGGGAACGGTTCGTTGATCGCCGCGGGGAGATAGCTGCGGCCGGACAGATTGCGGCCCGGCGGCGGCGCCACCCCGGTGAGTTCGCACAGGGTGGGCACGAAATCGCAGGCGCTCACCAATTCGGGCCGCGAGGCCTCCACCGGGATCTGGCCCCGCCAGTTCCAGATCATGGGCGTAACCATGACTTCCTCGTACATATTGAGCGGCTCGGAGGCCAGCCCGTCGCTCCACAGGCCGTGACGGCCTAGCAGGAATCCGTTCGCGCCGGTAAAGACGATCAGCGTGTTCTCCCGCAGCCCGCGCTGATCCAGCTTGGCCACCAGCGGCCGCAATTGATCGTCGAACGCCGTAATGGCGGCGGCGCACCGGCGCAGATTGGGCACGATGTTCGCCATCAGTTCCTTGCCGCGAGCGGCATTGGGCGCCACCGGCTCCCAACCCAAGGCGTCGAAAGAAGCCTGGGCGTACATCTCCACATACTTGGCCGGGATCTCGTCGTTGGGCGCGAGCAGGTTGACCTGGTTCACCGCCAGGAAGAACGGCTGATCGCCTTTCTGCGAATCCAGGAACTCCAGCGGGTTGGCGGAGCCGCAAACGTACCCCGCACCCGCCAACAGATCGGGAATTCGAGGGTCCTGGCTTCCCTGCTGGTGCTGCGGGCGCCCGGTCAGGAGAACCGCGCGGTTGGCCTCGGCGGCGGGCGCGCACCCGATGTGGCTCAGGAAGCGCGTTCCGCTGCGTGCCAGCAGGTCGATGTTCGGAGTGCGGATCACCGGGTTGCCGTAACACCCGAGCATCCAGGCCCCAATGTCGTCCGCCGCCACCAGCACGATATTGGGACGCCGCAAGGTCTTCTTTGCGAATGCGGGCAGAGCGGCGGCCAAGAGAACTTCACGACGTGTCAGGCGCATGTTACTCCGTGATGACCGCCCCGGTCCCCTGAATCTGGTAGTAAGTCACGGCCGAGGTGATCGAGGCGGGATCGAACTTCCGGCCGTTGGCCTCGGCTTCGTGCTTGGCTTGGGCGATGGCCTCGTCCTTGCTCATCTCGACCTTGGCCAGTTTGCCTTCGGCAATGGCGGTCTTTCCGATGGCTTTTTTGGGGAACACGATCTCGCCGTCCTTCACTTTGATCCGGATGCTCTTCCCGCTCTCCGGGTCGGCCAGTTCCATCCAGCAGCCCATCATGCGGCAGACGTCCCGAACGGTTCCCTTCACCTGCACCACTTTGCCCACGTACTTCTCGGGGGCGGCGGTGAGCTTGTCGATGCCGATGGCTTCGTTGATGGTGAACGGTTTGCCGAGCTTCACCTCGCCGGCCAGCCCTACCGCCACCGTCAGCAACGCCAGAAAGAGCGATTTCATTGTGCCTCCCCGAATCTTCTATCGTACAAGGTTTCCGGGCACCGCGCCCTGCCGGGGCAGTCATCGGCACAGTGATCGGTAACGTATAATGAGTGCTGCGGTCCGCCAGCCCCGTGGGCAGGTCGCACCGAATCGATTCCAACTGCGCGAGGAGAACTGCATTGACTACGACCAGACGACGAATGATGGGCCTGTTGGCGGGCGGCGCGCCGGCCCTGAGCCTTTCGCGCGCCTTCGCCCAGAGCAGCGGCCCCGCGATCCCATCCGGCCCCTTCAAGGGCACTCGGGAATCTCTGAAGGATTACCGGATTCCCGAGTGGTACCGCGACGCGAAGTTCGGCATCTGGGCGCATTGGGGCCCGCAGTCGGCGCCCGAGTTCGGAGACTGGTACGCCCGCAACATGTACGTTGAGGGGCACCCGCAGTACAAGTACCACCTGGAGCACTACGGCCACCCTTCGAAGTTCGGCTTCAAGGACGTCATCCCCACCTGGAAGGCCGAGAAGTTCGATCCGGAAGGCCTGATGGATCTCTACAAGAAGGCCGGCGCGAAATATTTCTGCAGCATGGGCGTGCATCACGACAACTTCGATTTGTGGAACTCCAAGCACCAGAACTGGAACGCGGTGAACATGGGGCCCAAGCGCGACATCGTGGGCCTGTTCCGCAAGGCGGCCCTCAAGCGCGGACTTAAGTTTGCGGTCAGCGAGCACCTGGGAGCCAGTTACCACTGGTTCCAGACCAGCCACGGCAGCGACAAAGAGGGGCCGTACAAGGGTGTGCCCTACGATGGGGCCGATCCGAAGTACGCCAGCCTGTATCACGAGACGCATCCGGCTCCGAAAGACGCGTGGAACCCCGAGGGTGTGCCGGTGGCCTGGAAGCGCATGTACTTCCAGCGGGTGAAGGACATCATCGACCAGTACGAACCGGACCTGTTGTACACCGACGGACCGATCATGTTCGAGGAGTGGGGGCTGGGCTTCATCGCCCACTTGTACAACCAGAGCGCCAGGCGGAATCGCGGCGCGGTAGAGGCGGTCTACACCTGCAAGCAACACGTCGATGACGAAACCGGCACGCGCGTGCTCGACATCGAGCGCGGCACTGTGGACACCATTTGGCCCCGGCCGTGGCAGACCGACACCTGCGTCGGCCACTGGCACTACAACAAGGAAGCCAAGTACAAGACGCCCAAGACCGTCATCGACATGCTGGTGGATATCGTCAGCCGGAACGGCAACCTGATGCTGAATTTCCCCGTGCGTTGCGACGGAACCCTGGACTCCGAGGAATTGAAGATCGTCGACGAGATTACCCGGTGGATGGCCGTCAACAGCGAAGCGATTTACGCCACCCGCCCCTGGAAGATCTTCGGGGAAAGCCCCGCCGTCCCGGCGCCCGCGGGCAAGCCGACGCCGTTCAACGAGCGCAACCGCAAGGACCTCACCGCCAGCGACGTGCGATTCACCGCCAAGGGTAAGACGCTATATGCGTTCCTGATGGGGTGGCCGGATAAGCAAGCTCTGATCGCGCCCCTGGCCACCACCAGCAACCAGGATGTGGGCAAGATCCAGAACGTCAAACTGCTGGGCTTCAAAGGAACGGTGAAGTGGATTCAGGACCAGACCGGGCTGAAAGTCGAGATGCCCCCGGAGAAGCCCTGCGACCATGCCATCACGCTAGAAATCGAGGGCGCCTAGGCGGCGCCGGCTGGCCCGCGTGCACGCTACCCCTCGACGTTCCAGTTGCCGGGCGGCGAAACCTCCGCGGGTGGAGGATCGGTGAGCCGAAAGAGAGAACGCAACGGAGCTACGAGAGTATCCGAGCATCCAGGATCGCATTATCGAAGAACCGATCACGGTTTCTGGAAGTGGCGCTTCAGGCCAACTGTTCGGAATCGTCCGAGGACATTGTCGATGGAAAGGGCATGCGCATGGCCACGTTAGAGTGCAAGAACTGTGGCTCGGTGGATCACTTACGCAAGACCGCCGCATCATCGAGCCCGTCAATGGTTGCGCTAAGCTGCTCGAAGTGCGGCCATAAGCAGACATGTAGCCAGGAAGAATGGGACCAGTACGTGACTGGGGTCAGCCATGCTGCACTTCTCGTCGCAGTCGGCGATTTTCTGAACGACAAAGCGACAGCAACGCTGGATGACCTCGAGCGCAGGATATCGCGCTGGGATTCCCTATCGGACAAAGAGAAGGCGCAGATCAAGGCGGACGCACAGGCACGCTGGAGGGGCGCGGAAGAACTTTCTCTGGGGGCCCTCGATGAACGCTTCATGACCGCCCATGAAAAAGCGCGACTCAAGGATATCCAGGAAAGATGGAGCACACTGAGGACTGGCGACGCCGTCGCCGCTCTGGACAAACATCGGACCATGGCAGGCGAATCGGCTCATTCACTCGAGCAGGCCGAAAGACGGCGCGTGTGGAAAGACGCCAAAAGTTCGTTCCGACGGCACGCACCTTTCCTTACTGCCGATCAGGCAGGCGACTATCGGCGAATCATCCATACGTTGAGAAGCGCTGTCACACCGCGCTGGTGGGAATTCTGGCTGAAGTAGAGGCCGCACGACGCATCGCGCCGTACCGAGGGGCCTCGGTTTGCCACCGGGAGTCGTAGGCCGGCATGCAGCGGCGCAGGGGGAGATGAGCTTCTCAAAGCAGGCAAAGGGAGCCTGCGCGTCCTGTTTCGGACGCCATCAGTTCTTTTCGAGCGGACATTCGGCTCTCTTGATTCCACATACTAATTGAACTCTGTAAACTGCACTTAGCCCACGGCTCACTGCTATCCTTTCGGCTCGCCCAACCGAAACCGTAGCAGCGCCGATCAACGGATCAGGGTAGCGGCCATCAACCCGATGACGACTTCGTTGGCCGTGGCTCGCACGGTAAGCGACTTCAACTCCTTGCCGGAGTCGAGCGGAAGATCGAGCACGGTCGCGGCACCGCCTGGAACCACGCCGCCACGGCCTTTGAATGCGGCAACGTCCAGCACGCGAATCTCGCCGGTCTTCAGATTGACCCGCACGGGAATCGGCTGCGGCCGCCGGAACTGGAAATCGTCGATGAAGTAGTCCTGGTCGATGGGCCACCAGTTCGTGGGATTCTGCAACACGAGTCTCTCTGCCGAGCCGTCGGTGTAAGTAACGACCACTTCGCCATTCTCGAAACGGCTCTGCATGTGATTCGTCGAGCCTGCCATGAGGAGTACGATTCCACGCGCTTTTCCGGACAGCGGCACAGTAACTTCTTTCGGGTAGTTATCCCATTGCGAAACGAACACCACGTTCTTGGCCTCGCGCTCACCCGGCGTCGCGAGCGGCACGCCATTGGGCAGCGTGACGCGGTTGTGACCGGACCGGGCGGCGGCCCGCAGGCCGGTGTCGTCGATCTCAGCGGTCGCATTCACGTGCCCGGCCCACGCCCCGATGCCTTGTTTCGGAATGGCAAGCGAGACGAAGGGGGAACGGGGCGAGCGGTACTGGTTCTTGAAAATCTGCGTGACGAGGTCGTTGAAGTAGTCAGCAAGATCGACCGCGTCGGGGGTCCCGGCGATCCAATCGCCTGGCGGGGGCTTGGGCGCAGCCGCTTGAGCGATACGAACATGCCGGGGAGTGGGTTGCACTAGGTTCTCCCAGTGCACGACCACCTGGTACTTCGCCGCGGCGGGGCTCTGAATCTCCAAGCGGGCGCCCGGCGCCGGTTGGACGCGGACGGCGCGGCCATCGATGGTCACACTGGGCTCGTCGCCGCGAGCGAGAACTTGCAGGCGCAGCGACAGCGGCTTCGCGAATCGTTGCTCGATGACATAAGTGTCGGTGGCGCCTTCCCGTTTGAAGGCGATGCTTGCATCGGGATGGCGCAGCGAAGCGCTGTCCCAATCCGCGGGGAGGCCGGGCACAACCAGCAGTTCGCCGGCCAGAACGTCGGGCCGGAGACCGAAGAGTCCCTCGACGATGGCGCGCGAGGTGACGCCTCCGCCGTCGGCAAAGTCGCGCTGGGATTCCCGGCGGTAGACGTCCAGATAGTTCAGCGTGCCCACGTTGCCGGGGCAGATCCCCATGAACATGCTGGCCAGGAGCGCGCTCTTGGTGATGCGAAAAGCTTCATCGGAGCGGCCGGCCTGCCACAAGCCCAGGGCGGTGTGAATGTTCTCGCCCATGACCACGTTGTTGATGGACCAACTGTAAGGCATCCAATCGGTGGTTGCAAGCACCTGGTAAGTGTCATCGGTGGGGACGCCGCGCCCGCGCACCGGAAAGTGCGGCATATAGGCGTCGACGTAGTCTGCCATCTTGTTCGCCTCGGCCGGGGTCGCCAGGCCCGCGTCCATGGTGTGATAGAAACTCCACAGGGCGGCGCTGGGATGAATGCGTTGGAGCCCGAGGTAGTCCCTGAATTCGCCGAACATGCCGCGGTCCGGCATCCACAGGAATTCGCGCATCCCGCGGGCGATGAGAGCGGCTTCCTTCTCGTACGGACCGGCATCCTTGCCGAGTAGGCGGGCGAGGCGGGCGGCTTGCGTGTTATGGAAGTAGTTATAGGCGCTGGCGTGGGTCGTGCCGCCGCCGTGATACTCGAGGTCGTCGCTGGCCCAGATGACCGCGTACGCTTCGTATAGCGGAAGCTTCTCGGGTCCGTATTCGCGACGGAACAGACGGCGTTCCCAAGCCAGGTGGCATTCGATGACCGGCCACATCTTGCGCGCGAATTCGAGGTCCCCGGTCCACTGTAAGTGGCGAAACAGCGCATCGATATACACCAGGTTCATATCGTAGTGGCTGTTGGATATGTCGCCGTTGCTGTGCAGGGCGGCTTCGCTGCGGGCAAGGTTGGAGTTCTCGTCGGGCGGCGGGAGTTTATCGGGAATCGGGTCGGTGTTCTGGCGCGTGGCCCAGTAAGTGAAGTGGCGCCGGGCTCGGTCGTGCCAGCCGAGCGCGTCGGGCGCATAGGGTCCGCGCCAGCCAAGCAGCTTCGAGCGCCAGGCCACCGCACCGTGCATGACCGCGCCTTGGGGTTCGTCCCAGACGGCATCGACGCCGACATTGAGCGCAGCGACGGCGGCGTTGATGAAGGGGTCTGGGGTCTCGACGGGGATTTGGGCCCGCAGCGCGCGGAAGTGTTCCTCCGCTTCGGCGAAGATGCGCGGAAGGTCCGCGGTGCGATACGCGGGAGCGAGCGGAATGGTGGCCGCCTTGCGATCCAGGCCGGGCCGCTCGGCGGTGACGTCGCGATAAGTTGCGAGTTCCTCGGCGGTGGCGGGCGCGGCGGGATCGGGCGTGCGCTGGATGGCGAAGTAGAGCGGCGCGGCAGCGGAGATCGCGATGCGCGCGGTAACGACTGCGAGCGGCGGCTTCTGACCGGCCGAGGCAAGCAGGGCGTCGAGCGAGGTCCATTGCGTGGCGTCGGCGAGAGCCAGCGTCGCTCCGGGCGGCATGAGGCCGGCGATGGTTGCGGGTTTACTGCGCAGGGTAAACGCCGGGGAAGTGTCCAGATCGAATCGGTTGTCCTGGCAGGACGCGGGCTTGAGTTGGAAGTACTGCCCGATGGGAACGGCTTCGGTACCGATGTCGCCGTCGCGGACGCCGCGCTTTCCGTCCAGTCCACCGTAGGCCGCGACGATTTCGACGGGCTCACCGAGGCCGCTGGCCGCGATGCGGACGATCACGCCGTCGGTCTGGTGAAGCGCGATGGCATGAAGGCGAAGCACCCCACCGGGGCCAAGCAGCGGGTCGCGGATTTCATACAGCATCGTGCCGGGCCGATAACGCGCCGTGATGCGGGCGGTTTCGTGCAGCCATTTCGCGCCACGCGGGGTATTGATGCCGAAGCGGAGATTGCCGCCGTGCCCGGGCAGGTAGAGCGAAAACTCGGGTTGGTCGCCTGCATCGACACGGAACGCCGTGTTGCCGCCATACAGCGGCCGGTTGAAGAACTCGCCACCGTTTTCGATCACGAAATCCTGGCCATCGGGCGTGTAGCGAAGGGGCCGATCGACGTTGTCAACCAGGTTGGGTTGAGGCTTGGTAACGGAGGTCAGAGGATTCTGCCCGGACGCCCGGCTGAGGACGATCAGCGACACGACGAACAACAGCCGCGTACCCGGGTGGCGACGGTGGTCCATGCAGACAGTCTACACTCAGCTCGTGGAGGTCGAGACAGCGACCGCCGCCGCTGCCACCGCCTCGTCTCGCCAGACTTCCTGGCCGGTGGCGGGGTACACCGCCAGGACGCTTCCCTGAATGCCAATGTAAATCAAGGTTCCCTCCACGAGCGAGTGTACGACACCGGGCTCGGGTAGCGCTGGCGGTCTTGCCGCCGGTGTCTTGTAGTGCCAGGGCTGGACTTCCCCGCCCCCGTTGGTGCATCCTGTAAGCAGAAAGAGGAGGCAACTGTATGCGAGCACAAGTCCGAAAACTGTTTCCAATCGCGTTCGTAATCGCCGCCCTCGCCTTCGCTCAGCAGCCCGCTTCCGAACGCGGCCGCATGCGCATCGAGCGCGAGGTTCGGCACGAACTGGTGATGCTACCCTACTACACCGTCTTCGACAATTTCGCCTTCCAGGTGGAGGGCGGCCAGGTCACGCTGCTTGGCCAGGTCACGAAGCCCTCTCTGAAGTCGGATGCGGAACGGGCGGTGCGGAGCATCGAAGGCGTCGAGACAATCGTCAACAACATCGAAGTTCTCCCGCTGTCGCCGAACGACGACCGCATCCGGCTGGCGGTGTACCGCGCCATCTTCGGCTCCACCGGCCTGGACCGTTACGGCCTTGCCGCCGTCCCGTCCATCCACATCATCGTGAAGAACGGCAACGTGACGCTCGAGGGCGTGGTGTCGAACGAGGGGGACAAAAATCTGGCGGGCATCCAGGCCAAAGGCGTGCCGGGCGCTTTTTCGGTAACCAATAACCTCAGGATAGAGAAGTAGGCGCCACTCGGCCACCAGCAGCGGAGCGGTGAGGGCGCCGGCCCGGGAGCCACCAGGTCCGTCGCCTTCGCCGTGTGCCGTCGGCTAGCGAGGCTTCCCCGCGAGTGGGGTGTTCGATTATGGAACTGGCGGTTGTTTGTTCCCAGGGTCGAAGGAGAACTTCAGGTAGGCTATGTGGAGCGCGCCGTGTGTTCTCGGATCGTGGCTGAGTTTGTAGTCCAGTACTTTGAACAGCCCGGTTCTCTTCTCCAACTGGTCAATCACTCCTTCGGCCTTCGCGTACACCTCCTCGGAGAGTCCGTGATGCCCGAGGGTCAGGTTGGCTTCTTCGATCCGTTCAAGCTGTGACCGATGGAAGCGCCCCGTAAAGTATGTGATCTGCAAACTACGCTGCCTGACGCGTTCAAGCGCCGTCCTCAGCCGTTCCGATACGTCTTCCGGATCGTCCATGCCGACAAGCACGGCGGCACCAGCGAAGAGGGGAAGACCGGTCACCAGGCACGCACCCGCGCTCCGCATGGTCGATCTATCGATTCGTCGACTCTCTGCCTGCGGCAGGTTCCCTCTTCGCGCCCGACCGCTCAGCACGTCGCGGGGCATAACGGCTTCAACAGTGGCAGCAACGGTCTCTTCCATTCACGGATATATCGCGCACCCAGCGGTGAGCGGCACTCGGTAGGTCGACGGTATCACGCCTATAATGAAGGCATGCCTAGCACTTCCGACCCCGGCGCGGCCGCCGCCGCCCAGGGCATCATGGACCTCGAGCGTCAGTACGTGTTACAAAACTACGGCCGCTACCCGATCGTGCTGCACCGCGGGAGAGGCTGCACGCTCTTCGATCTTCAGGGCAAGCGTTACCTGGACCTGATCGCGGGCATCGGCGTGAACGCGCTCGGCCACGGCCACCCCCGCATCCTGAAAGTGCTGCGCGAGCAGGCGGCGCGGCTGATCCACTGCTCGAACCTCTACTATCACGAATACCAGGGGCCGCTCGCGAAGCGCCTGGCCGAGGTCAGCGGGCTCCAGCGCAGTTTCTTCTGCAACTCCGGAACCGAGGCCATGGAAGCGGCCATCAAGATGGTTCGCTCGCACGGCGGGAAGATCAGCCCGGAGAAGTACGAGATCGTTTCGCTCGACAATTCTTTCCACGGCCGCACCATCGGCGCGATCTCGGTGACCGGACAGGCGAAGTACCGCAAGGATTTCGAGCCGCTGCTGGCGGGCGTGAAGTTCGTGCCGCCCAACGATGCGGCCGCGCTCGCCGACGCCATCGGTCCGCGCACCGCCGGAATAATCCTGGAGTGCATTCAAGGAGAGGGTGGCGTCTATCCTCTCCAGCACGAGTACTTGGTGAAAGCCAGGGAACTGTCCGCGCGCCACGATGCGCTGCTGGTGTTCGACGAGATCCAGTGCGGAGTCGGCCGGCCCGGGAAGTTCTTCTCTTACCAGTTGGCCGATCCGGTGATCCTGCCGGACATCATGGTGGCCGCCAAGCCGCTGGCCTGCGGTTTGCCGCTGGGCGTGTTGGTGGCCAACGAGAAGGCCGCCGCAACTATCGGCCCCGGAATGCACGGCACCACCTTCGGCGGCGGACCGCTCGCCTGCCGCGTGGCCATTGAGTGCCTCGACATCATCGAAGAGCTGCTGCCCTCCATCTACACCCTGGGCGGCGATTTCCGCATGCAGCTCTCCGATCTGGCCCGGCATTTCGGCTTCATCCGCGAGGTGCGCGGTTACGGCCTGATGATCGGCGTCGAGTTGGATATTCCCGGAAAGCAGATCGTACTGGACGCGATGGCCGAGGGCCTGCTCATCAACTGCACGCACGACACGGTCCTGCGCTTTATGCCGGCCATGACCGTGACCCAGGCGCAGATTGACGAGGCCATCAAATCCGACC
>PLEM01000283.1 GCA_003137035.1 Bryobacterales bacterium | reverse complement strand
CACCCGTTCTACCGTCTCGAGAACGTGCTGCTGTCGCCGCACAGCGCCGATCACACCGAGGGCTGGATCGAGCAAGCTATGGAGGTTTTCCTCGACAACTTCGCCCGCTTCCGCGAGGGCTCCCCGTTGCGCAACGTGGTGGACAAACGGAGCGGCTACTGAGCCCTCTTGGCGAGGGCGGGAGCCCGGTTGGAAAAGGCGGGGAGGTGTACACTAGGCGGGGTGAACGACGAAGAGTTCATGCGCGCGGCGCTGGAGTTGGCGCGGGAGGCCCAGCGGGCGGGCGAACTGCCCGTGGGCGCCGTGGTCGCCGCCGAGGGGCGGGTCATCGGCCGGGGCCGCAACTCGCCCATTGCCCGGACCGATCCCACCGCCCATGCCGAGATCCTGGCGCTGCGGGAGGCGGCTGCCGCCATCGGCAACTACCGCCTGGAGGGCGCCACCGTCTACGTCACCCTCGAGCCCTGCGCGATGTGCGCGGGCGCGCTAGTCGAGGCCCGTGTCCGCCGGCTGGTTTTTGGAGCCCGCCATCTGCGCTTCGGCGGTGTCCGCAGCAAGTTTCGGATCGCCGATTCCGAGCTTCTCAATCACCGCCTAGAGGTCGTCGAGGGCCTGCTCGCCGTGGACTGCCTGGATCTCCTCCAGGAGTTCTTTCGCGACCGGAGGAGAGGGCCGGCCGGGCTGGGCCGGCCCTGTAGGATCACGCCGGCGTAGCCAGCCCGGTAGCCAGACTCCGGCTCAGAATCGCGGGCTGAAAGCGAGGCAGCAGCGAAAGCCGGCTGGGCTTGACCGGGGCAGCCCGGACCGACCCGTAGAAATACTCGTCCAATGGGAAGAGGCTGTACGGCTCCACCTCCCGGTAAACCCGGCCAAGTTCCTGCTGAACACGGTAAACGGCGTGGAAGAATGTGCCACGGTCGATGCCCATCCTTCGGCAGCACAGCTTCCAATCCGCTCCCAACATAAAGTGAAACCGGAAGATCTTGTAATCGAATTCGCATAAGGTGCGGCGGGCCAGCAGGATGAAGTCGGCCATGTATTCCTCGTCCTTACGGCCCCAACTGAAGTTTCGCTCCCGGCCGGGTATGAATTCGAGTGAGATACGGCTCATGTACTTTTCCTTCGTCGCGCAGTGGCGAAAACGGGAGAAACACGCGCGGAAGATGGCCCTCAACACGCAATTACAAGGGATCGTCCGTCCCCTACGGCCGGGACGCAACCCCAGTCCATGGCACTGCGTACAGGTGTTGTTGGCTAGCGCGATTGTGTCTGATCGGGTCCATTCCATTGTCGATGTCCTCAAATGGCCTCCCGAGTCCTCGGGGGAGGTCTCTCAAAACCTGGCTTCAAGCGTACCGATCCTGGAAAAAGGGTCAACCGCTGCGACCTCCGCCCCGACTCGGGCTGCCCGGCTTCCTAAGATTAAGAGTGTTTAATGTGCCTTACGCATATACTTAGGGGTGTGCTTGCATTCACAAGTGTAACATTAAAAAACCTTCATAAATAGCGATCCTCCACCGTCCCAAGACACCTATTTCAGAGTGATATAGGCCTGTGGCTCAGATCGCATGTACTTCATAACCTTGCACGAACGCTTGCTCGACTCCCTCAGGTGGAGGGTCCGGAATGGTGAACTGACCGAGCGCGGGCTGGCTGGTCTGATTGGCGTCTCCCAGCCCCACATGCATAACGTACTCAAGGGGATACGAACGCTGTCCCCGAGCATAGCGGATCGGATTCTGAAGGCGCTGGCAATGTCCGTGCTGGACTTTGTGACCGCGGAGGACGACGGTGCAATCGGGGGGATGCCGCGACCCCACGGGCCGGCCCCGCCCAACGCATCTGCGGCCACGCGGGACAATTCCGCTCCGCGAACCGGGCCCGGGATCAAGGGTTCGGACGCGATTGGGCCACTTCCTGGTAGATCTCGAGGACCTGGCGGGCAGTCTGGGCCCAGCTGAAGCGGCGGACCTGCTGGTATCCTTTACGGATAAGATCGGCCCGCAAGGCCTCGTCCAGCAACACCTCCCGAATGCCCCGCGCGATATCGAACACATTCTCCGGGTTCACCAGGACGGCGGCGTCGTTCACCACTTCGGGCAGCGAGCTCACGTTGGAGCACACCACCGGCGTGCCGCAGGCCATGGCNNTCCAGCGGCGGCAGGCCGAAGCCCTCGTAGAGCGACGGGAAGACAAACGCGGAGGCCGCCTCGAAGAACACACGCAGCGTTTGGACAGGCACGAAGCCCAGGAACCGCACTACGTCCTCGACGCGGGTCTTGATGACCGCGCGGCGGACCGAAGGATACCGCGAGATCTCGTCGCCGATGATGATCAGCCGCAGCTCCTTGTAAACCGGGTGGTTCTCCAGGTCGCCGCGCAGCACCGCGAACGCCTCCACCAGCCGCGGTATATTCTTCTGCGGGCGAACGGCCCCGGCGTACAGGACGAACGGGTAGGTGACCTGGTACCGCTCCAGGATGCGCTGCCGGTCGACTGCGGCAGCCTCGTCTGATGCAGCCGCTTCGCCACCCGCCTCCGGGCTCAGAAACCGGGGGTCGGGGGCCTCGTAGATCTGCCGAATCCGCTGCGCGGGGATGCCCAACAGGTTCTCCACATCGCGGCGGGTGGCGGCCGACACTGCAATCACCCGCTCGGCGCGCAGCAGTCCGCGCCGGAACAGGAACAACCGGAAGTCGCGGCGCATCTGCCAGCGCTGGCTGAACAGCAAGCTGCTCATGTCGTGGATGGTGACCACGTAGGGCCGGGGCATCAGCAAGGGCACCACATTGAGGGGAGCATGAATCAGATCGAGCTCGAGTTTCTTCAGGAAGAAGTAGAAGGCGAACTGGTTCACCCAATCCGTGTCGGACCGAGCGTAGACCGCCGTTTCGAAGTTGGGCGGCAACCCGGCCAGTTCCGGCTCGTCGGTCCGCCGGGCGACCAGCACGTAGCTGTTCTGCCGGTCCAGGCTGGCCAAGCCATGCAGCAGGTTGCGGATGTAGGTGCCGACTCCGAAATCACCGATCCGCCGGACGTCGATAGCGATCCGAAGAGGCATAAGTGGCCGCGAAGTTATCCGCCGGCAGGCGAAACCGCCTGCCCGAGGTCAATCCGTCTTCCAGGCGTACAACGGGAACTTCTGGGTCAGCGCCGCGACCCGGCCGCGGACCGCAGCGCGCGTCTCTTCCGAGCCGATGTCGCACAGCAGTTCCGCGATCAGCGAGGCGACCTCCCTCATTTCCTCCTCGCCGAATCCGCGCGTGGTCACGGCGGGGCTGCCCAGCCGGATGCCACTCGGGTTCATCGGCGGGTTGACGTCGAACGGGATGGTGTTCTTGTTCACCGTGATGAACGCTTCGTCGAGGGCCTTTTCGGCCTCCCGGCCCCGGATGCCCTTCGAGAAGACGTCCACCAGCAGCAGATGGGTATCCGTGCCGCCGGACACCACCCGGAACCCGTCCTCGGTCAGCCCCGTGGCCAGCGCCTTCGCGTTCGCCAGCACCCGCTTCTGGTAACTCACGAATTCCGGCTGCATGGCCTCGAGCAGGCACACCGCCTTGGCCGCAATGACGTGCACCAGCGGCCCGCCCTGTATGCCCGGGAACACGGACTTATCGATGGCGGCGGCGTACTTCTCGCGGCACAGAATGATCCCGGCGCGCGGCCCGCGCAGAGTCTTGTGCGTGGTCGAGGTCACGATGTCGGCGTACTCGCAAGGGTTGGGGTGCACCCCCGCCGCGACCAGCCCGGAGAAGTGGGCCATGTCCACCAGCAGCA
>PLEM01000437.1 GCA_003137035.1 Bryobacterales bacterium | reverse complement strand
GCCATCACCGGCTTGGCGTTCACCAGGTCGTGCGGCATGGCCGTCGACATTTCCTGGTACACCGACATCTTTTCCTTGATCGCCCGCTCCATGCGCACCAGCCCGATGCGGAACTGGTTCTCGAGCAGCTCGCCGACCGCGCGGACGCGGCGGTTGCCCAGGTGGTCGATGTCGTCCACCGAGAGGGTGCTGACCCGGCGCAGCTTCAACAGGTAGCGGATGACGTGGTGGAAATCCTCGGCATCCAGGATCTTCCGTTCCAGCGGGTGTCTGCCGCGATTCTCCGGCGCTTGCTTCCAGGCCTCGGGCGCGTATTCGGCGTCGTCGTGGATCTTGATATTGAACTTCATGCGGCCCACGCGGGAGAAGTCGTACTTGCGCGGGTCGAAGAACATTCCCTGGAAAAGCTGGGTGGCGGTGTCGACGGTGGGCGGATCGCCGGGACGCAGCTTGCGGTAGATTTCCAGCAGGGCATCGTTCTGGCTCTTGACCGGGTCCTTCTTGAGCGTCGCGGAAATCACCGTGCCCGCGTCGTCGCGCTCGGGGAAGAACACCTCGAAACTCTCGATCTCGCCTTCCAGCAGCTTGCCCAGAATGGCGGGGGTGAGTTCGCGATTGGCCTCCACCAGGACCTCGCCGGTGGACATATCCACGACGTCGGCGGCGATGAGGGCGCCTTCCAGGTCGGTGGAGGCGATCTCGATCTGCTCGACCTTGGCCTTCTGGACTTCCTTCAGCACGGCCGCGGTGATCTTGCGGCCTTGCGGCACCAGCGTCTCGCCGCCCTTGGCGACGATGGCGCGGGACAGCTTCATACCCAGCAGGCCCGGCGAAACGTTCCAAAACAGCCGCTGGCTCTTGATCGAGATCTTGTCCACGCGGTAGAAGGTCCGCAGGATCTGCTCGTCGCTCTTCAAACCCAGCGCGCGCAGGAACACCGTGCCGTAAAACTTGCGCTTGCGGTCGATGCGGACGAATAGCAGGTTCTTGGTATCGTATTCGAACTCGACCCAGCTTCCCCGGTAGGGAATGATCTTGCCGAGGTAGTAGCCCTGCACCGCGATCTTCTCGAAGAACACGCCCGGCGAACGGTGCAACTGGGAGACGATCACGCGCTCGGTGCCGTTGATGATGAAGGTGCCGTTCTCGGTCATCAGCGGGACTTCCCCAAAGAAGACTTCCTGTTCCTTGATGTCCCGCACGGTGCGGGCGCCGGTTTCGGCGTCCTTATCGAAGACCGTCAGGCGGATGGTGACTTTGAGCGGCGCGGCGTAGGTCATGCCGCGCTCTTCGCATTCCGCCACGTCGTACTTGAGCTGCAGGCCGACCGGGTCGCCGCAGCGGTTGCAGAAGGTGACGCGGTTCTGGCTGAAAGTGCCGCAACGATGGCACAGCACGTCGCCCGCGTGAAACGGGTCGGTGCGGATGGTGGAGCCGCAACTCGGGTTCCGGCAGGTGGAGCGCAGGTGATGCAGCCCCTTGAGGTTGCCGCACTTGCATTCCCAGTTCCCGATCGAGTAGTCGACGAACTCCAACTGGCTCAGTCCCCGGAAATCGGAGATCGGAAAGACCGAGTTGAACACGCTCTGGAGACCGGCGTCTTCCCGTTCGCTCGGCAGCAGGTCCATTTGCAGGAACCGCTCGTAGGATTTCTTCTGGACCTCGATGAGATTCGGGATGGGTATCGACGCTTTGATTCGGGAGAAGTCAACTCTCTCCCGAGACGCGCCACTTGCCGCATTCTGCATTCTTTAACTCCTGAGAGCCGAAAGGCTACAGCACAGCCTATGAAACACTCAAACCCGGGTCCGGACCTCGCCCGACCCGGGTCATCGTCATCGCAACCGCGCCGGAGAGAGCCCGATCCTGTCCGGGGCGGGGTGGTACTGCAACCGGAGAATCACCCACGCGGGGATGTTGTGATAGAACCGGAAGCGCGGAAAGAATGAGGGAAACCGGAGCCAGGGCATCCGAGCACACCCCTCCCGCAGCTTCAAGCGAACTGAAGACACAAAACCTGGATGCGAGGTTCACGAACACTCGTTGTGGAATACGCCCAGACAAAAGTCTACCAGACTAGTCGGCGGGCGTCAAACCCCCCAACTTAGGATTCGGCTCCAGCCTTCTACGGCAAGGACAGGCCTGGAGGCCTATCCTACTTCACCTCGACGGTCGCCCCGGCGTCGGAGAACTTCTTCCGGATGGCCTCGGCTTCGTCCTTGTTGACGCCCTCTTTGATCGGCTTAGGGGCGCCGTCTACCAGGTCCTTGGCTTCCTTGAGGCCCAGGCTGGTGACTTCCCGGACTGCCTTGATGACATTGATCTTGTTGGGTCCGGCGGCCTGGAGCACCACCGTGAATTCCGTCTTCTCTTCGGCTGCGGGAGCTGCCGCCGCCGCTGCCGCGGGGGCCGCCGCCGCAGTCGCTGCCGCCGCCGACACGCCCAGCCTCTCCTCCAGCAGCTTCACGAGCTGGGAGGCTTCCAGCAGGGTCAGCCCCTGGATCTGCTCCGCTATCGAGTTGATATCCGCCATTTTTCCCTTAACTCCTTGCTTGTAGCTTGTCGTAGGTTCCCCGCGGCTGGAGTCCGGAGCCTGTGTTCCACAGGCCACGGCCGCTGGCCACGGTCTCTGTCATGCCGTAAACTTGTTCCCCTGCACCGCCTGATCCAGCGCCGTCGCGACGTTTCGTCCCACGCCGTTGATGGCTGCCGCCAGGCGCTGGGCGGGCGCCTGAATCAGGAACAACACTTTCGACAGCACCTGCTCCCGGGAGGGCAGGTTGGCCAGTTCCTGAATGGACTTGATCTCGATAACCCGGCCCTCCACCATCCCGGCCCGGAAAACCAGCGCGGGATTGGTCTTAGCGTAGGTGGTCAAGGCCTTGGCCAGAGCCACCGGATCCGAGGCCGTGTAGGCCAGCGAGGTCATGCCCCGCAAACCCTTCAGCAGGCTCTCGGCCTGGGTGCCCTCGGCCGCCTTCTCGGCCAGGTTGTTCTTAATGACCCGGTACTTGCCGCCGACCCCACGGATGGTTTTGCGAAGCTCGAAATCCTGGGCCACCGTGAGCTTCTCGAAACTGGACACGAACAGGTGATAGGTCTGCTCCAGTTCGTGGCGCAATGCCTGGACTTCCTTCTGCTTGTCGGATTTCTTTTTCACAATGCTCTCCCTACGGCGGGCTACAGGACCTTTGCGTTATATGGGGTCACATCCAGGGAAAGGCCCGGACCCATGGTCGAGCAGATGGTGACGCTCCTGACGTACTTGCCTTTGGCCGCCGCCGGCTTGGCCTTGACCACCGCCTGAATGAGGGTCTGGGCGTTCTCGACCAGCTTGAGGGTCTCGAAGCCGGCTTTGCCGACCGGCGCGTGGATGATCCCGGTCTTGTCCACCCGGAACTCCACCTTGCCGGCCTTCACTTCCCGAACCGCCCGGCCGACCTCCATGGTCACCGTGCCGGTCTTGGGGTTGGGCATAAGTCCGCGCGGACCCAGCACTTTTCCGAGCTTGCCGACCGACCGCATCATATCCGGCGTGGCGATGACCGCGTCGAAATCCATCCAGCCGCCCTGGATTTTCTGCACCATCTCGTCGCCGCCCACCAGGTCCGCGCCGGCTTCCTCGGCTTCCTTCTGCCGTTCCCCCGAGGCGATCACCAGGACTCGCTTGGATTTCCCCAAACCGTTGGGAAGGACCACCGTGCCGCGGACCATCTGGTCGGCGTGCTTGGGATCGACTCCCAGGCGCATGTGTACCTCAACGGTCTCGTCGAACTTGGCGAACTTGACTTGTTGAAGCAACGGAACGGCTTCTTCCAGAGCGTACGGCTGGGGCCGCAATTGGCGGCTGGCGGATAGGTACTGCTTTCCTCGTTTGTGAGCCATGTTACCTCATTGGTGCGAACGGCCATGCCCCGTTCCGGGCCCGGCCTCCCACTGAAGGTCCTACTATGAATTCTCAGTGTAGCACACGGAAAGTACGAAGTACGAAGGCCGATGTACGAAGTAAGACCCCGGGGCGCGCCCGGTTCCGCACTTCGTACTTCGTATTTCGTACTTCAAACCACGTCTACCCCCATGCTGCGCGCCGTCCCCTTGACGCATTGGACGGCCGCTTCCAGCGTGAAGCAGTTCAGGTCGGGCATCTTCAGTTTGGCGATCTCCTCGACCTGCTTCAGGGTAATCGTCCCCACCTTAACTTTATTCGGTTCCGCCGAGCCCTTGGCCAGGCTGACCGCCCGCTTGATGAGCACCGGCGCCGGCGGAGTCTTGGTGATGAACGTGAAGGAGCGGTCCGAGAAAATCGTGATCACCACCGGGATGATCAGCCCTTCCTGGTCCTTGGCCGAAGTCTTCGCGTTGAAGGCCTTGCAGAACTCCATGATGTTGACGCCCTGGGGGCCCAGCGCGGTGCCCACCGGGGGGGCAGGGGTCGCCTTGCCTGCCGGGATTTGCAGCTTGACCTGCGCGACCATCTTCTTTGCCATGAAAACCTCTTCGCTCGTAGCCCGCGGCTCGTAGCTCGTGGTCCGCCTTCGACGGACTATGGGCTACCGGCTGCGAACTCGTATTAAATCTTTTCCACCTGACCGAACTCGAGCTCCACGGGGGTGGCGCGTCCGAAAATCGTCACCAGCACCCGTAGCGTGTTGCGATCGGAATTGACTTCGTCCACCTTGCCCGAGAAGTTGCTGAACGGTCCGTCGTTGATGCGCACCGTCTCGCCCTTCTCGAAGGTCTGTTTGGGGCGGGGCCGCTCGGCCGAGGTGGCCTGCCGGTACAGGATGTCGTTGACTTCGGTGGCGCTGAGCGGCACCGGGGTGTTGCCCCCGCCGACGAAACCGGTGACGCGTGGCGTGGACTTCACCGCGTGCCACAGGTCGTCGTTCATCTCCATCTCGACCAGCACGTAGCCGGGGTACATCAGCCGCTTGCTGTTGACCTTCTTTCCCGACCGCACCTCAACCACTTCCTCGGTGGGAATCAGGATCTGCCCGATCTTGTCGGCGAAGCCGAAGGCTTGCGCGCGGCCGCGCAGCGAATCCGCGACCTTCTGCTCAAACCCCGAGTAGGTGTGGATGATGTACCACTGCTTGGAGGGGTCCTGCTCGAAGCCCGCGGCTGCCGCGGGTTCCTCGGCGGTCCGGACTGCCTCCGCGGGGTCGGCGGCCGGGGTGGCATCCGTTTCCGGATCCCGCTTCACCGCGCCTTCGTCCTGTTCCAGAGTTGCCATGAGACCCTCCGCCCTTCCGCACACCCTACAGCGGGGCGAACGCCTTGAGGAGCTTTCCGATCAGCCGCGAAAACACCCCGTCGATCACGAAGAAATATGCGGCGAAGCCGAAAACCGTCGCCACCACCACCAGCGTCGTCGCCTGCACCTGCTTGCGCGACGGCCAAGTGACCTTCCGCATCTCCAGTTGCAGTTCCTGGACATAGTCCTTCACCGCGACCGGCCAGTGCCCTATCCTCTGCACCAACGACTTCTGTTCCGTTTGTTCAGCCATTTCGAAGCGCCCTTCGCGACGGGACCCAATAGAGGATAACCCGAAAGCGTCCGCTGGCAGGGGCGGAGGGATTCGAACCCCCACTCGCGGTTTTGGAGACCGCTGGTCTGCCGTTAAACCTACGCCCCTGCGCCTTCCGCCATCGGCGGCAGTCCAAACCGACTCCTGGCTGCCGGAGGCTCCTTATAGTCTACCCGAATCCGTTCCTATTCTACCGCAGGGAGGTCTCCCGCCCCGCTACTTGATTTCCTTGTGCGCGTGGTGCTTGCGGCAGAACGGGCAGAATTTCTTCAATTCCAGCCGCTCACTACTGGTCTTCTTGTTCTTCGTCGACGTGTAGTTGCGCCGCTTGCACTCGGTGCATTGAAGCGTGATGATTTCGCGTGCCATTCTCTTCAGCCTGTCGCTCGCAGCCCCTAGTCCGCCACTCGCCTGCTGCGAGCTACGGGCTACGAGCCGCGGCCTTCCTCTACTCCACGATCTCGGTCACCGTCCCGGCGCCCACCGTGCGCCCGCCCTCACGGATGGCGAAGCGCAGCCCTTTGTCCATGGCCACCGGCGTGATCAGCTCCACTTCCAGGTTCACGTTATCGCCCGGCATCACCATCTCCACCCCTTCGGGCAGCTTCGCCACTCCCGTCACGTCCGTGGTCCGGAAGTAGAACTGCGGCCGGTAGCCCGGGAAGAACGGCGTATGCCTCCCGCCCTCTTCCTTGCTCAGCACGTACACGCTCCCACGGAACCGCTTGTGCGGCGTGATCGAGCCCGGCTTCGCAATTACCTGCCCCCGCTCCACTTCTTCCTTGTCGATCCCGCGCAGCAGCAGCCCTACGTTGTCCCCGGCCCGCCCCTCGTCCAGCAGCTTCTTGAACATCTCCACTCCGGTGATCACCGTCTTGCGCGTCTCCCGGAACCCCACGATCTCCATCTCCTCGCCCACCTTGCAGATGCCCCGCTCGATGCGCCCCGTCACCACCGTCCCACGCCCCTGGATCGAGAAGATGTCCTCGATCGGCATGATGAACGGCTTGTCGATCTGCCGCTCCGGCATCGGGATGTAGGCGTCCACCGCATCCATCAGCTCGAGGATTCCCTTCTCCCACTTCTCTTCCCCGTTCAACGCGCACAGCGCCGATACCCGTATCACCGGCAGATCGTCGCCCGGAAACTCGTACTTGGTCAGCAATTCCCGTACTTCCAGCTCCACCAGGTCCAGCAGCTCCGG
>PLEM01000176.1 GCA_003137035.1 Bryobacterales bacterium | reverse complement strand
CGAGATCTCTCTCGACTACGCGACCGTCGGTCAAAGTGAGTTGCACGCGGTAGTTGCCCAGCGGCTTCGCTTCCCGGATGCGAACCAATTTCATGTCTCCTCCTCAGTCCAGTGGGGCGATGGATTCCAATGGCGTCCCACCGCGAGCCCGTTCCCAGTCCGCTCNNCCTCGTATTCGCCATATTCGGCGTGGAAATGTGCCGGGCTGTGATCTCCAAAGTACATTCGAACCACGATCCCAAAGAATCGAGTTACCTCATGCATTTCTTCTTTTGATTCTACCCTCCCCGCAGGCGTCGCGCCTGGAAGCCGCATCGGCCCTGCACGACCACCTCCGCGATCGGGACACCTCGAACCCACTCCCTTACCGGCCAGACTGTCGCGACCTATGGGTGGCGGCGCTATCTTATTGTTGGATGCGGCGGAACGATGAAGGTTGCCCACGCGGGCCTCGACCGCGCTGTGACTGCGCTGTGACGTCGGAGGTTCGCGGCGGTATTCCAGAGCATCTCGGAATACCGCCTGTGCTGAAAACACAACTACTTAGACCCAACTGGACTGAGCGGAACTGCCAGCCGTCGCATTCGATTCCCGTTAGCGCTACCAAGTTCTTGCCTTCCCCTCACTCAACTTACACGACGGGGCTCTAAGCCCATCTTCCGGCGCTCACCACTGTTCCAAGAAGGGCCTGCCCTGCGATGTCAACAGGAAGTAGTAGTCGGCTTCGAAGACTTAGAGGTCGTCGACGGTGAGCTTTTGAGCCGGCTGGGACGCCTCGATCCGAACTACGACCGCCGGACCATGTGCACAACCGGCGGCAACTCCCGGTGCCAACGCAGTCCCAGCGACAAAGGTGGTGCCGCCTTCAACCCCGCCGAAGACCGAGGAAGTGTCTTCTGCTATGCGCGTGGTGCGGTTGCCGGGTTAGAAATCAAAAAGCTCCAGACCGCACCCGGACGCGGGCCGGAGCCCTGACGCCGCGCGGGGTGGCCCATGGTCGCGCGGAAACCAGCTTCCCTGCGATTCTGGGCGGCGGCGAAGGAACGAGGACTTGGCTGTGCGTGCTCATCGTGGCGCTGGCCCGACTCCGTGAGCTGGAGGCCGCCGGCGCACTGGCGCGGACGCGGCGGGACGCCATCGGGGAGCGCGATGATCTGTTGCTTCTGTTCTTCGTTCAAGACATTGCTCATCTCGACGGAGGGTAAACCTCCCGTCGTGGTCAATGTCCTGAGTTACCTCCGTTGGCCGGTTTTCAGGTATCCCTCAATGGCCGGTTTTGGGTGNNAGCGTGGATTTCTTCGGCGCCAGCGGAATCCCCAGGCGCTTCAGCTTGCCTTCGCAACATGCCAATCCCCCGCAAATCTCTCGCAGGGAGTGGGCACGCCCGAGCTGGCAGAACAGCATCGCCACCAACTGGCCCCAGCAGGTGAAGCCGCACGCATGACGCTCGGCCTTGTGATCCTTGACCGCACGGTGAAATTCCAGGCGCGGGAACAACTGCAACAACCGGGAGAAAATGCTGCATACTCGATTTATGGCTGAGCCTGCGTAGTTTTGGTATTGGTTCTTGGTGGAACCCAATCCAACCTATCAGAGGCTTAGCCTGCTCACGTTCCTGCTCAGGCTCCGGCTCCGGCGCCAGTTACACTTGCGAAGCCAATTTCGACAAGAGTGATTCCCCATAGGCATCGCCCTGGAGGTTGCCGTATTTCTTCTTTCGGTTCAGGGGAAAGGGCGGTGAGGTGAAAATCGAATCAACTTGGTTCTGGATGGATTCGGCGATGTCCGGACGTTGCAGGAGATCCTCGGCGTTGCCTTTCAGGCAGAAACCAAACGGTGTGCTGTAGGCCAGGCAGTCGGGCGCCCTGATGAATGCACTACTGTCTAGCCTCAGCGAGGATTTCCGTTTTGCCATTCTGGACAGCATCGATTGAACGCCCAACCGCCTCAGTTGGGCTGGCTGACCTATCGATACACTTCGCGACGGTGGCCCACGGAGTAAATGGTCACACGCTTCCGCCGGTCGTCCACTTCGTAGAGAACCCGGTAGACGCCGACGCGTATGCGGTAGGCATCCAGCCCCTGCAACTTCTGGCTTCCCGCGGGACGCGGATCGTCCGCGAGTCGCAGCAACCGTTCGACGATTCGGTCGTGCGTGCGGGTGGGGAGCAGCGCCAGTTCCCGCTCCGCGGACGCCTTCAGGAAGACCTGCTAGTTCACGCTGAGCGGGCCTTTTGGCGCCGGACCAAATAGGAGCGCAAGGGGCGAACCGGTTCGCTCCTTCGCTTTTCAAGGAGCATCAGGTCGAGCAGGTCTTCGCGGAATTCGGGCTCGCGCGCGAACCGAGCCAGCACGGCCTTCCTGTCGTTCCTGGAGAGGGCCTGGAAGGCCGTCCAGTAGACTTCTGCTCTCGCCTCACCGATACTTGCGGGCATAGTCCTGTTCCAGGTTGGTGCTGGAGGAGGGGGTCGAACCCTCATGCCCATTGAAGGGCGCGGGATTTTGAGTCCCGTGCGTCTGCCAGTTCCGCCACTCCAGCGTGGGTACAAAAAGATGGTAGCAGAAAAGCGCGGCTACTTGATCGCGCCGCGGTTCTTGAGCCAGTCGGCCAGGCGGTCGGGCCAGGTGGAGAGGATGGGGTCCTTCTGCGCCAGCCCGGCGCCGTGATTGCCGCGCTCGTAGATGTGCAGCTCGGCGGGGACGCCGGCCTTGCGCAGCGCGAGGTAGAACAGGACGCTGTTCTCCGGCGGCACGACCTTATCCCCGTCGGTGTGGAAGAGAAACGCCGGCGGCGTTTGCGGGGTCACCTGCTTCTCGTTCGAGAGCAGCTCCACCAGCTTGGGATCGGGGTTGTCGCCGAGCAGGTTGCGCCGCGAGCCTCTGTGCGCGTACTCGTCGCCGAGGGAAATCACCGGGTAGGCCAGGATCATGAAGTCGGGCCGGCAACCGGCGCGGTCGATGGGGTCCGGAGCGTTCGGGTCGCCGGGATCGAAGTGCGTGCCGAGGGTTGAGGCGAGGTGGCCACCGGCGGAGAATCCCCACACGCCGATGCGATCGGGCGCGATGCGGAACTCGGCGGCATGGGCACGCACCGTCCGGAGCGCGCGTTGGGCGTCGCCCAGCTCGATGGGGTGATGGTAGCGCGGGCCGAGCCGGTACTTGAGCACGAAGGCCGCGATGCCCCGCGCGTTCAGCCACTCGGCGATCTGCTTCCCCTCGTGATCCATGGACAGGTGCTGGTAGCCGCCGCCAGGACAGATCACCACGGCGGCGCCGCTGGCCTTGTCGGCCGGGGGAAGGAAAATCGTGATGCCCGGCTTGTCGGCATCGTCGCCGCCGAGCGCGCCGGGTGCGCCACCCGGCCAGAGCAGCCTGGTCTCGGGGGTCTGGGCCAGGGCCGCGGCGGCAGCGAGGAAGATGCCTGCAATGGTGCGCTTCGTCATATGCTGTCAGGATACTCCGAGGGAGGCCCACACGGGCTTCCGCTTCTCCCGGAAGGCCTGCACACCTTCGCGGAAATCGGCGCTCTCGAAGGCGGCTTTGCGCGCGCGCCGCGCCAATTCGCCGATCGCGCCCGATTCGAGGCCGCGCGGTAAACCACGAAGGGCCACAAGCCCAGGCGAATCTCGGTCAGACCGAAGGTGGCCTGCTCGGCGGCCACGACCACGTGCGCGTTCGCCACCAGGCCCAGACCGCCGCCACCACCGGCACGGTCAGGCGCGAGCCGATGGTGAACAGCTCTTCGTGAACTGTGGCGTGCTCGTCCGGATCACCTGCGAGGGCTTCGTCGAGATCCATCCCGGCGGAGAAGACGTTGCCGTTAGCGCTGAGCAGGACGGCGCCGACGTTGCGGTCTTCCTCGGCATGGTGAAGCGTCCCGGCGATCTCGCGGCACACGGCGAGGGTAAGGGCGTTGCGTTTCCGGGGCCGGTTCAGCGTCACGTGCAGAACGCGGTCCGCGAGGCGAACCTCAAAGTTCGTGCTCATCGACATCGATCTCCATGCGCAGCAGCGCGGCTGCGAACGTCTTGGCTTGCGCATCCACGCGCAGCGAGATGGCGCCGCCTCCGCCGAGGGCTTCGTACAACAGGAAATTCAGGGCGCCGAGATTGGGCAGCTCGTCGCGCTCTGCCCTGCCCTTCACCCGCGCGCCGAAGAACGCCTTGACACGCTCCGCGGTGACCTCGCGAAGCAGGATGGGGTAATAGCGGTCCTGGAGGGCGATCACGCCGATATTGGCGATGTCGCCCTCGTCGCCGGAGCGACAGTGCGCGAAGCGCTCGACCGCGGCCCGGTCCTGGCCGCGCACGCCGATGCGCAGTTCGACCTCGGGACGATCGCCGGAGGGCGCCGCGGCGGGCCCGTGGCATGCGTTGACCCCGAGGTAGCCGGTCTCGATGCAGTCGAACGCGAGCCCGAGTTGCCGCAATCGCTGGCGCACGATGCCGTCCGCGCACTCCGCCTTTTCGAGCGCCTGCGGCCAACTGTACACCAGCGTGCCAACGGCCTTCCAGCCGGCGAAGTAGCTCAGCGAGACCTTCAGGCTGCCGGTCGGCGGTAGCAGCTTGCCGAGCCTCGACCGTTAGGGAGCGGTCCTAGGCGAAACGCAGTTACGGGCGGATCACAGTCCGCTGGAAATCGGTGATTGAGTATACTGTCACGGGTTTTCGCGCTAGGATACTAGGCATGTTGGGATTCGACAGGCGAGCGGCGCGGGCGGCTTGGACCGTGTTTCTGGTGGCGCTGCTGCTGGCCGTCCTCTACTCCATTCGCTCGGTTCTGCTGGTTTTCGTACTGGCGATCCTGTTCGCCTATATGCTTTCCCCGATCGTGAACCTGGTGAACCGGATGCTGCCCTGGCCGAGGTCCCGCGCCTACTCCCTGGCGGCCGTCTACACCGCACTGGTCGGGCTGCTGATCCTGGCCGGCGTGCTGGTGGGGAACCGGGTGGCGCAGGAAGCCTCGAATCTGGCCAACGGGTTCCCGAAGCTGCAAGAATCCGTGGTGAGGCGCCTGCAAGAGCCTTGGCCGGCATGGTTTGAGCCGTTAAGGCAGCAGATCCGCGAGCGGGCGCAGAACATCGCCCCGCTACTGGCGCCGCTGGTGCAGCAGGCGGGCTCCCAAGTTCTTTCGGTACTCGGCAGGATCGTTTACGTGGTGCTGATTCCGGTGCTGAGCTTCTTGTTCCTGAAGGATGGGAAGGAACTGCTGGAGCAGGCGCTGGCGCTGGTGAAGCCGAAACACCGGGCGATGTGGAACGAGATCGCGGCGGATATGCACGTGTTGCTCGGCCGGTTCATCCGGGCGCTGGCGCTGCTGGCGCTGGCGACCACCACCGCTTACGGCATTTTCTTCACGGCCATCGGTCTGCCCTACTCCCTGTTGCTGGCCACCATTGCCGGCATGCTCGAGTTCATCCCGCTTTTCGGGCCGGTGGCGGCGGTGGCGATCGTGGTTCTGGTGGCCGTAGTCAGCGGTTTCGGGCACTTCTGGTCGATCCTGGCCGCCCTGGTGGCCTATCGCATGTTCCAGGACTACTTCCTAAATCCTCACCTGATTGGCGCCGGTGTGGCGCTGCACCCGCTGCTGGTGATCCTGGGCGCGCTGGCCGGTGGAGAAGTGGCTGGCGTCCCGGGCATGTTTCTGTCGGTTCCGGCGATGGCGACTTTGCGCGTCATCTATATACGGGTGCGGAAAGCGCGGGAAATGGCCACGTAGGATCACGGGCGAGATCACACGCAGATGGCCCGGTCGAACTGAGCGATCACATCGTCCACCGATTCGCTTAAGAACACTTGCACCAGCGTCGAGGTTCCGGAAACCGCGACCACGGCCGCGCGCGTTTTCAGGTGGAAGAGCCGCTCGAGTTTCATCGAAGTGAGGCGCGCGATCTCCCCGCGGACCTCCTCCAGGGCGTCCATGCGGTCGAGCAGGATCAGAAAGCTAGGACCCGACCAGCGGAAGAGCCGGTCTCCAGCCGCGAGATCCTGAGCCAGATGCAGACTCATGAAGAGCAGCACTTCGTCGGCAACGGTATTCCCGAAGCGGCTTCGGAGCGCCTCGAAGCGGTCGACGGTAACCATCGCCGCAAAAGTCCGCCGGCGCCGCCGGATGGCCAGCTCCAGCGCCTGCTCGGCTTGCGCGCGCGCCGGCAGGCCGGTAAGCGGATCCTGCTGTCCCATGGGGTCCAGCCGGGCCGCGAACCCAATTTTGGCGGGCTGCTCGATGGCTCCGGCCGCTTGAATCGCGCTCACCCCTGGCGGACCGGCCAGCGCCCGGTAGACCACCACGGCGCCGACCACGCTTCCCTGCTCGTCCAGCATGGGAGAGATACTGTCGCCGACAAAGAGACCGCCGGCATCCCCGGCTCGCTCCAGCTCCAGATCGGCCATTTCCACGACCACGCCCTCCTCCACGGCCTGGGTCAGCCGGCGCGCCAATTCCGCGCGCTTCGATTGCGGGACCGGCAGCAGTTTGGCGCAGTCCTGGCCGGCCGCGGCGTCCGGGGCGCAGCCCACCATTTCTTCGGCGGCTTGGTTCATGAAGAGGACGGTGCGGTCTTTGGCGACGGTGATTACGGGGTCGCGCATGGAGTGGAGCACCACCGCCCGCCACTGGTCCCGCTGCCGCATTTCCCGCTCGAGGGAAATCCTGGTGATGGCCATTTGTATGGTGGTATGCAGTTCTCTCTCGCGGAACGGCTTGAGAAGGTAGCCGGCCGGCTGGGTACGCTTGGCGCGCTCGATAATCTCGTCGTCCCCATTCGCGGTCAAGTAGATGGACGGGACTCCAAACCTGGCCCGCAGATACTCCGCCGTCTCGATTCCGTCGGGACCATCCGCCAGCATGATGTCCATCAGCGCCAGATCGGGACGCGTGGTTTCGGCGCAGGCGATGGCCTCGGGCCCGGAGTGGGCGACCGAGACGGTATAGCCGATCTGCATCAGGCTCCGCTCGATGTCCATGGCGATGATGGCTTCATCCTCGACCACAAGAATGTGGGGATAAGACATGTTCGTACTCCTTTTCATTGAGCCGGGCGCAGCCTGTGATCGGCAAGGCGTCACCTTTCACGGAGTGGAGCCGCACGGGCTCCTGGACGGAGAAGGTGATGGTGAATTGGGATCCGGCATCGCTGCCGATCTCCAGCGTGCCCTTCAACTGGCGCACCAGCGTGGACACCAGCGTGAGCCCCAGGGATTGGGGACGGCCGGACTCCGGGGTTTCGGGCAGGCCGACGCCGGTATCCGCGATGCGCAAGGAGATGGTCTGTCCAGCCGGCCGCCACATCTCGATGCGAATGCACCCTTGCCGGTCGCCCGGGAACGCGTATTTCAAGGCGTTGGAAACAAGTTCGGTGATGATAAGGCCGCAGGGCACCGCGGTCTCCAGCCCGAGGGTGACGTCCCGGATTTCGATTTCCATTTTCACCTTCCTCCCATCGACGAGATAGGCCGTTTGCAGCGACGACACGAGGTTCGGAACGTATTCGCCAAAATCGACCTTGGCGAGGTTCTTCGAGAGGTACAGCTTCTCATGGAGCAGCGTGATGGAGTTGATGCGCTCCAGCGTTTCGGCGCATTGCGCGCGCGCGCACGAATCCTCGAGACGGCTGGCCTGAAGGCGGATGAGGCTCGAGACGATTTGCAGGTTGTTCTTCACCCGGTGATGGATCTCGCGCAGCAGCACCTCTTTCTCCTTGAGCGATTCCTTGATCTCCTCTTCCGCCAGGCGGCGCAAGGTCACATCGCGCACGAACACCATGAAGGTGCCGTCCATCAGCATCCGGTCGCTTACTTCCAGCATCCGCTGGGCTCCGTCCTTGCGGCGCACCCGGCACTCTCTTAGCACGCCGCGGCCCGGAGCGCGCGCCGCTGCCAGCGGCAGAGGGCCAAGATCCTCCCGCGCGAACAACTGAGTGAGGTGCAGATCCAGCATTTCCGTGAGGGTGTACCCGAAGATCTCACGCGCACTGGGATTGGCCCACATGCCGTTGCCTCCCCGGTCGGTGATCAGGACGCCGTCGGAGGCCGACTCGACCACCAGGCGATATCTCTCGAGGGTTCGCTCCAGCACTTTTTGCATCAAGCGCATCGCCGTGAGGAGGCCGAGCGCCACGCCCACGTAGATTACCAGTCGAAGCAGATCCTCCGGCCTGCCGGAGCGCGCCCCCTTCCAGGGGTTATACCCGAAGGTGGTGGCGAACAGCACCAGCGATACCACCAGGGCTGGTTTCCAGGAGAACATCCGCGCCAGAGCGCCGCCGCCGGTGGCCAGCAGTACCAGAAGCGCGAATGGGTTGCTGGCGAGTTCCGTCCGCAGGTTGACCACGGTAAGCGCGTAGACCATCGTGAAGAGCAGGCCGGCCGCCAATCGATGCTCCTGGGCCGCCCCCGCCTGATTCCTGCCGCTGCTATGATTCATATGTCCGATCGGCCGCCGCTAGGCGGAGCACGGATGAGGTCCATGCTGTCAAGCAGCATATCGGCCGGAAACGGGTTCTACTTAGTTCGTAAGTGGGGTGCGGCCAAGACCGCTCCCTCGCGGTCCCATCTGACAGGAGGGTCATGCTACGCAGGAGCGTTGTTCTGGCTGCGGTTTGTCTGCTGTTCGCGACGGCGGCCCTGGCCGAGGACGTCGCGCCGAAACTCGACGAGTACATGAGCGCGCTGACCGGCGCGGGGCGGTTCAGCGGGTCGGTGCTGGTGGCGCGGGATGGCCGCGCGCTGCTGGCCAAGGGTTACGGCCTGGCCAACGCCGAGTGGGACATTCCGAACTCGCCCGGTACCAAGTTCCGGCTCGGCTCGTTGACCAAGCAGTTCACCGCGCTGGCGATCCTGCAGCTCGAGGAAAAGGGCAAGCTGAAGGTCGAGGACCCGGTGTGTAAGTACGTCGCCGAGTGCCCGCCAGCCTGGGGGAAGATCACCATTCACCACCTGCTGACTCATACCTCGGGCATCCCCAGCTTCACCTCGTTCCCGGATTACGCTCCGACCATGAACCAGCGCTCCCCGGTCTCGAAGACCGTCGAGAGGTTCAAAGGGAAGCCGCTCGAATTCGAGCCCGGCGAGAAGTTCGCGTACAGCAACTCGGGCTACGTGCTGCTGGGGTACATTCTGGAGAAAGTGTCCGAGCAGGAGTACGGCGAGTACCTGGAGCAGAACGTTTTCGGGCCGCTGAAGATGCGCAACAGCGGCTACGACAGCGCCGCGGCCATTCTGAAACAGCGCGCCGGCGGCTACATGCGGCGGGCCGGGAAGCTGGCCAACGCACTGTACATCGACATGACCGTTCCGCACGCGGCGGGCGCGCTCTACTCGACGGTGGAGGACCTGCTCCTGTGGGACCAGGCGCTATACACCGAGAAACTGGTGTCGAAGAAATCGCTGGACAAGATCTTCACACCGTTCAAGAGCGACTACGCCTACGGCTGGTTCGTCGCGAAGAAACTCAACCGGAAGTACATCGGCCATGCGGGCGGCATCAACGGCTTTTCGACCATGATCGAGCGATACCCGGACGATAAGGTCACGGTCATCGTGCTGAGCAACGTGGAAGGGTCGGCGGTGGGCCCGGCCGCGCGCGATCTGGCGGCCATCGTGTTCGGGGAGAAGTACGAAATGCCGGCCGAGCCGAAGAAACCATGAGGTGGAACGCGCTCCTTTGCGGGATGTGGTTGTGCGGCCTGGCGGCGCTGGGCCAGCAGCCGGAACGGTGTTCGGTCGAGGGCCAGGTGCTCAGAGAGGGCAGCGGCGAGCCGCTCCGCAAGGCGCAGGTGCTGGCCCGCAGAGTGGACGCGCGCGATCAGTCGTTCTCGACGGCCAGCGACGAGCGCGGCCACTTCCTTCTGACCGGCCTCGAGCCCGGCCGCTACATTCTATCCGCCGAACGCAACGGCTACCTGCCGCAGGATTACGGCCAGCGCCGCGCCAATCAGACGGGAGCCATGCTGACTCTTCTGCCCGGCCAGCATCTCGGCGACATCGTCTTCCACCTGACGCCGTTTGGCGTGATCTCGGGCCGGGCGCTCGACGAGGACGGCGACCCGATACCCCGGGTTCAGATCCAGACTATGCGGGTAAGTCACCAGAACGGCCGGCGCGAGTTGACGCCCATCGCGAGCGGCACGAGCGACGATCGCGGCGACTACCGCGTGTTCGGCCTGCCACCGGGGCGCTATTACGTCAGCGCCGCGCCGGCTCCGAGCCCGCGCCCGGGCGCGCCCCAGCCGGACGAAGAGGGCTACGTCCCGTTCTATTATCCCGGCGTAACCGACCCGGGGCAGGCGGCGCCGCTGGAACTCCGCGCGGGTGGCGACATCCAGGGAGTCGATTTCCGCCTGACGCGCACGCGCACGGTGCGGGTGCGGGGCCGCGTGCTGAATGCGGCCACCGGGCGGCTGGAGCGCGGCATCGTGGTGTTCCTGCTGCCGCGCGGGTCCGGCACTGCCGCCTCCGGGCCGCGCACCCAGAACGCGATCGTGGACGCGCAGGGAAACTTCGAGATCCGCGGCGTCGCGCCGGGCTCCTACTTGCTCAGCGCGTTCCAGGCGGACCAGCAGCGCCGCTTCTTCGCACGGCTGCCCATCGACGTCGGAGCCGCCAACCTCGAGGGCCTCAATCTCACGCTCGGCCCGGGTCTGGAGATTGCCGGCCGCGTTCGGTTCGAAGAATCCGGCGGGAGGTTGGAGCTGGTGCGCGTGACGCTCCAATCGCGCAGCGAAGGCACTGGCGGCACCGCCGCGGCAGTGAAGAGCGACGGAACTTTTTCGCTCCAGAACGTGGCGGCCGACTCCTACACGCTCGCGATCGCGGGGCTGCTGGAGGACGGATATGTGAAATCGGCGCGATTTGGCGGGATCGACGCGCTGGAGCGCGGGCTGGACCTGAGTCGCGGCGACCCGCCCGGCCCGCTCGACGTGGTGCTGAGCCCGGCCGGCGGACACATCGAGGGCGTGGTGTTGATGGAAAACCAGCAGCCGGCGGCTGGAGCGACCGTGGTGCTGGCGCCCGACGCCGCGCGCCGCACCCAGGCCCAACTGTTCCGCAGCGCCACAGCCAACCAGTACGGGCGCTATGTGCTCCGCGGCATCCCGCCCGGCGACTACCGGCTGTTCGCCTGGGTGGATGTCGAGCCGGGCGCCTGGCTGGACCCCGACTTCCTGGCCGAATACGAGAAGCGCGGCGAAACCGTCAGCGTGGACGAGCGCGGCAGATCCACCGTGCAGCTCAAAGCCATTGAGTGACGGGGGTGGAACCGCGAGTCACTGCCATGACACTAATCAACTTGAAGCAGGCCGGTATCGCGGCTGTGCCGCTGCTCGCGCTGGTCGGGCTGTTACCGGCGATCGGCATGGGCCAAACCAACACAGCTTCTCCGGAGGACCTTATAAGGTATTTGACCTACCAGTCCGCCCGGTCCGACGGGGACAATGTGCGGGCAGGCATTTTCAGTTGTGGTCAGATTACGGCGCAAGAGGCAGCGGCCAGACCGCTAATTAAGCTAGGCGTTTCGGCCATTCCGCACATCGAACGCGCGCTTGACTCGATCGAGGAACTCGCTGGAGGTTCGAAGTATGCTCTCGGTGCTGTATGGTTGCTGGACGCCTACGCCGAGATTGCGGGACCGGCTGCATTTGCGCGGCTGAGGAAGATGCTGAGCAACCCGAATCTCGCCTTTCTTCGGCCCGGTCTGGATCGCGCCATCGCCCTTTCGCTCACGCTCACATCCTACGTGTCCGGTTCCCATGTGCCGGGAAGGATGATCCGCTGCGATCGGCGCGGGGAGCCGCGGGACGCTCTGAGCCAGTTGATTCTCGCCTGGGAAAGGAACGATTGCCGCTGGATACAAGGAAGCCTGGGGCCTCGTGCGAGCGGCTCATTGACCTCACTGCTGGAGGGGAGAACTTGGGCGGAGATGCGGGCAGACCTTTGGCACGGAGCCTCTGGCAACGACGTTGCGGTGGGATACCGTTTTGAGGCTCCGGACTGGTGGTCAAGACCAGACGCGACCCTCGGCAAGGAAAGAGAGTACGCCGCTCTCGCTCATCCTGAGAACCCCGATTTTGAGACGCGGTTTATGAATGCCTCCGGGGGCGATTGCGGGAAGCACCGGGTGAAGTTTCTCGCGACCCCTATGGGCGCGGGTCCGGGCGACCTGATGTATGTAGTGGACAACTCCGATCTCGAGGAACTGCTGCGACTGATCGGCTCGTGCGCAGAGCGGGCGCCTCGGTGACAAGTGAGCGCCAGCTCGGCGCCGGCCCGGCGGTTGGTGTCGTGGGATGGGATCCTTCTCAGGCGCGCCGGCCGGCACCCAAACCCGCACCTTCAACTACAACCTCGCGACCGGCCGCCTCACCTCCGCCACCAACCCCGAAACCGGCACGGTCTCCTACACGTACAACGGCGACGGTTCCCTGGCCTCCAAAACCGACGCCAACAATCAGCAGACCACTTACACTTACGACAACTACGGCCGTCTGACGCAGGCCGCCGGCTACACTTACTCCTACGACACCAACCCGTTCGACT
>PLEM01000026.1 GCA_003137035.1 Bryobacterales bacterium | reverse complement strand
GAAATATTCCGGCGATACCGCACATGGCGCAGTTCGAGGTAGTGAACATACCGCGATGTTCCCGATACGGATACGCCTGCGTCACTGTTTCTTACTCTTTCGATAGGGCGGCAGCCCTTCCGTCGCCAGCCACGGGCATGAAGACGCCCCCTTTCGCGTCAGTGCTCGGTTTCGGAACCGCAAGAACTCTCTGCCTCCTTCTTGAAAAAAAGCGCCCCGACGGCGAACGCGGGCGCTGGTACCGGGGACTGTCATGAGCCGGAGCTTGAGGACCGCTGATGCGCGCGAGGGACAACGCGCGTCGGTGCTCGCGTACGCGAACCCTCATCCCGGTTCGGCGCCAAGGCGGTTCTCCCCGACCTGGATCTCCCAACGCTCGTTCGTGGACATCTGCCCCATCCGCAAGTAGGATTCGCCACCTACGAGATGAGGACCCTTGTCGGGTGTGCAGTGGATCGCCGAAAAGCCGACAGCGAGTCCGCGGACGCCAAGGAGGCCATCGCGCAGGTGCCCGTCAATGCCCCGGCGCACTCATGGTGGCGCATGGCATGAGGGCCATTGTTGCAGGTTCCTCCGGCTTCATTGGCGGCGTGATTGCCCGTGATCTCCGTCAGCGAGGGTTTGAAGTGCATGGATGGGACCGGTGCCCTCCCGTGGCGACAGCCCCTTCCGGCGGGCATCAGGTCACAAGCAGAACGATCGATCTTGCGACTGATGAGATAACTCTGTACATCCAACGTTGCGCGCCAGATCTCGTCGTGCATGCCGCCGGACCTGCCTCGGTCGCGGCCTCTCTCAGCGAACCGCTGAGTGATTGCCGCGATACTACGACACCCTGGCACCGGCTTCTCGACGGGATCAGGCAGTCCGGCACCCACCCGTTCGTCATACTGATATCCAGTGCCGCCGTCTATGGCGAGCCGGACACACAGCCCGTTGCGGAATCATGTCCCCTCCGGCCAGTGTCGCCCTATGGCTATCACCGCCGTATGAACGAACTGTTGGCAGAGGAGTATGCGTGGCTCTTCGGGCTCGACATCGCCATCGGCCGCCTCTTCTCGACGTTCGGCCCATCGCAACATCGCCTCCTGGTCTGGGAGCTTTTTGCGCAAGCGTTTTCTGCCTCCGATGCCATCGTGCTTCAGGGCACGGGCATGGAGACGCGCGACTATCTGTTTGAGGATGATCTCGCTCTATCCGTAGCTTTGCTCGCACTTGCCCGGCCCAAAGGGCTGACGACCTGGAACGTCGCGACGGGGCGCGGCGTCACGACACGCGAGCTTGCCAAACTCGTTGCGGCTGCGGCGGGAAGACCAAAACCAATCGATTGCCGTGGCATGATCCGCCGCGGCGAGCCACTGCACTGGACCGCTGACGTTGGACGCCTGCACACCCTCCTTGCCGGTGGGCGACTGATAACACTGGAAGATGGACTTGGGCGCTGCGCCCGTGTCTGGGCGAAAGAACGACAAGGAGGTGAAGCCTAGCGATGCGCATCGGCTTCGTTGACAAACCCGGATGGGAGGGAGGTCGGCTTTACGTCGAAACCCTCGCGCGGTGTCTGCTGCGCCTTCCCGTGGGGGAGCGCCCCCATATCCATTGGTTCGGCGAATCGCGGCCGCTGCACCCGGAGCTCGGGGGCATCAGGCGGCATGACTTTCCGCCGCCCAGGATCAGGGCCGCGGTTCGAGTCGAACGGTGTTTGGCCATCGCACGCGCAGCCCAACGAGAGGCTTTGGATTTCGTGTATCCATTCCCAGGGCGCCTATGCGGACGTGGTGGCAGCGCATACTGGATTCCGGACCTTCAGCATCGCCGCCTGCCTGACCAGTTTTCACCCGCGCGACTGCTGCAGCGAAATGTCGCATATCAGGTGTTTGCTGCCACCGCACCACTGGTCGTGTTGTCCAGCGAGGCGGTCAGGGCTGACCTGCGCGAATGGGTTCCGAGTCTCGATGCCAACACACGGTTGCTGCGGTTCGCAACGCCGCTTGCACACGGCGATATCGATGAATCCTCGGAACGGATGCGCAGCGTTCTCGCGGTTCTGCCGAAACGTTTCGCCTACGTGCCGAACCAGATGTTCCGTCACAAGGACCACCCGACTGTGCTGAGGGCAATCGCCAGGCTTCGCGCCAGCCGGGGACTTCGAGTTCCCTTCGTGTTCTCGGGTGAGCGCGTGGACCAGCGGCATCCGGAGTGGTCACAGGAGATCGATCGACTGGTTCGGCACCTCGGCTTGGACCAGGACGTGTTCTTCCTCGGTCTGGTGCCGCGAGCGACCCAGCTCGCGGTGTTCCGTCGGGCGCATGTCATCGTACAGCCGTCTCTGTTCGAGGGGTGGAGCACCGTCGTCGAGGACGCCCGCGCGCTAGGACAGCGAATCCTGCTTTCCAGGATCCCACCCAACGTCGAACAAGCGCCAGAACTCGGAACGTACTTCGAGGCCGGCGATGACCAAACACTGGCCGAGGCACTCGCCCAGTGTTGGGACACTGCACCGCCCGCGCTGCCAATGTCCGAGTTGGTTGCGAAAGCCGACGCTCGCGCCATCGCGGTAGCGCGGAGATTCCTCGACATAGCCCAGGAGGGTCGACGCAAATGACCGATCTCGCTCCGGTGGCCCTATTCGCTTTCCGGCGGCCCTGGACTACCGTCCAGAGCCTCTACGCGCTCTCTCGCTGCCCGGAGGCTAAGGACACCGAACTCACAATCTATTGCGATGCGCCCCGCCGCGCTAGCGAAGAGGCGGACACGTGCTTGGTGCGCGAAATTGCGAAATCGCGGAACTGGTGTGGGCGTACTCGTGTGGTCGAGCGCACTGAGAACCTGGGGCTCGCCCGATCAATCATAGCCGGGGTGCGCGACCTCTGTGAGTCGCGCGGGCGGGTTGTGGTCCTAGAAGACGAGCTTCTGGTCTCCCGAAGTTTCCTGGCCTACATGAACTCGGCCCTGTTGCGCTACGCCGGGGACGACCGTGTTGCACAGATTTCCGGGCATCAGTTCCCAATCGGCTTGCCTGGCGGATCCTGTGGATTCTTGCCGGCAGCGACGAGCTGGGGATGGGGAACCTGGCAACGCGCGTGGGCTGGGTTCGATGAGCAGCCCGACGTGCTCCCTTTGCGGGACTGCTTCGTGCGCTGGGCCTTCGATCAGCAGGGGGCCTATCCGTACTCCGCCATGCTCCTGAACCAGATGGACGGCCGCGCCGATTCCTGGGCGATCCGCTGGAACTGGGCCGTTTTCCGATCCAAGAAGTTGGTCCTTCATCCTTCGCGTAC
>PLEM01000193.1 GCA_003137035.1 Bryobacterales bacterium | reverse complement strand
CCGTAGATGGTGTCCACGCGCGTGGTGAACACGCGCACCGGCTTGCCCGATACCTCCAGGTGGAAATCCACCTCCGCGCCTTCCGAGCGGCCAATCCAGTTGCGCTGCATTTCGAGCACCCGCTCCGGCCAGCCGCCCTGGAGTTGGTCGAGGTCCGCCAGCAGCTCGCCAGCGTAGTTCGTGATCTTGAAAAACCACTGCTCCAGCTCGCGCTGCTCGACGGGTGTGGTTTCATGCCGCCAGCAACAGCCGTCCACCACCTGCTCGTTCGCGAGCACGGTGGCGCACTCCGGGCACCAGTTCACGCGCGATTTCTTGCGGTAAACCAGCCCGCGCTCCAGCATCTTGAGGAAGAACCACTGGTTCCAGCGGTAGTATTCCGGCTCGCAGGTGGAGACCTCGCAATCCCAGTCGTAGCTGAAGGCATAGCGCCGGTGGGTCTTCTTCATCTCGGCGATATTGGCCAGCGTCCAGTCGCGCGGGTGCATGCTTCGCTTGATGGCGGCGTTCTCCGCCGGAAGGCCGAACGCGTCCCAGCCCATGGGATGCAGCACGTTGAACCCGCGCATCCACTTGTAGCGCGCCAGCGCGTCGCCGATGGTGTAGTTGCGCAAGTGGCCCATGTGCAGCGTGCCGCTGGGGTAGGGCAGCATCTCCAGCACGTAGTACTTGGGCTTGGAAGAGTCTTCCTCGGCCTTATAGAGCGCTGCATTCTCCCAACGCTCCAGCCACTTCAGTTCGATCGCTTTGTGGTCGTAGTTCTTTTCCGGCATAGCTTCTTCAATTTCTCCACGTCACGCCGGTCGTCGCCTTCCCGGTCTTGTGGCGTCTCCAGAATGAACGGTTTCTCGCGAAGTTTCGGATGCGCCAGGATGCGGCGGAATCCTTCCGCGCCGATGAATCCTTTTCCGATGTGCTCGTGGCGGTCTACATGCGATCCCAACGGCGTTTTCGAATCGTTGGCGTGGATCACCCGCACGTTGTCCAGGCCCAGAATCCGCTCGGCCTCCCGCACGGTGGCGCGCAATCCAGCGGCGCTGGCCACGTCGTAACCCGACGCCAAGCAGTGCGCGGTATCCAGGCAGAAGCCGATCTCCGCGTTGCTCGACGCCGCTTCCCGGATCAACCGTAACTCCTCGAAGCAGCCACCGAGCTTGGTTCCGCCGCCCGCCGTGTTTTCGAACAGCACCATGAGCCGCTTCATCTTCAGACCTCGGATCGCCGTCCGAATCGATTCCGCGAGCGTGCATACGCCCTGCTCGAGCCCCTGGTCTCCGTAGCTGCCAGGGTGCGCCACCAGGTACTCCGCGCCGATCGCCAGCGCCCGCCGCACCTCGCCGCGAAACGCTTCAATCGACCGCTCGCGGATTCCCGGGTCCGCCGCCGCCAGGTTGATCAGGTAACTGTCGTGAATGGCCAGCGGCGTCAAATCGAAACGCTCCCGCGCCGCTTGCAGCTTTCGAACC
Source organism: Bryobacterales bacterium (assembly GCA_003137035.1). Classification (GTDB taxonomy): domain Bacteria; phylum Acidobacteriota; class Terriglobia; order Bryobacterales; family Bryobacteraceae; genus Fen-330. The sequence continues at coordinate 3,954 of PLEM01000193.1, read as the reverse complement.
TGGAGTGAATCGGGCTCGCCCACGCGCCACATCCTGGGACTGGCCGAGAAGATCTGGAACGTGTTCGCGCCGAGTCCGGCGGCCTTCAAAGCCGCGCTTTCGAGCGACCCCGCGATGGAGGTATGAATCCCGATCCGCAGAGTCCCATCCTATCAGAAAGCGGCACCCTTCCTGGCGCGCCCGCATCCAGTCAGGTATGTGGCAATTGGCGGTTCTGCCGCTGCTGGCGGCCTCGGTCGCTTACGACATCGGACCTGCTGCCGGGAACCGCCTGGCGCTTGAAGTCTACAAGACCGGCCTGTGGAGCGGGCGCAAGCACAGCTTCACCTTCGAGCGCTACCACGGCTCGCTGCTCTACGATGCCGCGGCGCCGGAGCGCTCCCAAGTGAGGTTCAACGTAGAGGCCGGAAGTATCGCGCTCCACGACGCCTGGGTCAACGAGAAGGACCGGGCCAAGATTGTGAAGTTCGCCCTCGCCGAAATGCTGCAGGCGGACCGCTACCCGGAGCTGGTCTTCTCCTCGACCCGGATCGCCGCGGCCGCCCCCGGCCACTTCGAGGTTCGGGGCACACTCGCCATGCGTGGCACGGTGAAGCCCGTAACCGTTCAGGTCACCTTCAATCCGGATTTCTCCATCGAAGGCAGCGCCACGCTGCGCATGACCGACTGGGGAATGAAGCCACCCAGCGCCGCGCTCGGCACGATCGGCACGCGCGACGAAATGAACGTCACGTTCCTTCTGAAACCGGCCACGCACTAGTGTTGTGACCACTCCCTTACGGTCGTGGCTCGGCTCCGAGCCGCGAGCGTGAGCGAGCGGACCTATGAATAGAAATTCCGCACCCAGGCGTGCGTCCGCAGTTTCCGGATGGTCTCCGCGTCCAGTTCCCCCATCTCCGATACCGCGCAGTTGGCCGCGGCGTGGCGCAGGGTCCGCATGCCCGGAATCACGGTCGTGACGGCAGGGTGAGAGAGGCAAAAGCGCAGCGCGATGGTGGGAAGATTGGCGGCCACTCCGCCCAGATCTCGCTGGAGCGCCCGGACGCGTTCCTCCACTTGCCGCTTGCGGTCCCCGTAGAAGTAGAACGCGCGGAAATCCCCGGGCTCGAACTCGGTGTCCGCACAGATCGTGCCCGCGAGTCCGCCTTCATCCAGCGGCACGCGCGCCAACACGCCGATCTTCCGCTCAAGGCACAGCGGGAACAGGCTTCGCTCCGCCGACTGGTCGAAGATGTTGTAGATCACCTGCACGGCGTCCACCAGACCGGTCTCGACGATACCCAGCGCGGAGTCCGGGTCGTGATCGTTGATCGACACCCCGAACGCGCGGATCTTTCCGCTTTGCTTCAGGTCCTCCACCGCGCGCCGCCACTCCTCACTATCGGCCCATTCCGGGTTCCAGACATGCAGTTGTTGTAGGTCGATTTGCTCCCGCCCCAGGTTCTTCAGACTCCGCTCGGTCGATTCAAGAATGTATCGACTGGGGAAGACCTGCTCGATGCCGATGCCCCGGCGCGCCGGCCAGAGCCGGTTCATCGGCGGGATCTTGCTGGCGATGTAGATCTTCTTGCCCGCCTCCCGGACCACTTGGCCCACCAGCGCCTCGCTGTGACCGTCGCCGTAGGCGAGCGCCGTGTCGATGAAGTTCAGCCCGAGATCGATGGCCTGGCGCAGCGCCGCCAGTGCGTCGTAGTCGCTGCCACCGCGCCATTGCGTGCCGCCGATCCCCCAGGCGCCGTATCCGATCTCGCTGACATCCCAATTGGTCCTACCGAGTTTCCGGTAGCGCATGTATGACTCACATTCTGACAGGTTTCGCCAGCACCACCGCGGCCCCGGCCGCCAGAACGGCCCCGTACAAGAATGTCGCCGGCGCCCCCCACCACTGCCAAAGCAGACCGCCGATAGCGGAGGCCAGGAAGGTGGCCAATCCCGTCGCCATGGAGAAGTATCCAAGCGCGGTAGCGCGGTGCTCGGGCGCCACCAGATCCACAATCAACGCCCGGCTGGTCCCATCGGTCAGGCCCTGGTACAAGCCGTAGACCAGGAACAGCACGCATACCCAGAACGGCGCCGCCACAAGCCCGAACCCCAGGTAGACCAGCGCGAAAACGCCCAAACCCGCCATCATCACGCGCCGCCGACCGATGCGGTCCGAGACCACCCCGGCCGGATAGGCCGACAAGACGTAAGTCAGGTTGAAGGCGGCGAACAGCAGCACGATTTGTTGCGGCGTGAGCCCCACCTGGCGCGCCCGCACGATCAGAAAGACGTCCGAGGAGTTCCCGAGCGCGAACAGCAGCATGGCGCCTAGAAACCCGCGGAATCCCGGCGGAGCCTGGCGGAGCCGGAAGGCGGGCGGGCGCACGGCCGTCTCCCGCCGCCCGGTTTCGCGCACCGCGGCGAGCGTCGCCACACCGATGGCGGCGGGGATGAAGGCCACCACAAATACGGCCCGAAGGTTTTGATGGAAAAGGGCCAGCAACGGCAGGGCCAGCAGCGGTCCCAGGACCGCGCCCGCCTGATCCGCGCTGCGGTGGAAACCGAAGGCGCGCCCGCGCGAAGCCGGTTCGCTGGAATCGGCGATCAGCGCATCCCGCGGCGTTCCCCGAAGGCCCTTGCCGAAGCGATCGAGCATTCGCGCCGCCAGCGCCATGGGCCAGCCGCCCGCCAGCGCGAGAAGCGGCTTGGCGAGGGCCGCCAGGCCGTAGCCGCCAATCACCAGCGGCCGCCGCAGGCCGACCCGGTCCGAGACCCACCCGGACACTCCCTTCAGAACGCTGGCCGTGGCCTCCGCCAGCCCCTCGATGATCCCCAACACCACCATCGGCGCGCCCAGCGTAGAAGTCAGGAACAGCGGGATCAGCGGGTAGATCATCTCGCTCGAGGCGTCGGTGCAAAAGCTCACGACGCCGAGGAGGAAGACGTTCAGCGAGATGCCGGCAATTGGCGAGCGCTCACGCGCCGGATCGGGGGACACACTACCGTGCTAAAGCACCCTGGGAGGCAAAGTCAAGTGACTCGCGCCCCACCGCCGGCGGCGTGCGCATGCAGGGTGAGAGGATGACGCGGCCGGATTTCTCTCCACATTCGCACAGGCCCTCCGCGTAGCGTCCAACCAGCCCCGTCAGCATGCGCAGCATGGGGTAGCGCAGGCCGGCCAGTGAGGTCAGCACCAGTTCCCCGCCGCCCCCGTTTCCCGGCGCCTCCGCGACGGCGTGTTCCGCATGGAGGTGCAGCCCCGTGTGGGCTTCGCACTCCCAGGCCAGCAACTCGCCGTCCAAGCCGCGTATTTGCTCGAAAACGGGCAGTTCGAAGGCCCGCCAGAGCGAGTCGCGGTCGGCCTCCCGAAGCAACCCCCGATCCACGCGGCTGTGCACCGTGACCCGGCGCAGGCTCCGGATCATACATGCTTTGCCGGACGGTTTGTCGCAGGCCAGACTCTTCAGCGCGCCGAAGGAACCCGCAATAGAGTGCGGCGCCAGACGCAATGCGCGGCGCCATCCTCCGGGGGTTCTTTCCACCCGCTCGGTTGCGGGTTGCGGCTCCGCGCGTACGGCCGGATTGCGGAAGCTCTCGGGGCAATCCAGAAAGGCGCGCAAGTTGACGGCGGGAAGCCGCGCCAACCCCTCCTCGATCTCCCGGAGGCTGCCTACTCCCCAGCGAGTGGCCAAGCCCGCCGCCTCCAGTTGTGGCGCGTAGAACTCGGTGTGCCGCGCCGCCAGCAGGACTTCCCGGAATCTCCCCAACCGCTGGTCGGGTCTCCCCCTCTTCACCCCAATCCGGATGGTCATGCCGTAACTAAGGGAGTGCGTTCGGCGGCTTATATTTCTCACGCCTATCCGGACCCGTTTCCGAGCCACGACCGCAATACTGCAACTGGTGGTGGAGGAGTCCGGCGCCGGCTAGGGCATGGCTTCCCCGTCGCCTCGGCCGTAGCGGTTCAGTATCGAG
>PLEM01000205.1 GCA_003137035.1 Bryobacterales bacterium | reverse complement strand
GGGCGAAGAGCATGCCACGGTCCCAATCGAAGCCCTTGCCGAATTGCGACAGCGCTTTTCGCAACAGGCTTTTCTGGAACAATTTCTCGCGCGCCCACAGCGGAGCGGCCATCCGGAACGACCGCAAGCCGCGCGGCGCGAACGCCACGTAGGTTTCCAGCAGCCGCTCGAATTTCAGGAACGGCTTCTCATAGAAGACGACGTAGTCCAGGTCGCGAAGCGTGTGCCCGCCCTGGCTCAGGCACCAGGCAACCGCGTGCCGCGGGAAACGCGCGTCGTGCTTGATGCGGCTGAAGCGCTCCTCCTGCGCCGCGGCAACCACAATTCCGTCCTCGAGCAGAGCCGCCGCGCTGTCGTGGTAGAACGCCGAGATGCCGAGGATACGCATTCAGAAGATGCTGTAGATGAAGGGTGCGACAGCGGAACTCTGGGCCAGCAGCAGCAGCGCGCCGAACAGCACCAGCAGGACGACGATCGGCAGCAGCCAGAGTTTCTTTCTCGTCTTCAGGAAAAGCCAGAGTTCGCTGAGGAAGGCCATCAGTGCTCCTAGAATTGGCGGGGCATGGTATCGGGCGCGGGTCCCGGAGGGTCGCGCTGCTTCCAGTAGGACGCCGCGCCGGCGTCGAAGCGCAGGCCGAGCGGGTCCCGTCCCTGGCGGCGCCTCAGGAATCCGATGGGTGTCACCACCAGGTAGAACAACAGGGTCGCAACCAGCGCGCTTATTACCGCGCTCACTGCGAGGCCGAGACGCGTCAAGAGCCACCGGACGGGAAAGAGAAACGAAGGGCGCAGCAGGCCCACCACCGCGAGCCCACCGCTCACCGCCAGCGCCCACCAGCGCACCGGCCGCCGAGCGACCAACGGCAGCAAGCCGACTACCGCGAGACCAGCCGCCAGCGCAAAACAAAACACCCGGTCGCTCGGCCCGGGCGTCTCCTCTTGCCTTGTGAAGTCCTCGTGAAAATCCACTGCGAGCGAATTCTAGCACGTTTGGGCCAACGCACCGCGAGCGCTACCGGAAGCCGATGCCCTTGAGCACTACACCGAGGTCGCGCTCGTCGCCGGGGGCGCGGAAAGTCTGGTCGAGCGCCAGCACCACGGCGACGAAGCCCGATGGGGCTGCGAACGGACGCGACGAGCGGAGCGTGTACTCGCCCGGCCCGGGGAACGTCTGCTCCGCAACCACCTGGCCGCCGGCCAGCAACTGGACGTGGCGGGCGGGCGCGTTCTCGGGGATCAGGAAGGTGGCCTCGAGCGCTAGCGGGCGGCCGGGCGCTTTCAGCGTGACCACGGCGCGGCGGGCGGTCCAGCGCCAGGTGCCGGATTCCAGATTGTAGAGCCCGCTGACGATGTGGTTCTCCGCTTCGGGCGCGCCCATCGGGAGGTAGACCAGCGTCGGCTGCCGCTCGGCGACGATTTCGGCGCGCACCCGGTCGATCGGTTTCATGGAAATTTCGAAGGGACGCAGGCCGGCGGCCGCGCTGGAGTACCCGGAGCGCGAATCGAGGCCGATGAGGCGAAACGGAAGCCGCGAGGAGATGGCCTGTTCGGCGAGCAGCTTGCGCGGGGTGTTCGCGGGCGGCGAGAAGGCGCTAAGATCGCTGGTGAGCGCCAGGTCGCCCGCACGCAGCGTGGTACTGCGCAGCAGCGGTAGCGCGCCCTCGGCTTCCGCGTAGTAGCGGAAGCCCCACTCGCCGTTGATCCAGGTGCGCTGGCGGACGATGTCCCCGCGGACGCTTTCGATAAACTGCCGGTAGCCGTTCCAGTGGTCGTAGTTCGCGGAGGCGAGCGCCAGGCCGAGAGCGAGGCTCGCGGCGACGCCCCCGGCAATCAGCGCGGTTCGCTTCTCGAGCCTCCGGGCCGCCAGCAGCGCCACCGGTGCCGCGATGGGGAGCAGGTAGCGCGCCGAGCCGGCGAAGAACATCCCGAGGGCCATCAAGAAGAACAACACCACCCAGGAGGCCAGGAAGCGCTCGTCCGGGTCGTCGCCTTTGACGGCCGCACGCGCGCAGGCGACGAGAACCAGCGCGCCCAATCCCCACGAGGCCCAGAACAGCGGGCTTGGATCCACGAACGCGAGCGCCGCCGTGGCGACGAGGATCGCCGCCGCCACCCGCTTCGGCACGCGGAAGAACGCCACGGCGGCGAGCACCGGAAAAACCAGCCAGGCGGAGTGAACCGTGAGCGCGGCGGCGTTCCGCAGCTTGGCCACCCAGCGCTGGAGCCCATAAGTCTGGAAGTAGCCCGCTAGGACGGACGCCGGCAACACGCCACGGGACAGCCTTTCCCAGAGTTGCCAGCCCACGAGCGTCGCCAGCGGCACGCCGAGCGCGATCCAGGCCGGCCACCAGCGCGAGCGCCGTATCAGCAGATAGGCCCCCAGCACCGGCAGCAGCGCCAGGCTCTGATAAGCCGCCAGCGCGGCCAACGCCATCGCACCGGCGCTCGCCGCCAGCGTCCAGGGGGAACGCGCGTCCACCGCGCGAACGAACAACGCGATCGCGGCCATCCAAAGCGCCACGAACGGCACGTCGGCTTCGAGCGATGCGCCGTTCACCACGAACGCCGGAGTCGCCAGGAACAACAGCGTCGCGAGCAGCGGTTGCGGCGAGAAGCGCCTGGCGAGCGACAGCATGGCCAATGCCGCAATCCAAGAGAAGGCGATGTAGGCCGCGTGGTAGGTGCGCTCCGAGATATCCCCGGTGAGCGCCAGCAGGCCGGCCAGCGTCCAGGTGTTCAGCGGCGGGTGCGGATGCCCCCGCATATCCACCACCACGCCCTGGAAGGCGTAGTGCGCGCTGTGCGGGTGCAGCGGGGCGGTCTGCGCGTACTGGGCGCCGGTCAGGTAGTAGACGTCGTCGCCCTGAATGGCCTGATTGAGGAACGGCAGGCGCAGCAGCAGCACAAAGAGCAGGCACGCCAACTCCGGCACGCCGCGCCTATTCACGGCCCGCCTCCACCAACTCGAAGAATCCGATCTGGCCGTGGAGGCCCTGGTCGGGCCGCGCCACGTCTCCGCCGCCGTACCAGACCCGGACGACACCGTCGCGCAGCTCGACAGTGGGGTCGCAAACCACCTGAGTGTTCCACACGGCGCCCCCGGAAAACACCGGCGTCTTGCTCACGCGCTCCCACGCGACGCCGTCGCGAGACCGCGCCAGTCCAAGCCTGCGGTGTTCCTGGGCATCGCGGCCGGTGTAGAGCATCCAGTACCAGCCGCCGCGCGACCAAACCGCGGGCTCGCCCAGCCCGGCTTCGTCGAACGCTCCGGGCTCGCCCAGCTCGAGTACCGGATTGTGCCGCAGCTTGGTCCAGTGGATGCCGTCAACGGAGGTGGCGACACCGAGCCGCTGGCGGCGCGCGCGGTCCTGGCCCAGGTAGAACATGTAGAGGGTACCCGAGAAGTCGACCACGTAGGGATCCGCGACGCCGCGCTCGTCCCAACTGCCGCGCGGGCCGGCCGGGAGCACCGGCGCCGGCTCCTTTCGCCAGCGCAGCCCATCGGCCGATCGCGCCAGCCCGATGCGCGGCACGCGCCCGCCCTGATACCAGTACAGAAACGCCCCGTGGCGCGCGAGCAGGCTTCCGTTGGCGGCGATGTAGCCGCCTTCCCAGGTGGCGGGGTCTGGCGAAATCACGCGCCCCCGCTTCACCCACTTCAGGCCGTCTTCCGAGGTGGCGAGCCCGGTGTGCCAGGTGCGGCCGTCGTAGCCGGAGTAGAGGTTGTAGTACAGATCCTTCACGCGGATGACCGACGCGTTCAACACGTCGGAGGCGTCCCACTCGCCGGGCGCGTCGCGGCCCAGCACCGGGGCTGTGACGGCCTCGCGCACACGCCAGGCGATCGCGCGCTGCGGGCTTTCGGGCGGCGGCAACGTGAAATCCGCGTAGCGGCCGCAACCCGCCGCGAGCAGAATCGGCAATAGGGCGATGGATCTCCTCACGCCACTCCCAAACATACACCAGCTTCCAGGACGGCCGCGACCGGAATGTTCTCCATCGGCTCCCCGGGGCGGGAGGTCCCGACGACGCGAACGCGCGCGCCGCGCGGCGCCCACACGGCAGGGTCCGTGGGCCCGAACAGCGCGACCACCGGAGTGCCCGATGCGGCCGCCAGGTGCGTGATGCCCGAATCGTTGCCGAAGTAGACCCGGGCGGAGTTGAGCCAGCAGGCGAGTTCGTAGAGATCGTCGAAGCGCAGCGCGTCGTCGAGCGCTTCCTCGGGCCCGGCGCACCAACGCACCGGAATGCGGGTCTCGAGAGCGCGCGCCAGCTCGCGATAGCGCTCCAGCGGCCAGTTCTTCCGGGCGCTGCCGGAGAAGGGATGGATGACGGCGAACTCCCCAGGCGCGCGGGGGCAAGCAATGCGCGGAATGGCGGGTCCACTTCCGCCTCCCACCTGGCGCAGGTAGAAATCGGCCGCGTGGAGGCCTGCGCCGGCGTCGGGCAGGGCGGGAAGAAACTCGAACGGGAGCCCGGCGACCGCGGCACGGAACTCCGGGCGATTCGCGCCGTACCAGGATACGATCGAGTCGAACCCTGCAAGCGTCTCCAACAGCGCGGGAGGCGGCTCGCGATCGGGAATGCCGAGCAAGTCGAGGCCGGTTGCGGCGATGGCGCGCACGCGATCGGCGAACCGGATCAGCGGCACGTTTGGGCTGGCCACCCAAACCTCGGTGGAACCGGCGCGCAGGAATTCCATCGCGGGCAACGCGAGGATGCAATCGCCAACGGCGCCCGGGCGGATGATGAGGCGGCGCAAGGCGGGTTACTGGATCTCGTACGGCAGCCGGATCTCGAGCGTCACCGGCCGGTAGCAGGTGTTGCTACTGCACGCCTGATATCGCAGTTTGCCGAGGAGGATGCCGGGGCCGCG
>PLEM01000066.1 GCA_003137035.1 Bryobacterales bacterium | reverse complement strand
CGAAGGCCGAGGTGTTGGAGTACCGCGAGATTTGCCGCGCGGAGGTGGAGGCCAGGGCGCCGGCCCTGGATCTCGGGGCAAGATGGAACTGCGGTGGTACAACATTCGGCGTGTAGGGCAGCACACGGGGCAGTTGGCGGATGGATTGCGGACCGTGGTGAATGTTGGGGTGGCAATCGAGGGGTGACCGGGAGGGAAAACCCGCGACNNTACTGCCACGGGTTTTCGGGCGAACCGGCGGCCGGCGGGGCCTGCTCGAGGCGCTGGTCAGGCGGGGCCGCCGCCACGGGCCTTGCGACGGGCGACCAGGCTGAGGATCAGCCAGAAGACGCCGATGCAGAGGTAGACGAGGTTGACCGGCCCGCCCTTGATGGCAGGCAGCACTGCCGCCACCAACATCAACACGCCGACGAGCGCGGACCCGATGGCCATGAGCTTCGGCTTTTGGATTGGCATGGTGTGTTCCCCGGATAGTAGCCAGTATACTGCGGGACGGCGCGGTCCGCTCCGGTGAAGCCGCAATAGGACATGGCTGGAGCCTTATCCGACGGACTTCCTCTTGGTGTAGACTGAATTATCCTGGAAAGGCCAGAGGGAAAGGAGAGATTATGCAAACACTCAGTTGGAAAATGCTCGCAGTTCCTTTCTTCGGTGTGGTGCTGTGCGCGCAAACGTGCCCGCCCAGCTACGGCACAACCGAGTCGGCGAAAAGTCACAAGTTGTACTTGTATTTTCCCGCCGCGGACGACAACACGTTTCCGAACTATGGGGCCAATGTGAGTCCGGCGAAGGCGTTTAATGTCGCGGATCTGAACTCTGCGATCGGAACGACTTCGGCATTGATCGACCGGATTCACTCGATCGTGGTGGACGACTACTGCGAACTCAACGTGCAGGTGATCGCCACCACGAGCAATCCCGCAACGCTCCCGTCGCCGCCGGCACGGCGGACCACCGTGGCCGTAGGCTCGGACGCCGATCCCGGCGGGGCCTGGGGATTGGCGCAAGAGGTGGATATCGGAGATGCCATCGATATCGATTTTGCGCGGGTTTGGGGGGGCACCTATTTGACCTGCGAAGGGGCCACGCCGACGGGCGGCTGCACGACTACGGGATCGCTGACCGGCGCCAACGCAACGCTGGACCGGTGGGCGCAGGCGATCGGCGGCACTTCCGCGCACGAGGCCGGCCACACCTACGGGCTGTCGCACACGGATGAAGATCCGCCCGACAATCTGTGCCAGCAACCGGGGCCGGCCCCGCTTGCGGGAGAGGACAGTTATCACCGGCACAGCATGCCCGCGGGGTGCTACCTGAGTGGGGACGATCGCGCGTCCTACAGGCGGCACTTCGGCGATCGAACCTACAGTCTGCTGGCGGCCAACGTGGGGCTGTCCATTCAAACGATGCACAACTGGGATCTCAAGAATCCCAACGCCGAGGATGGGCACAGCCTGGCCATCGATTTCTTGAGCACGCTGCCTTCGGTGACGATCTCGTGGTCGTTTGTCGGCCCGTGGAACGGGTATATCAGCCCGTGGATCAATCCGGTGGTCACGGGGCCGAGCGGCATGGCGGTATTCAAGGGCGTGGCGTACAACAAGTACCGGATTATGTGGTCCACGGGGAATCCCATCTGGACGACGTCCTCGCCCGGCGTGGTTGCCGGTGGAGCGGAGTTCCACATCGGCGCGGAATTCAACGGGGTGGATTTCAACCAGCCCGATCCGATCATCATTCAAGACGTCACGCTGTTCGACGGGGGAGGGAATCCGCTGACGCTGCATCCGCGCGTGCCCATCTACGACACGGGAGCCGTGGATGCGGCGGATGGCACGTTCGCGCTTCATTTTGCCGCGCCGGCGGCCGCTGCGACGATGCGGCTGGTGAACGCAACGATTTACCAGTTGCCGCGCGTGGCGTCGCTGGAGTCGATGACCGGGGAGGGCCGGCCGCTGGGTAATGACCGGCTGCCCATTCGACCCTGGTCCACGACCCAGTGCGAAGCCGCCGCCCTGCGTGCCGGCGCGAGGTGCGTGGTGGCCAAGCTGTCCGATCCTCACCACGTGGAAGTGGTCCATCGCATTGGCGAAAAGGGAGTGGTCGATTGCGGGCGGGGAGCGGTTCCCATCCACCACCCGAAGGAGGAGCGCCCGGGGGACCGGCCCAAACCGCTGGACTACGAGGGCCCCATTTGCGCCGGAACCCAACACGATCTGTTCCCGTCAACCACGGTCTACGTGGTGGCGACGTTCGAGGAGCCTAACGTGAAGCACTTCGATCCGGCGAAGAAGGCGTACGTCGTCGGGCCAGTTACGTCCAAGGTGTTCTATCAATTCGCGGGAATCAAGGATGTTCCCGCCGCGGCAGCCGCGCAGTGCTGCAAGCTGTGCCTTGCCAAGCCCGCGCAGTAAGACGAACCGGAGAACCTGGACCGCATGGCGATCCTGAACGCGGTCCAGGAACTCCTCCGCTTAGCCGATGAGAGAGGGGAATGGNNCCCCCCCCCCCCGAGATGGCCTGACGAAGCGAGTCATCCAGCTCCTGAAACGTGAAGGGCTTATTGATGCGGCCATGGATGGGCGCCAGAGCCAACTCGTCGATCGCGGCGTCTCCCATCCCGGTGCATACGAGAATGGGTAAGTCACCGCGAAGCGCCGCGAGCTGCTGCACGAGGTCTTGCCCGCTCATTCCCGGCATGGTCCAGTCCGTGATCACCGCGTCGAAGGAGTTGGGGGCGGCTTTGAAGATGGCGAGCGCTTCGGTCCCGCTGCGGCAGGCGGTAGTGGCGTAGCCGAGCCGGGTGAGGAGCAGCTTTCCGAGGCGGAGCAGCGCTTCATCGTCGTCGACGAGAAGCACGTTGTGGGTAGAAGCGGCGAGGTGACCACCGGGGACAACCTCGGGCGGCTTCAGGAGGGGGAGAGAGAAAAAGAAGCGGGTCCCGTCGGCGTCGTCCGAGGCGAACCAGACTCTACCCTCGAGATAGCGCTCGCCGAAGAGTTTCATGCTATAAGTGCCGATGCCACGGCCCTCGGGCGAGCGGGTGCTGAACGACCTCTCGAAGAGCCGCGCCTGGACGTAATCCGGCAGGACTCCGGCATTTTGGACCGCGAAGGTTGGAGCGTCGTCGCTCCACTCGAACCAGAGCTGGACGACTCCACCGGGGTCGGTTGCTTCGAAGGCGTTCTTGAGCATGTTCACGAGTACGCGGAGAACCAGGACCTCATCGGAGAGGAGCAGTGTAGGGCTGGGCAGGGGCCGAATTGAAAGCGTCTTGCCCTGAGCGATCGGATGGCGCTTGAAGATCAATTGCAGCTTCGCGACGAGCGCCGCTGCGTCGAACTCGCGGCGATTGACAACCAACTCGCCGCGCTCGGCGGCCAGCAGCGTTCGCTGCGTGACGACCTCTTCCTTCAGGCTCTCCGCGAGAGCCGCGATTTCACGCGCGGCGGTGCTTTGATCGGCTTGATTCAGCAGCTCGCACCAGCCCGAAATTCCGCCGATCGCGTTGAGGAAATCGTGCAGGAAAATCTGCTCGAGAACTTCGCGGCGCTTCAGCGCGCTGATATCGTGAAGCACGAACGCGGTGAGACGGCATCCACCGATTTCGAGCGGGGTGGCCCGGACCTTGAGATCCACTGCCGCCAGTTTGCCTTCACGAACCATCGAGAGGCGGCACTCGTCTTCGGCAGGGAGGCCGCCGGCTTGGGCCGCCAGGACCGCGAGCACAGCGCCGCAAGTGCGGCAGTGCGTGGAGGTTCCGCATCCGTCGGTGCCCTCCGTGAAATGAAGACAGTTGAACGCCTCTCCGACCCGCAAACCTGCAATACACCCAGGGTCCTGCCGGTTTAATGCATCCAGCAATTCCTGGTTCGCGGCCAGGATTTGCCGGTTTCCATTGAGGATCAGCACGAAGCCGTTGACTGCTTCCAGGACGATCTTGACGCAGGGGTCGCCCAGAGATCGGCTCATCTGATCGGCAAGCTGCTGTTGGGTGGCTCTGCCCGGCTGGGCAAAATAGGTTTCGCCCTCGCCCGGACGAAAGTCGGCATCGCTCATAATCCCCTCACAATGGCGACTAAGTATACTCCGTTAACGCAGAATGTTCCAGAGGTTTGCGGACGAAAGAAACCGCTCTCTTACGGTCGCGGTTCGGTTCTGGGGGGCGCGTGGCAGCACTGAGCCGCGACGTCGAGGGAGTGGAGCTAGGGGGCGAGGCGCCACTTGGTTCGGGTGTAGGCGATGCGAAAGCCGTGGCGCTCGGCGTTGCGCTGGCTGGCGCTGCCGGGGAGGGCGCACATCATGGCCAGATCGCATCGCCGACTGGCAGCCAGGTTGATGCGGGCCTCGAGAAGGGCGCGCTGGGCTCCCTGGTTGCGGGCTTCCGGGACGGTGCAGGCGCCGCCGAACAGGGCCACGCCTTCATGACAGCGGAGCACGGCGGCGGCGACTGGCTGATCGTCCAGGTGGGCGAAGAAGCTGAACGAATCCTCGCAGGAGGCAATCACGCGCCCAATGCGGAGCAGGAAGTCGGTCCACTCGGGATGCTCGCCCCATCCGCGGGCGGAGATGCGGGACCAGAGATCTTCTTCACCTTCGACCATGCGACGGGTGGTGAGGCGCGGGTTGGGCGGCGCAGGCGAAGCGGCGGCGGGTGTGAGGGGCTGGTACATCACGCTGGTGAATTCGACGGGCCGATAGCCGCGCCGGCTCAACAGGTCCGCGAGCGGCAAGCCGGCGAACGGGCTCACTTCGTGAGAGACGGGAGCGCCGCGCTCCAGGAAGAAGGCCTCGAGGCGGTCGAGATCGGCGGGGGTGGGCTCGGCGAACAGGCCCAGGCCAAAGGTCTGAGTAACTGGCGAGGCGGGACCATCGAACATGGCATAGGCGCCCGCGACCTGGATCCACTGGGCGCCGGCGTTGGGCGACAGGCGGCGCGCCGCTTCAACGAAACGGAGGCCGCCAAAGGCTTCGGAACGTTCGAGCCGGCGGGCGAGGTCGAGGTCGGCGAAGATCATGGAACTGGATCGATTATAGCTTTCAGGTTATGTTCAAAGAGGAAAACCCGTGGCAGTATACTCTGTCCACGGGGAACAGCGTATAATGCCACGGGTTTTCGGGTGCTAGTAGCCCGAATAGAGGCTCGGGTAGCACGGAGCCGGCTGCCAGTAGCCGTAGCCGTCGTAGTAGCCGCAACCGTAGCCCAAGTCGTAGCCCCAGCCGAAGGGGATGCCGATCCCGAAGCCATTGTAGGGGCGAGCCCAGAAGCGTCCACCGTAGAAGTAGCCTCGGCCGGCGTAGAAGCGGCCAGAGTAGTAACCTCCTCGTCCACGGTAGACTCCGCCGCCGTTGTAGCCGCGCCCGCCGGAGTAGCCACGACCCGCGTAAGGAGCGGCATAGCCACGCCCGCCGGAGTAGCCACGACCCGCGTAGGGAGCGGCATAGCCACGCCCGCCGGAATAGCCACGACCCGCGTAAGGAGCGGCATAGCCGCGCCCACCGCCGCCAGAGAATGAACGGCCGGAATAGCCTCCGCCAGAGTGCCCGCCGCGGCCCCCGCCGCCGCGCTGGGCCAATGCGGTGGTAGGGCCAAACAGCATCAGGACCGCGCCAAGAGCCAGCGCCGGCATTGCGGACTTGAACTTCATCGTCTGCACTTTCGGGTTCATAGGAACCTCCAATATTTCCGCCTATGTAATGTGCAAACCACGTGCCAATCCCAAGTAATTGCAAACAGAAAGCTTATTGCGGCACGAGCCGGATACTCTGGCTGAAAACCACCGCTTGCGGTGCACTTCAGCCAGGCCCGCGCCTCATTCTTGCTTCCGGCCCAGCAGGCCTCTAACCAATCCCCCCGCCTCCTGCTTCAATCCGCTTTCCACGCTCTTCACTTCTTGCTTGGCGAAGGCCTGAAGATCCGGCCGGAAGACCGGATCCGCGCAAGTCCCCAGTACGGTGAAAGGAATGGGGGTGTTCCCGACGGGCGCGAGCAAACCGGAGGTGTGCACCGACGCGCTCATCTTGAAATCCAGATCGATGGCCGGTACCAGCAGCTTCATGTCTTGCGCGCTAGCGGGAGTTTACTGGGAAGGGAGTGAGCGCGGGCCGATGTGGCTTGGTTCTGAGTGAGTTGGGGGCGGGAGTCGGTATTGCCTAACGGTGGGTACTACACAGCTCATTCAGACCGAACAGGCCGGCCAGGCTCTGTTGCGGCAGGCTCGCGGGCGCTTTCGACGACGTAGTAGTAAAGCTGGTGGCCTTTCTTCTTGGCGACGAGCGAAGACAATTGTGTTGTTTCAAGGGCAATACAGAACAGAGCTGACGCAGCCGCCGCAGGTGGCTGGTAGAGAATGGCTTAAGGACTGGCTCGGTCTCCGTCTATCGAGCCCCGCAGTAAACTCCCGCTAGGCCCCTGCCGGCCCCTCCCCCTCCCCCCCACCGCCCATCGTCCTCCGCCAGTCCAGCTCGTTGAGGAATTGCGGATTCTCCCGCCACCGAGGGCGCACCTTCACGTGCAGTTCCAGGAAGACCTTCCGCCCGAACATCGCTTCCATCTCCACGCGCGCCCGCGTGCCCACTCGCTTCAGCATCGAGCCGCGCTCCCCGATCACAATCCCCTTCTGCCCCTCGCGCTCGACGTAGATGGTGGCCGAGATCCGCGCCAGCTTCGGCGTCTCCTCCCAGCGCTCCACCAGCACCGCGATCGAGTGCGGAACCTCCTCCCGCGTTTCCTCCAGCAGTCCCTCGCGAATCAACTCCGCGGCCAGGAACCGCTCCGGCTGATCGGTCAGGTAGTCGGAGGGGAAATATGCAGGCCCTTGCGGCAGGCGCGCGATGGTCGCCTCCCGCACGGCATCCACCCCCTGGCCTTTCAGCGCGGAAACGGGCAGGTAACCCGCGAAGTCGTGCAGCGCCTTGTACCGCTCGATCAGCGGCAGCAGCCGGTCCTTCGGCTTCACCCGGTCGATCTTGTTGAGCACCAGCAGCGCGGTCGCCGCGCTCCTCCTCACCAGCTCGACCCCTTCCCGTTCGGCCTCCCCCGGCTCCCCCCTCGACGCATCCACCACGTAAATCAGCACGTCCCGCTCGGCGAGCGCGGCGCCGATGGCCTCCATCATGCGCCGGTTGAAAAGCGAATCGGGCGTGTGAATCCCCGGAGTGTCGAGGAACACCACCTGCGCCTGCGCCGTCGTCAACACTCCCTGGATCAGCGTGCGCGTGGTCTGCGGCTTCCCCGAGACGATGGCCAGCTTGGCGCCCACCAGCGCGTTCAGCAGCGTCGACTTGCCCGCGTTGGGAGGCCCCACCAGCGAAACGAATCCCGAAACGAATCCAGGCGTCGCAGTGGATTCAGGCATGACCGGCGGGTTCCACCCGCGAAACGCGCACTTGCTCGACCCGCAGGTCGTTGCTGGCCAGCACCTCGATTTTGATTCCGTCCCGCGCCACCGATTCCCCCGGCTGCGGCACTGTTCCCAGCCACTCCATCAGCAGGCCGCCTACGGTAGTCGATTCCGGCTGTTCGCCGGGTTTAAAATCCATCAGTTCCTCCAGCCGGTCCAGCCCGAAATTGCCCGACACCACGTAATCTCCATTGGCTTCCTGGGTCACGTCCCGCTCCGGCTCGTGCTCGTCCTGGATCTCGCCGAACACTTCCTCCATCAGATCCTCCATCGTCGCCAGGCCGGCCGTGTTCCCGTACTCGTCCACCGCGATCGCCATGTGTGCCCGGTCCTCTTGCATCTCCCGCAGCAGGTCGTTCACCGCCTTGGTCTCAGGAACGAAGCGTATCGGCCGCACCAGTTCCCGCACCGTTCGCAGCTTGCGGTCCGCTTCCTCCAGCTCGAACATGTCCCGCACGTGCACGAATCCGACGATCTGGTCGATGCTTCCCTCGAACACCGGAATGCGCGAGTACTGCTCGTTAATCACAAGCTGCCGCAAATCTTCCAACGACTGATCCGCGCCGATCGCCACGATGCTCGGCCGCGGCGTCATCACCTCCCGAACCGTCTTGTCTCCGAAAGCCACCACCGACTGAATCAACTCCCGGTCGCTCTCCTCGATGAGTCCCTCTTCGGCCCCCGCGGTGATCAGCGCTTCGACGTTTTCCGCCGGAGTCGGCGGTTCCTCGATCGCCTCGGCGCTCTCGGTCAAGTCGCTGAGGGTTTGGAAGAACCCGAACAGCGTCACCAGCGGGTAGGCCAGGATCACCAGCGCGCGCAGCCCTGGCGCGAGCGGTCCGAGCCATCGCCCGCTGCTGCGGCGATACAGCACGTGCGGCGCGATGTAGGTGGCCACCAGCATGGTCAGCCAGGCGCCCACGAAGGCCCCCACCAGCGACTCGGCGGTCCGCTTCGGGCTCAGCAGCAGGAACAACACGCCCAGGGATAACAGCGCCGTGTGCTTGATCACCGAAAAGGTCAGAACGCCCCGGTCCGGTTCCACGCCGATGCGCGCCTGGAGCGTCGCCTTGAAGTACTCGAGCGACGCGCGCTCCCGCGGCCGCAGGCGCAGCGACTCATAGTACAGGTGCTGCACGTAGGTCGCCACCACCAGCAGCACCCCGAGCGCGATCGCCAGCAACACCAGCAGAGTGTTCACGTCCGCGCCCGCGCCGCCCCCGCCCGCTCGATCAGGCCCACCGGCAAGCCGAGCTCTTCGCGATATCGCCGCTCCACACCCGCCATGAGGCCACGGTCCCGTTCGTGGTCCATCCCCAGCAGGTGCAGCAGCCCATGCAGCATCAGAATGGCGATTTCCTGTTCCAGGGAGTGGCCCTGCTCCTGGGCCTGCTTGGCGGCTCGCGTCGTCGAGATGGCAATCTCCCCCAAAGACTCCGCCGGGGCGGCCGCCGGAAACGAGAGCACATCAGTCGGGTAGTCGTGGTCCAGGAATTGCCGGTTCAGCCGGCGCAGCTCGCGATCGTCTGTCAGCAGGCAGTCGAAGTGACGCCCGTCGGCCACCATCCGCTCCAGCAGCAGGGCGAATGCCTTCAGGCCGCGCCGCGGCAGCCCGTGTGGCGCGCGCCGGAAGATCAGCGTACTGGTGGATTCAGGCATGGGACCGCACTATGCACTGGGCGCCACGATGGCGCCGTCTTCGCCCTCCCGCACCCTGTCACCGGCATAATCGCCCAGCTTCAACGTGAGCTGACGGCCCGCCTCGTTCGCCTCGTACTTCTCGTAGGCTTTCACGATGCGCTGCACCAGGGTGTGCCGCACCACGTCCCGCTCGTCGAAGTACACGAAGCGGATGCCTTCCACCCCGCGCAGAACCTCCTCGGCGTGCAGCAGCCCGCTGCGCTTGCCCAGCGGCAGGTCGATCTGCGTCACGTCCCCGTTCACCACCATCTTGGAGTTGAGGCCCTGCCGCGTCAGCACCATCTTCATCTGCTCCGGGGTCGAGTTCTGCGCTTCGTCGACGATGATGAAGCTGTCGTTCAACGTCCGGCCGCGCATGAACGCGATCGGCGCCACCTCGATGATCCCCCGCTCCAGCAGCTTCTCCACCTTCTCCATCTCCAGCATGTCGTACAGCGCGTCGTAGAGCGGCCGCAGGTAAGGGTCCACCTTCTCTTGCAGCGTGCCCGGCAGAAACCCCAGCCGCTCCCCAGCTTCCACCGCCGGCCGCGTCAGGATGATCCGGCTGATGCGCTTGCTCAGCAGCGCCGAGATCCCCATCGCCACCGCCAGGTAGGTCTTCCCCGTGCCCGCGGGTCCCACGCCGATCACCAGGTCGTTGCGCTCGATCGCCTCCAGGTACCGCCGCTGGTTGATGGTCTTCGGTACGATGATCTTCTTGCCAAAGTTGCGCTGCCGCCCGCTCACCACCAGGCCGCGCAGACTTACCTCCGGGTCCTCGGTGACCACCCGCAAGTAGCTGTTCAGGTCGCCATTCCCGAAGATATGCCCTTCTTTCACCAGGGCGTTGTAGTCTTCCAGGATGCTTTCGGCGCGGGCGACGTCCGCCTCGGCCCCCTCCAGCTCGATGCAGTCGTCGAGGAGTTGCGTGCTGATTTTCAGTCCGGATTCCAGCAGCCGGATGTTCTCATCGTGGGTGCCGAACAGCGACTCGATCCCACGGCTGATCTGAACGGAAACTCTCATTCTCTAGGAAGCCCTAACCCTCCATGGCGCGACAGGATACACCACGACCGCCGATGTGATTCGACCATCCGTTCTCTAGTATATACCGGAACCCCGGCGCTATCATGTGAATGGAATGCTGAAGCTCCTCGCCTTGCTGCTCCTGCCGCTCGCCGCCTTCGCCGACGACCGCTGGCTGGACATCCGCTCCGGCCCGTTCCAGGTGCTCACCAACGCGGGGGACCGGCCCGGCCGCGAGGCGCTGAACCAGCTCGAGCAGGTCCGCGACACCGTCGGCACGGCGCTCGGCAAACCCGACCTTACCACTCTCTGGCCCATCCGCATCCTGGTTTTGAAGTCGGGCCAGCCCGCCCCCCTGACGCTCGCCCGCGACACTTACACCGGCGCGCTGGTCGCCAACTTACCAACCCCGCGCGAACTGGTCCGCGAGTGCGTCCGGATCCTGATCGACTCCAACGCCCGCCGTATGTCCCCCGGCATCGAGGTCGGCATGGCGGAGTTTTATTCCACCGCCCAGGTCAGCGGCACCCGGATCACCCTGGGCCAGCCGCCACCGCCGCCCGAACGCAGCCTGGACTGGGCCCGGATGCACCTGATCGGCGTCGACCCTGCCTACTTCGGAAAGCTCCGCGTGCTGCTCTACAATCTCCAGCACGGCGCCGACCCGGAACCCGCCTTCCGCAACGCCTTCGGCAAAACGCCTGCCGAGCTCGACAAGCAGGCCGCCGCCTACCTCGCCGCCGGAAGCTTCCAGACTGTCACCATCGGCGGCCGCGCGCTCGATCCGCGCTCCGAGTTCACGACGCGGCCGGCCCCGCCGCTGCTTCCGCAAATCGCCCTGGCGGATCTCAGACCCACAGCCGCCGCCTACCAGGCGCTGCTCCAGGCGGGCGCCCCCGCCGTGGCGCGCGAAGGCTTGGCCTTCCTCGCGTTGCGCGAGCGGCACACGGATGAGGCGCGCAGGGAATTCGCCTCCGCCACCGAGGCCGGCTCCACCAGCGCCCGCTGCTGGCTCGAGTTCGCGCGCCTCACGCCCGATAAGGCGCGCCCGGCGCTGGAGAAGGCCGCCGCATTGAACCCCGCCTGGGCCGAGCCCCACGTTTTGCTGGCCGCGATCGAGTCCGACCCCAGCAAGAAACTCCAGGAGTTGAAGACCGCCACCGATCTCGAGCCCCGCAACGCCGCCCGCTGGCGCGCCCTGGCCGAGTTCAACCTGGCCCACAATCGCTATCCCGAAGCCGCCAAAGCCTGGACCGCCGCCGAGTCAGCGTCGGTAGACGACGCCGAGCGCGCCAGCATCCACAACTCCCGCCTCGCCATCGAACAGCAGCGCCTGGATTTCGAGGTCGCCGAGCGCAAGCGCCAGGAAGCCGAGCGCCAGCGGGATCTCCAGCGCGTCAAGGATGCGGCCATGGCCGAGGTCCGCGCCGCCGAAGCGCGCGCCAATCGCGGCCAGCCCGCCCCGCCGCCCGATCGCCGGGTCGTCGGCATGTTCGACGGCCCCGCCCCCTCGGGAAAGATCCGCGGCCGCCTTACCCGCATCGATTGCATCGGCAAATTGATGCGCCTGGCGATCGAGGGCGACGGCGGCAGTGTCACGCGCCTGCTCATCCGCGATCTCGCCAAGGTCATCGTGATGGGCGCCGCCGAGACTACCCTGGCATGCGGCCCGCAGAAAACCATTCGCACCGTGACCGTCGAGTATTTCCCCAAGGCCGATGCCAAGCTCGCCACCACCGGCGAAGTCGCCACCATCGACGAAAACCCGTGAAACCCTCGGCAGTCCCTACTTCTGCCCGTAAGTCGCGCCGGGGCCGTGCTTGCGGAGGAAGTGTTTGTCGAGCTGCGCGCTCGGGATTGGATGGGCGGCGGGATTCAGGGTGAGAGTCAACCAGGCCGTCTGCGCGAGTTCTTCGAGGATCACGGCGTTATGCGCGGCTTCGCCGGCCGAGTTGCCCCAACAGAACGGGCCGTGACTGGCCACCAGCACTGCCGGCACCTGCGCGGGATCGAGGCCGCGGAAGCGCTCGACAATCACGAGCCCGGTGTTCTCCTCGTAGCCGCCCTCGATTTGCGCGGCTTCGAGCGGAGGCGTCACTGGAACGGCCCCGTAAAAGTAGTCGGCATGCGTAGTGCCCAGGCAGGGGATCTCGCAGCCGGCCTGCGCCCAGGCGGTGGCGTATCGCGAGTGCGTGTGGACCACGCCGCCAATCGCTCCGAAGGCGCGGTACAGCACCAGATGAGTGGCCAGGTCCGAGGAGGGCCGGAGCTGGCCCTCGACAATCCGCCCATCGAGGTCGGTTACGACCAGGTCTTCCGGCTTCATGGTCTCGTAGGGCACGCCGCTGGGCTTGATGGCCACCAGACCGTCTTCGCGCGAGATGCCGCTGGCATTTCCGAAGGTGAAGAGCGCCAGCCCGCGCCGGGCCAGTTCCAGGTTGGCTTCGAGCACTTGTTTTCGCAACGATTGCAGGAGCATGGTTTTATGGCTTGGGGCGCGGAGCGGGAGGCTTGACCCGCCGCGCTCGCGCATTTTTTCGCTTACTCTCGGTGCGCAGATTCTCCAACTCGGCCTTCAAGGCGTCCCGCTCACGGATCACTTCGCCCTCCGCGGGTGGCGCGGCGCGGCGCACCGGCTGGCCTACGAAGCGCATGAACTCCTGGACCGGTCGGGCGCCCCGCGGATTCACGCGCAGCCGCACGTCCACGATCTCCGACTGCCTTACGTAGTTTACGCTGCCCTCGCGCAGCCGCTCGCCATCCATCGGGATGTCCCGCCGCTCCTTGCCATCCAGGATTTCCAGGCGCGCGCTCTCGGCCTCGCGGATGGGCTTGGCGGTGCGGTCCCACTCGATCAGCAGTTGGCCTCCGACGTCGACCACCCACAGCACCAGCGACTGTTGCGGAGCGATGTAGCGGTAGTAGGCTTGCACCCCGGCGCCACCGGCCAGCGCCAGCACCAGCGCCGCCACCAGCCAAATCGATCTCCGGCTGCGGACCGGCTCGGCGCGCGCGAAGGATGGAAGTGGCTCGGATTCCGTATCCAGGAAGTGCTCCGCGGTCGCAGCCCGCGGGGGAACTGGCGCCGGCTCGGCGGCCGGCTTCTCGGGCACGGGTTCCGCTGCGTCCGGCTCGGGTTCCCGCGGGGCGACGCCCGCTCGCCCCGGCCGGATCACGAACTCCTCGCAATACGCCTCACCGCTGACCGCGCCGTTCCTCCCGCGGGCAAAGAACCCCGCGCGCGCCGATCCATAGGATTCGGGTCGCAGTACCAGCGCTACCTGTCCGGGATGAGGGAAGTAGCGGTCGTAGATCTCGAGATCTCGCGGAGACAGCGCAATTTCGCTGCGCGTGTGCGAGTGGTACCAGCCCACCGGCGCCAGGCCCACCAGGGCCGGGTCGGTCTGCGGCAATTCGAGCAGCTCCTTCATGGCCGCCCGGTCGCGGTCGGAAAGCACGAATCGCGGACCGAAGGCGTGCTCGCAGGCCAGCGGGCGGGAGGCGGCGATGGTCACCTGGTCGGGGCCCGTGGCGCCGAACAGCACGCCTCCGACCTCCATTCCGCCGTGGCGGAAGCGGTACAGACCCTCCACCGCCAGCGCGCAGATCTCCTCGATCACCGGCAGCGCATACTCGATCCGGACGGGCAGGGCTTCGGCCGAGTATGTGTCGTATTCGATGTCCGGGACTGGCATGGAATCGGAGGGTGGATCGGGCACGCGCACCCCAGCCTTCGCTTCCAACTTTAGCGTTGAAACGCAGGCTTCGCAAGCCTGCCACGGGTTCCGCGGGGCGACCGGGATAGGGCTGGAGCCCTATCCTACCGACCCTCGATCGTGCCGAAGGCCAGCCCCAGGTCGCGCTGGTCGCCCGGCGCGCGGTAAGTGCGCTCCACCTCGACGACAATCTCCAGCCGGCTCTTGCGCGCAGCGTCCGGCGGCAGATCGAAGGCCAGCTCGAAGTTGTCGCCGCCGCAGGAGGCGACCGAAGCCGGCGGCAACGCGACGCCGTCTACCGATACAGCGATGTGCAGCGGGCCGTCCCGAACCTGCTCGGGCGCGCAGCCCCCGCTCAGCATCAGTTTTGCCCCATCGCGGGCCGGCGCGCCGATGCGCAAGCTGGCGCGCTTGCCCATCCAGCGGTGCGTTTGCTCGGAACCGTACCAGCCCTCGCCCAGCAGCGGCCCGTTCAGGTCGCTGGCGACGTCCACTTTGCGGGGCAGCAGCGCGGGCCGCGTGGGCGCGCTGCGGGCGTAGCTTGCCGTGACGTCTTCCATGTGGCGGTCCACGGCCAGCACCACAAACCGCCCGTGCTCGAATTCCTCGGGCGCCGGTGAGATCGGCAGCGTGAAGTCATCCAGGTTCATCCCCAGGACCGGCTTGATCCGCTCCCGCGCTTCCGGAACCAGGTACGCCTGCCCGGCACCCACCAGCGGGAAGGGGTTGTTGCCGATCACGCGCTGGAACGTGCCGTCGTCCACGCCCGAGAGCAGGATCACCTTCCCAGGCTGGCTGCGGTGAACCTCCGCGACCCGCGACACCACCTCGCGCGCGGCTTGGGTCCACTGCCAGCGTTCGCGGGTCAGTTGCCAGGCCAGCGGAACGGAGACCAGGATGAACCCGGCGGCCAACGCCACCGCCGCCAGCCGGAAGAGGCCCCCGCGGCTCCAGCCTCGCCACAGCGCGTACCCGCCGAAGGCCGCCAGCCCCATCAGTGGAAGCGTCAGGTAGTAATACTGCAAGTGCCCGCCCAGCGGCAGCACGGGCGCCAGCAGCAGCACGAACCAGGAGAACAGAACCGCCGCCAGGAACCGCTTGCGCACCGTCTCCCACACCAGAAACGCCCCCAGCGCCAGCGTCATCGCGCGCACGCCCAGCGGCACGATCCGCCACCAAAGCCCCAGCACCACCGCGGCTTGAGGCGGCGATACCGCGTCGCGCCAGTAGGCCCAAAACACCGAGGGAATCCCCCAGCCGAGGTGCATGGCGTAGTAGCCGGTTTCCTGCTTCGGCACGAGTGCCATGTGCAAGGCCACAAACAGGAGCGACACCGCGAGCAGCGGAAGCGTTCGGAGGACGTGCCTGCGGGCGAAGAAGAATGTGTAGCCGAGAGCCAGAAGCGGATAGACGGAGTTGGTCTCCATGACCAAGAACCCGAGGAGGAACACCGCCACCTGTGCCGCGTAGTAGCGCCATCGTCCCGTCTCGATGTGCCGCAGCAGGAAGTGGAACGCTAGCAGCAAAAAGAACCCGCACAGGATCTGCATGTAGCCGGAGGTCCAGGTCATCTCGGTGGCCATGGCGGGATTCACCACCCAGAGCAGCGCCGCCCAGAATCCCACCGCCCAGGCCCCGGTGATCCTCTTCAGCACCCAGGCCAGCAGCGCCAGGTCGGCGAAGAACGTCAGGAATACGCAGACGCGATAAGGCAGCGCGTGCAGGCCGAAGGCCCAGTGAAATACCAGGAAGAACAGCCGCTCGCTGAGCGGCCGGAAGGTGCCGTGCTGGGCGGGATGGAAGATCTCGTACCAGAAACTCGATCCTGACTGGAGCCGGTC
>PLEM01000539.1 GCA_003137035.1 Bryobacterales bacterium | reverse complement strand
TTCGGCATGCGCAACTGGCATCCCTTCATTCAGGAGACCATGGCGCAAGTCCGGGCCGACGCCGTCGAGCGCATCGTCGCCATCTGCCTGGCCCCGCAGTATTCGAAGGCCAGCGTCGGGTTCTACTTTCGCCGCACCCAGGAAGCCAAGCAGGCGCTCGGCCTCCAGGCGGAGATCGCCTGGGCGAAAAGTTTTCACGACGCCCCGCTGCTGATCCAGGGGTTTCACGAACGGCTGGCGCCGCTGCTGCCCGCCGGGAGAGTTCTGTTCACCGCCCACAGTCTGCCCGAGCGCGTGCTCGAGCGCGCCGACCCCTACGACGCCGAGACGCATGCCACCGCCGCCGCCGTGGCCTCCCGCGCCGGGCTCGCCGCCTGGGATTTCGCTTATCAGAGCCAGGGCTTCACCGAGGAAATCTGGCTCGGCCCCAGCGTGGAATCGCGCCTCGATCAGTACGCCGCCGAGGGCGTCCGGGATGTGGTGCTGGCGCCGATCGGGTTTGTGTGCGATCACGTCGAGATCCTCTACGACGTCGATATCCTGTTCCGCAATTACGCTCGGGATCGCGGCATCGGCCTCCGCCGCCCCGAATCCCTGAACGACTCGGGGACCTTTATTGCCGCCCTGGCCGAGGTCGCCAAACAGAAGCTATGCGCCGGGTGACCATCGTCGGGGCCGGGATTTCCGGCCTCTCCGCGGCCTACTACCTGTCCCGAGCGGGCACGCCCGCGACGCTGATCGAGCGCCGGCCGCGCCTGGGTGGCGTCATCGAGACGGAAACCGTGGATGGCTGTGTGCTCGAGGCGGGCCCGGACAGTTTTCTCGCCGCCAAGCCCTGGGCGCTCGAGCTGATTCGCGAGCTGGGGCTGGCTTCCGAGGTGATCGGCTCGAACGACCACCGCCGCGTCACCTATGTCCGCAAGCACGGCCGCCTGGTTCCGCTCCCCGACGGGTTGATGCTCATGATCCCCACCAAGGTCTGGCCGCTGGCGGCGACTTCGCTGCTCGGATGGCGCACCAAACTGCGGATGGGGCTGGAGTGGTTCCGCCGCCCGGCCGGCGCGCCAGGCCAGGAACAGTCGGTGGCGGACTTCGTCGCCGAGCATTACGGAAGCGAAGCGGTGGACTACCTGGCCGAACCGCTGCTGGCCGGCGTATACGGCGGCGACCCGAACCAGCTCAGCGTGGCCAGCGTGCTGCCGCGCTTTGTGGAACTGGAGGCCAAGTACGGCAGCCTGACCAAGGGCGTTCTGCACGAGCGGCGCAAGGCGGCCAGGGAGGGCCGGGGACAGCCGCTGTTCCAGACGCTCAAGGGCGGGCTGGGGCAGCTTGTCACCGCCGTCGCGGCCGCCACCGATCCGAAACCGGAACTGCTGCAGGGCGCTGCCGAGACGGTGGAACGCACCATGGGCGGCTGGCGCGTACGGATCGCCGGCGAGTGGATCGAAAGCGCAAACGTGGTTCTGGCCTGCCAGGCTTACGAGGCCGGAGAGCTTCTGACCAGCGTCGACGCGGAGCTGGCCGCGTTGCTCGACTCCGTGCCGTACACCTCGTCGATCACGCTCTCGCTGGGCTACGAGAAGGCCGGCTTCTCGCACCCGCTCAACGGATTTGGTTTCCTGGTTCCCAAGCGTGAGCGCCGGCGCCTGGTGGCCTGCACGTGGGTCGGAACGAAATTCGACTGCCGCGTGCCGGACAACCGGGCGGTGCTGCGCTGCTTCCTGGGGGGCGGAGACGAATCGGACGAAACCCTCGTCGCTATGGTGCGCGACGAACTCCGCGACATCATGGGAGTGACCGAAACCCCGCTGTTCACCCGCCTGGCCCGCTGGCCGCGCTCGATGGCGCAGTACACCGTGGGCCATCGCGACCGCCTCGCCCGAATCGAGGCCCGCGTCGCCGCCCTGCCCGGCCTCCACCTAGCCGGCAACGCCTACACCGGCATCGGCATCCCCGACTGCGTCCGCATGGGGAAGCAGGCGGCGACGCGGATCGCAGCCGGGCAGTGAAACCACAGCCTTGAAATCCCTGCGTGGATAACCGCTCACCAAGCCAAGGAGAGCTGCTGGGACTTCACGAACGATGGGTCCTGCGGGTAAAGTGTCTCGATTGCTTGAGAGAGGGCGGTCGCCGGCACCCGGGCTAACTCATTGGGTTCCAGCTTGTGCAAGCCGCCACCGTAGACGCGTCCCTCGCCCAGGAGATCGCCGATGTCGATCGATTGAAGCTTCTGGAACACGACCGCGAGGAGTTCGGGATGCTCCTCCAATGCCCGCTTTAGGGCGCCTTTGGGATAGAGGAGCAGGTAAACGTTGTGGGCCGTCGCAGCCGACTTGTTCCATATCACCCGAAATGGTTTCCGGCCTCCGACAGACCTGCCCATGTAAGTGAACAGGAACGGCGCTGGATCCCGCTTCTCCTGGGAATACCACGGGCTTCGGTGGCTGGCCAGGTACGAAGTCTGGACGTCCCTTGCCTTGCCACCCTGAAGGTATCGCCAGAACTGCGGGTAGCGGGCTTCAACCTCTTCTTCAGCCAAGTCACTGTCGATCAGCGCGAGCCGCGGGACGTTGGCCGGATACCCGCGTTGACCCGCCTCCACCACCTCGCTCGATAAGTGCCTTGGGTTCGGCAGAATTGGCCGCCTGCACTCCTCCGGGATACCGACCCGCATGGCTTCATCCTCGGTCAGGATAAAGAAGCCGTTTGAGCCGGTGGCAATCCCCCGCTTGATCGTGAAGAGGTCTCCCAATAAGACCTGGCGCCCATCCGCGGAACTACCCGACGCCGCTGTCGGGAAGGCTGTCCACTTCCGCGCTTTACGTAGGATCTCGATGGGGATCGATGCGGTTTGAACGGGGGAGAACAAGGACCCGCCGAGGGATATCTGCGCTACATGGCCGTCCACCGGAGGTATCTTGCGGAACACCACAATTGCCGAGGAGACCAGAGCATCAGTGAACTGGACATCCGCCGGGCTGAACCTGTGTATGTGAATCAGTTCAACGCGGTCCGTCAAGTATTGCTTGATGGCGCCTCCGTAATTCACGTCCATGAATTCGGACGGGATCAGCCAGATCGACAGGCCGCCCGGCTCCAACCACGCGTCGGACAGCAAGAGGAAGTAGCAGTACAAACCGGCCAGCCCGCTGATGCGGATTCCGTGCTGCAGCATCACGAGCCGCTGAAGCCGTTCCTTGGCAACAAGGCCTAGATGATGGTGCCGGACGTAGGGGGGGTTCGAAACGATGAGGTTGAAGCGGGCTTCCGGCTGAGCGGTCGTGAAGTCCCCTTCGATCACTCGCAAGCCGGAACCGGCCCACAGGCGCCGGGCTGCCTCCGCGAACAGTGGGTCAAGTTCAATTCCGGCGCCAGACTCGATGCGGTCGCTCTCAAAGGTCCTTAGCAGCGCCGCGTAGAACGACCCCGTCCCAATGGCCGGATCCAGAAAGCGCACGCGGCCGGCCAGAGATCGGGCGTAGCGCACAATCTCCTCTGCCAGCGCCGGGGGTGTGGCGAACTGGCCCCACTGGTTCCTCTCCTCGGCGCTTTTCATGCTGTCGAGCCGCAGTTGCTCGACCAAACGATCTTGTTCTTGGGCGTCCAGATCTGTCATTCAGAGACCAAGTTTCGCCAAATCCTCAATCCGGTGTTCCCAAACCCAATCGATGCCTTCGGCTGCTTCGTACCCAAGGTATCCGCTGTCGAAGTACCCGCAAAGAAACAGAATGAAACGGGCGGTGTCTCCGTACCTGGCTCGAATCTGCCGAATCTTCGTGGCTTCTTCCTTCCGGCGTTTGTTGACGTTCGTGAAGTCGCCCGCGGACTTGGCTTCGATCAGCACAGGTACTCTATCGGCGGACGGCTTCTTAGGCTGAACGACGACATCGACCGGAATCTTCACTTTGTGCGGCTCACCGGCTACGACAGCCATTCGGAATCCATACGTGCCCGGCGTCATGCTCTGCAACGGCTCGGTGCTCGGATGCTGTGCGTGCCTGTAGCCCCTCTTCGACAGGTAGTCTCCGATCAGCGCCAACTGTCTCTTCTCCTGCGCGTTCCGAACGATCGGATCCGAGACCGCCCCGCAGAGCCTGTCCGCGACAATCGTCGAGGCTCGATAGCGGTCTTCCTTGGACGCGATTCCCTTGACGGCTAACCACGGGAAGATATCCACATCCAGCATTTTGGCGATCGTGCCGGAGATCCGCTTCAGGTTCTCAGCCAGATCCGCCTCGGTCATCCTGATTGGTATTTTCCCGCTTTCGATGGATTCTACAAGACTCTTCTTGGCGTAGGCCAGCCCTACCAGCCGGTCACGGGCTAGAGGTGGGCAGGTAGCCATTCGCAACATCGGCAGAATGCCCGGATGCTCCCTCAGAACCTTGGGGCTGATCGAGGTGAGGTCTCTGGTCATGAGCAGGCCCTCTTGCACCTGCTTGGTGGTCTGCAGCCGGGTCTCCCGGTACGCCTTCGGCGCGAATTTGGTGAACCATGTATTGAAAAGATCGACACTGGCCTGAATATCGGTTTTCCAGAGGTGCGGCTTGTCGCAGTTGATGGGCATGGGCAACCCACCAACGAGTTTACCTCCCAATCACCACCCGCACCTCGGCCGGATCGATTTCGAGCCGGTCGATGCGGTGGGCCAGTTCGAAGGACTTGCCGATTTTGGCGTCGGGGTAGTAGGACCACAGGAAATTGCGGATCAGCCAGTCGAGGGTGGGGCCGGTGAGCACCATCCCGGAGACCTCCAGGCGCTCGATGTCCACCACCGCCTTGCCTTTGGCCGAGCGGATGCGCGCGTCCACCCGAATCGGCCGCTCGCCGCCCACCAGCCAGGCCAGGAGGCGGCCCATGGGCTTGCCCTGCGCCTGGCGGAGCTTGGGAAAATCGACGAAGGCGGACCCGGTGACCCGGTCCTGGCCCAAGACCACCCGCGGTTCGCGCACGCCGGCGGGTGCAACCGCAGCCACCTCGCTACGAATGTATGCGTTCAGCTCATCGCGCTTCAGCGTGACGTTGGTTCCGGGGAGCACGCGGTCCTGCTGGATGAGCTGGATCTTCCGCTTGACGCTGGGGGAGTCCACCGCGGGCGCGGCGAGCGCCACCACGGCCAGGAGGAACACCAAGCGCGCCATAGACTTATCATGACACGCGAGGAGGGCGATTTGACGCCTCAGCCCGGGTCCGATAGACTTGAGGTTTCGACTTCCCTCAGGTAACCTCTGTTCCCATGGGCCGAGGCTAGGTTGTGTCAAAGGAGGAGGGTTCAGTGGCAGACGCCCGCAAGTTCATTTTCACTTCCGAATCGGTGACCGAAGGGCACCCGGACAAGATCGCGGACCAGATCTCGGACGCGGTTCTGGATGCCGTCATGAAGGACGATCCGATGGGTCGCGTGGCCTGCGAGGTCCTGGTGACTACCGGGCTTTGCATCGTGGCCGGGGAAATCACGACGCAGCCGAACTGTCGGCTGGATATTCAGGGGATCGCCCGCAAGACCATCCAGGAAATCGGCTACGACAACGCCAGTTATGGTTTTGACGGCGAAACCTGCGGCGTCGTGAACGTCCTCCAGCAGCAGTCGGGCGATATCGCCATGGGCGTGGATACGGGAGGGGCCGGGGACCAGGGCCTGATGTTCGGCTACGCCTGCGACGAGACGCCCGAGCTGATGCCGCTGCCTATCATGCTGGCGCACAAGCTGGTGCGCCGCCTGAGCGAAGTCCGCCGCGCGGGACTCCTGGATTTCCTTCGCCCCGACGGCAAGTCGCAAGTCAGCGTGGAATACGTGGACGGGAAGCCCAGCCGCATCGATGCCGTGGTAGTTTCCACCCAGCACGCGGACATTCCCATCGAGGAGGTTCGCGTGGGCGTCCGGCAGCACGTTATCGACGCCGTGGTTCCGGCCGAGATGGTCGACGCCGGCACCAAGTACCACATCAACCCCACCGGGCGGTTCGTGATCGGGGGGCCGCACGGCGACACCGGGCTTACCGGCCGCAAGATCATCGTGGACACCTACGGGGGCATGGGACGCCACGGGGGCGGCTGCTTCTCCGGCAAGGATCCCACCAAGGTGGACCGCTCGGCCTGCTACATGGCGCGCTACGTCGCCAAGAATGTCGTTGCCGCTGGGCTGGCCACCCGTTGCGAGGTTCAACTTGCATACGCTATCGGCGTCGCCGAGCCGGTCTCGGTGTCCGTGGACACCTTCGGCACTGCCGCCATTGAAGAAGAGCGCATCGTGGAACTCATCCGCGCTCATTTCCCGCTCACCCCCAAGGGGATGATCGAGCACCTGCGACTGCGCCGTCCGATCTACCAACGGACTGCGGCGTTCGGCCACTTCGGCCGGACCGAGGACACATTTAGCTGGGAAGCCGCCGACCGGGCGGGCCTGTTGCGCGAAGACGCGCGGCTGGTGGCTTCGGCCGGATAGAGCGGGTTTCCGTTCCGCTTCCATCGAGCATCGAAGGAGGATTTATGTCAGCCAATCCGCAGGCCGCAGTCGCTTGCGACGTGAAAGATCTGGCGCTGGCCGAACTCGGCAAGCGCCGCACCGAATGGGCATTTCAAACCATGCCGGTGCTGCAAACCATCCGCAAGCAGTTCATCAAGACGCAGCCGCTGGCTGGCATTCGTATCGCGGCCTGCCTGCACGTCACCACCGAAACCGCCAACCTCATGATCACCCTGCGCGACGGCGGCGCGATCCCGGTGGTGTGCGCCTCCAATCCGCTGTCCACCCAGGACGACGTGGCGGCCACGCTGGTGGAACACTACGGCATTCCGGTCTACGCCATCAAGGGCGAGAACAGCGAAGTCTACTACTCCCACATCCTGGCGGCCATCGACCACCGCCCGCAGATCACCATGGACGACGGCTGCGACCTGGTGACGGTGCTGCATACCAAGCGCAAGGACGCGCTTGAGGGAGTCCTCGGGGGCACCGAGGAGACCACCACGGGCGTCATCCGCCTGCGCGCGATGTCCAAGGAAGGCGTGCTCCGCTACCCGGTCATTGCCATCAACGACGCGCTCACCAAGCACCTGTTCGACAATCGCTACGGCACTGGCCAGAGCACCCTGGACGGAATCATCCGCTCCACCAATCTGCTGCTGGCGGGCATGATCGTCGTGGTGGCCGGTTATGGCTGGTGCGGCCGCGGCGTCGCCATGCGCGCGCGCGGGATGGGCGCCAACGTCATCGTCACCGAGATCGACCCCACCAAGGCGATCGAGGCAATCATGGACGGCTTCCGGGTCATGTCGATGGCCGAGGCCGCCACCATCGGCGACTTGTTCATCACCCTCACCGGCAACAAGAGCGTCATCGCCAAGGAGCACTTCGAGAGGCTGAAGAGCGGCGCCATGCTGGCGAACTCCGGCCACTTTAACGTCGAGATCGACCTGGAGACACTGGGCCGGATGGCGTCCACGCGGCGTCAGGTGCGCGAGTATGTCGAGGAGTTCGCCCTGCGCGACGGCCGCCGGGTCTACGTGCTGGGGGAAGGCCGCCTGATCAATCTGGCCGCCGCCGAGGGCCATCCCGCCTCGGTCATGGACATGAGCTTCGCCAACCAGGCGCAGGCCGTCGAGTACCTGGTCAAGAGCCACGCCTCGCTCGAAAAGCGCGTCTACGCGGTTCCCGAGGAACTGGACAAGAAGGTGGCCCGCATGAAGCTGGAATCCATGGGGGTCAAGATCGACCGGCTTACGCCCGAGCAGGAACGCTACCTCGCGAGCTGGTCGGAAGGAACGTAGCACGGCCATCGCGGGAGGCACATGGCGGATCCCCAGAACATCAAGCACACTCTTGAAATCACTGTCCCGGCGGCGGAAGTCGAGCGGGAAACCGAGCGCGTGGTCGAGTCGATCCGGAAGAAGATCCGGCTGCCGGNNGGTTCCGCCCCGGCAAGGCGCCGCTCGACATTATCCGCCGCCGGTACGCGCAGGACATCCGCCAGGACGTCCTCGAGAAACTCCTTCCCAAGCACTTCTTCAAGCGCGCCGAGGAAGAGGGCCTCAACGTCGTCGGAAGTCCCAGCGTGCGCGATGTGCATCTGGTGGCGGGAGAGCCGTTGCGTTTCAAGGCGGAATTCGAGGTGGTCCCCTCGGTCGAGCTGAAGGAGTACAAGGGCATCACCGTTCCCTATCAGGACCCGGAGGTCACCGACGAGGACGGCGAGAAGCGCCTGGCCGAGATCCGCGAGCAGAAGGCCGAGTACGTCAACGTGGATCCCCGTCCAGTGGCTCAAGGCGACCACGCCGTGGTCTCGCTGGAGAGTCTGGCCGGCGTTCCCGGCCCGCCGATCAAGCAGGACGAGGTCACCCTGCACATTGGCGGAGAGGAGACGGTGGCCGGGTTCAGCGAGAACCTGCTGGGCATGTCCCCCGGCGAGGAGAAGGAGTTCGACGTCGCCTATCCGGAGGAGTACGGGCAGGCCAAGCTGGCTGGCAAGACGGTCCGCTTCCGCGCCCGCCTCAAGGTGATTCGCCGCAAGGAACTGCCCGAGTTCAACGACGATTTCGCCCACGACCTGGGCGACTACCAGAACATGGACGAGGTGCGCGGGGCCATCCGCAACTCCATTTTCATCGAGCGCCAGTTCTTAGCCCAGCAGGAAGCCAAGAACAAACTGGTCGATGTCCTGGTAGACATGCACGACTTCCCGGTTCCCGAGGCCTACATCGAGCGCCAGATCGAGTTTCAGGTGGAACAACAGCTCCGGATGCTGGCCGAGCAGGGCGTCAATCCCAGCAAGCTCAAGCTGGACTGGGAGAAGCTCAAGGTGGCGCAGCGCGACAAGGCTACCCGCGAAGTCAAAGGCTCGCTGCTGCTGGGGAAGGTGGCGGACGCCGAGGAC
>PLEM01000454.1 GCA_003137035.1 Bryobacterales bacterium | reverse complement strand
GCTGGGCCACGAAGAGAACGACATGATGCGGCCGGTGGTCTTCAAGGTTCAGCCGGTAGCCATACCGAAGAGTCTCACGGCGACTGCGACCCAGACCCCATTGCGCATCGCTCTGGCGTGGACCTACACGCAGAACCCGGCGAATCTGGCGACGGGCTTCCGGATCTACCGGACCCAGGGCGGTGGCGCGACCATTCTGCTGGCGACCCTCCCGGGCGTCGCCCAATTGACTTTCAACGACAACGCGGTCGCGTACAGTACCAGCTACAGCTACAAGGTTGTAGCCTTCAACGCGACGGGCGCTTCGCTGCCCTCCATCCAAGCGGCGGCGACGACTCCGGGGCCTCCCGTAACCCAACTATTGGCCCCGACGAACCTGACCGCCCCGGCGGCGCTCATTACCACCAATAGCGTCACGCTGACCTGGAGCGCCTCGACCGGCGCGACTGGGTACACCATCTCACGCAGTACCAATGGCGGCACGACCTGGACGGCGGTCGGCACCGCGACAGGGTTGACGTTCCGGGTGACCGGCCTGACCACCAAGACCACCTACATGTTCGCGGTGCAGGCTACCAACGGCACGCCGGCAGCAACCTCGCCGCGGTCGACCCCGGTCACGGCAACGACCAAGTAATTGGCACGGCCGGTGAGGGGGCAAGCCCTCTTGACGGCCGTGATAAGATTGGGGCCGGTGCGGCCTCTGCTCACCGGCCCATGCATAGCGGAGGAAATTATGAAACGAGTATTTGAGGCGGTACTCTTAGCGGCGGCGCTGGCCGGATGCGCGCCCGCAGGGATCGTAGATTTCAGCACGCTCGTCGGGCCGGTCCCAATTATGACGCCGGGGCTCACTTCCGTGGGGGACGTCCAGTTCCAATACGACCCCCAAAGCGCGATTGGCAATCCGGCGGTGCCTTGCCTGTTTAATGGCGGGGCGGGTGGCGGAACCCAGTTCGACTTCACGTGCGTTGGTGCACACGTGGACGCCGGGGGCATCCTGGGGACCTCGGACGGGGTGTATCTTTTGGATTTTGCGGTTCCGGTTACCTGGTTGAGCCTCAATTATGGCATTTTCTCGACGCTTAACCCGGTGCCGG
Source organism: Bryobacterales bacterium (assembly GCA_003137035.1). GTDB lineage: Bacteria > Acidobacteriota > Terriglobia > Bryobacterales > Bryobacteraceae > Fen-330. The sequence goes on along the minus strand of PLEM01000454.1, from coordinate 12,903 downwards.
ACCCTCCGGGCTACACCATCAACGCGCTGTTCTTCAACAGCGGCAACCTGACGGCCGTTGACACATTGCCCGGAGCCAGCGGCACGTACCTCTACGCCGGTTCTGTGTTCACGCACCTGGAGTTGAGCTTCGAACCGAATACGCAGTCGCTGACGGATCCCAACACCGGGCTTACGTTACCGGTATACGGCCGGACGCTCGTCCAGGTTAGCCAGATAGCGTACAATCCGGAGCCGGGCACGGCGATCTTCCTGGCCTTGGGACTGCTGGGAATCGGCGTGGCGCGGCGGAAGCGGCGGAAGTAGTTTTTCCGGTTCCTGCCTCGACCCCGGTGGTTACGCTGGGGTCCGGGGCAGGGCGGAACCGGGCTTCCAGGCCGTCTGGGACGGCGGCCGGAAGCCATGTTTGGGGAGGTGGTTCTGGGGTACTCTAGGAATCGACGAGGGGCTTGGCAGTTCTGTCTTGTTTCCTGCCTGCTCATGGGCTTGGCGCGCCCCGCGGCCAGCCAGTCGTATCAGTTCACCAAGGTTCTGGATTCCTCTACGATAAGGCCGGACGGCCTGGGGAATTTCTTCATCGGCACCTCCACCACGCCGGCGTTTGACGGGACCTGGGTGGCGTTTCGCGATCCGGGGCCGCAGAACGACGACGGAAGCCACGCGGCGATCTGGTCCTTCAACACTCAAACCAAGGCGTTCCGGAAGCTGGTCAGTTTCGACACCACGGCTCCCGGAGGCGGCAACAAGTTCCATGACTTCGAGCTTCTGGCCACGGCTCCGACAGTCCGCCATGGAACCGTGATTTTCATCGCTCGGGACACGGCCGCCCAGGAGGGCCTGTATTCGGTGGCGGCCGCCGGCGGCACCCTGGCCCGCATCGCGGATTCGAGCACGGCCGACCCGACCGGCGGGACCTTCACCCTGTTCGACGGCGCCAGCCGGCAGGTGGGCGCCTTCACCTTCGATGGGACGACGGCGGCCTTCTCGGGCACCAGTTCCGCCATGGTCCCGGGCGTCTATTCGGCGAAACCGGACGGATCGTCGCTGGCGATGATTGCCGACGGACTGCATCCCGCGCAGGGCGGGAGAATCAACGGCTTCTACGATCCGGCCATCAGCGGCAGCAATGTGGCCATGATCGGCACGGACGGATCGCTCAACAGCACCGGCTACAACGGCATTTACCTCGGAACGGCCGGGGGCAACGGGGTGGTGACGGAACTGGTGAACTCCGGCCAGCAACTGCCGGGCAACACCAACGCGGCGTTTCATACGCGGTTCGACCAGCCGGTCCTGGCGCTGGATGGGAACCTGGTGGCGTTCCATGCGACCGATTCCAACAGCGGGACGAGCACTAATCCGGCCGGGTTCTTCGGCCTGTTTCGAACCGACCTGACGTCGCACACCATCAGCCCCATCGCCGACGTGAATTCGACCCTGCCGGGGCTGGGCACGCTGCGCGCCGTCGGCACCAGCGGCGTGGCGGTCAGCCAGGGATCGGTGCTCTTCCGGGCGATGGACTCGACCGGCGCCAACGCGCTCTACGTTTGGCAAGACGGCGCGATCGCGAAAGTCATCGGAACGGGCAGTGTGCTCGACGGGAGGATGGTGCAGGCGGTCGGGGAACCGGGGCCGGCGGCGGTGTTCGGAACGGCCTTCGTCTTCCTGGTGGATTTCGGGTCCAACCGGGCTTTGTACGTGGCCACGCTTGCCGGCAACGGGCTCGCCCCGGCGGGATCGATTCCTCACCTGGCAGTTGGCGGGGGTTGGAGCAGCACCATCACGCTGGTCAACACGGGCACCACCCAGGCCCAGGCGCACCTGGACTTTTTCGGCGACAACGGCAGCGCCCTCAGCTTGCCAACCGGCTCGCAGGCGGCCACCAGCGTCGATCAAGCCATCGGCGCGGGGGCATCTCTCATCCTGNNCGCCCCTTCAGAGTACGCAGGCACTGGTCGAGGGATGGAGCCAGTTGCTCAGCTCGGGCGGCGTGAGCGGCATGGCGACGTTCCTGGACGGCTCTTCGGGCCAGCAACTCGCGACGCCGGTCGAGACGCGCAACGCCGCCTCCTACATCGTCCCGTTCGACGATACGACCGGTTCGTGGAGTGGGCTGGCGGTGGCGAACGTCTCGGCGAGCGCGGCGGGCGTTCCAGTGGTGATCCGGGACGACGCGGGCGCGAGTCTGGGCTCGGATACCATTCAACTCGCCGCGCGGGGCCACACCGCGTTCATGCTGACCGATCGCTACGCCGCCGCAGCCGGCCGGCGCGGGACGGTGGAACTGGACACGCCCGCGGGCGGCCAGATCGGCGTGTTCGCCCTGCGGGCGGTGCAGATGGGAACGGGAGGCGGTCTCTCGCTCAGCACCATCCCGGTGGTTGCGAACGTGGTTCCCGGCACGGGCGAGGTCGCTCACGTGGCCTCCGGCGGCGGATGGCAGACCACGTTCACGCTGCTCAATGCGGGGAGCGCCGCAGCACAGGCGCAGTTGAGTTTCTTCGACGAGGCCGGCAACCCGCTGGCTCTCCCGCTGAGTTACCCGCAAACCAGCCGCGCCATCACCGCTTCGACGTTCAATGAGACGATCGCGGCGGGGAGCACGCTGATCGTGGTGGCCCAGGCGTTGAACGCCGGCAGCCCGGAGATGGGTTCGGCGCAATTGACCAGCAGCGGCAGCATTGGCGGCTTCGCCACGTTCCTCGACACCACGAGCGGGCAGCAGACGTCGGTTCCGGTGGAGGTGCGCAACGCAGCCGCGTACATCGTGCCCTTCGACCACACCGGCGGCGTGGCCACCGGGGTGGCGGTGGCGAACCTCGCGACCCAGGCTGGGAACATCGCGGTGACCATCCGGGACGAGACCGGCGCGACTCTGGACTCGGGCATCCTGAATCTGCCGGGCCGTGGACACACGGCGTTCGTCCTGGCCACGAGTTACGCGAGCACCGCGGGCAAGCGCGGCACGGTGGAGTTCGGCACGCCCGCCGGCGGGCGGATCAGTGCGCTGGCGTTGCGCTTCGTGCCGGCCGCCAACGGGGTTGCGGGCGCGTTGACGACGGTTCCCGTGCTGACGCGGTAATCGTGTTAAGATTCACCGCGGAGGCTTCCCATGAAGCAGGTCTTTCCCATCATTCCCGCTTCCACGGCTCCCTGGGCCGTTCTGGTCCCCGTCCTCGCTCTCTTGATTGGCCTGGTTGTGCTGTTCGCCTGGTTCGCCTACTCGACGCGGCACGTCCGCTGTGAGGTCTCGAGCGACGGGCTGAAGATCGCCGGGGACTTGTACGGCCGCACGATTCCCGGGCGCGAGCTGATCGCGGAACAGGCACGCGTCCTGGACCTGACCAAGGACACCGATTACGCGCTCGCCAGGCGGACCAATGGCACCGGGCTTCCCGGATACAAGGCGGGGTGGTTCCGGTTGAGGAACGGCGAGAAGGCGCTGGTCTTTGTGACCGACCCCAAGAGCGTTGCCTACGTCCCCACCCGCGCCGGATACTCGATCCTGGTGAGCGTGGCGGAGCCGGCGCGGCTCCTGGAAGCCGTCCGAGCGATCCGCTAGCAGGCGCGTCTGACTTCCACTTTGGCTTCCGCGGGCGGGACCGCTTCCTCACGGTCGCGGTTCTGTGCTGCCACCCGACCCCCAGCACCGAACCGCGACCGTGAGGAAGCGGTCTCTTCTGGCCCACCAGCGGCCGAACTTCGGCTCAGCGCCCCTTCTGGGGGAATCACTACAATAGTTGTTACATGCGGATTGCCCTCGGGCAGATCAACACCACGGTCGGGGACCTCGCGGGCAACGCGGACCTCATGGCCCGAACCGCGCGGACCGCGGCGGCGGGTGGCGCGCGGGTGGTGGTGTTTCCGGAGCTGTCGCTGACCGGGTATCCGCCGCGGGACCTGGTCGAGAAGCCGAGTTTTCTCGAGGGCGCCCAGCAGCACCTGGCGCGGCTGGCGGCGGAAACCGCGGATCTCGATCTCACGCTGATCTGCGGGTACGTGGGCCGGAGCGAGGCGTCGGCAGGCAAGCGCGCCACCAACACCGCCGCGGTCGTCGAGCGCGGGCGCGTCGTGTTCCAGCAGAACAAGGCCCTGCTGCCCACCTACGACGTCTTCGACGAAATGCGCTACTTTCAGCCGGCCGAGTGCCAGTCGCTGTGCCAGATCGACGGCCGGCGTGTGGCGCTGACCATCTGCGAGGACGCCTGGAACGACAAACAGTTCTGGGAGCGGCGCCTGTACCGGCGCGATCCGGTCGAGGAACTAGCCCAGGCCGGGGCCGAGATCCTGATCAGCATCAACGCCTCGCCGTACCACATGGGCAAGCGCGAACTCCGGCGCGAGATCTTCGCCAACACGGCGCTGCGCTACAAGCTGCCGGTGGTCTACGTGAACCAGGTGGGCGGAAACGATTCTCTGGTCTTCGACGGCAGCAGTTTCGCCATGGACGCCGAAGCGCGCGTGATCGCCTCGGGTGCGTCGTTTCGGGAGGACCTGGTGTTCCTGGACACCCGGGCGGGCACGGGTGACCAGCACGAGAGCCTGCCGGAGGAGTGCGACGCGGTCTACGAAGCGTTGGCGCTGGGCACGCGCGATTACATCCGCAAGTGCGGGTTTGAGCGCGTGCTGATCGGCCTGAGCGGCGGTATCGATTCCTCGCTGACCGCCGCGATCGCCTTCGACGCGGTGGGCCGGGAGAACGTGGTCGGGGTCGGAATGCCCGGGCCATATTCGTCCGAGGGCAGCCTGACGGACGCGCATGCGCTGGCGTCGAATCTGGGCATCCGCTTCGAGGTGGTGCAGATTACTGGGATTTACGAGGGCTACCTCGCGGCGCTGGATCCATTGTTCGCTGGCCTCGGGCGCGACGTCACCGAGGAGAACATCCAGGCGCGCATCCGCGGCGCAATCCTGATGGCGCTCTCGAACAAGTGGCGGGCGCTGGCGTTGACCACCGGCAACAAGAGCGAGCTGGCCATGGGCTATTGCACGCTGTATGGAGATATGTGCGGCGGGCTGGCGGTGATCAGCGACGTTCCCAAGACGCTGGTGTACGAGCTGGCGCGGGTGGCGAACCGGCGCCACGCGGGCGCTATCCCGGAGAGCGTGTTCACCAAGCCGCCCTCGGCCGAGTTGCGTCCGAACCAGACTGACCAGGATACCCTGCCGCCCTACGATCTGCTGGACCGCATCCTGAACGCTTACGTCGAGGATTACCAGACGCCGCGGCAGATCGCCGGGGTGCTGGGCCTGGCCGTGGACTACGTCAGCAAGATCGTCAACAAGGTCGACCGCAACGAATACAAGCGCCAGCAAGCCGCGCCCGGTCTGAAGGTGACCAGCAAGGCGTTCGGCATCGGCCGGCGGTTTCCCATCGCGCAAAGGTTCTCCGAATGAAAACTGGGCTAGTGGTTCTGCCGATTGCCTTGACCCTCGCGTTGTCCGCTCAGCCCGCGGGCTGGCGGCTGCGGCCCGCCGGCCGCCAGGTCGCACTGGGGGCGCTGCCGATGTCGGCGGCGGTTTCGCCGGATGGCAAGTACCTCCTGGCGCTGAACGGCGGCGGCGCGGCGCCCTCGATCAGCGTGATCGAGACCGCCACCGAGCGCGTGGTGGGAAGCATCTCCGTGCCGGACGCATGGCTGGGGCTGACGTTCGCGCGCCAGGGCGACCGCGTGTACGTGGGCGGCGGCTCGCGGGCGGCGGTGTTCGAGTTCGGGTTCGCGGAAGGCCGGCTGATCGCGCGCCGAACCTTTCCGGTGACGCCTCCCGAAAAGCGAACCGGCAACGATTTCACGGGCGATGTAACCTTCGACCCGGCCGGCCGCCTGCTCTATGCGGCCGACCTGTTCAACAACTCCATCGTGGTGATCAACCCGCAATCCGGAGTGGTGATCGAGCGGTTCCCGACGGGCCGGCGGCCTTACCGCATCCTGTTCCCGCCCGACGGCAAGACGTTCCTGGTCTCGAGTTGGGCGGATGGCTCGGTGTACCACCACGACACCGCCACCGGCGCCGTGCTGGAGAAGCTGCGGCTGGGCGCCCACCCGACCGACATGCTTTGGGCGCCCGGCAAGCCGGCGGCCGAGGAGGAAGGCCAACTCAAGTGGGTGGCCGCGCGGCTGTTTGTGGCTGCGGCGAATACGAACAACGTGTACGTGCTGGGGACCTCCGAGAGCGGCGAACTGCGCCAGATCGACACCATCAACGTCTCGCTCACTCCCTGGCAGCCCGCGGGGATGACGCCCAGCGCGCTGGCCCTCAGCCCCGACCGCAAGCGGCTGTTCGTGGCTTGCTCGAACGCCAACGCGGTGGCGGTGGAGGGGATTGCGGGCGCGCGCGCCGAGCAGCTCGGGTTCCTCCCGGCGGGTGGGTATCCAATGGCCATTCAGGCGCTTCGCGACAACCGCGTGGTGGTGCTGAACGGGCGCGAGCCCGGCACGGCATCCTTCATCGACCCGCCGTCAGATGACGCGCTGGAGGCTTACTCGAAGACGGTGCTCGAGAATACGCCCTATCGCGACGCGCTGCTCGAGGACGCCGGAACCGGCAAGGACAGCCCCATTCCCGCGCAACCGGGCCAGACTTCGCCCATCCGGCACGTCATTTACATTGTCGCGGCGAACCGTCCGGACGGGCCGAACCATCGCAAGCTGGCGCGCGAGTTCGTGAAACTGGAGAACTTCCAAGCCCTGGGAGACACCCGCGTGGACGGCGAACAATGGACCACCGCGGGGATCGCCTCGGATTTCGTCGAGAAGATGCAGCCGCGCCCCTTCGACTACGACGGCGGGGAGCCGGCCGCCGTGCCTGCTTCCGGGTACCTGTGGACGAACGCAGCGGCGGCGGGCATCTCGATGCGGAACTACGGCCACTTCGTCGTCAACCGCCCACTCAAGGAAGTGGCCGGCGGCATCCAGGTGCAACTGGTGAAGGACCCGGTCCTGAACCGCGCGACCAACCTGCGTTACCGCGGCGCCGATCCGGACTACCCGGACACGGAGCGCGCCAAGGTCTTCCTCGAGGACCTCGCCGAGTTCGAGAAGACGGGGCAGATGCCCGCCCTGATCCTGATGCGATTGGAAGACGATTTGGCGCTGGGTCGGATTGTCGAAGCCGTTTCGAAGAGCCGCTTCTGGCCGGCCACCGCCATCTTCGCTCCGGCCCTTGCGATATCGCCATACGTGAAACGCGGCGCAGTGGACCCCACGCCGTACGATACGACTTCCACGCTGCGAACCATAGAGTTGATCCTCGGCCTGCGCCCGATGACGGTTTTCGATGCCGGCGCCCGGCCCCTCTCCAATTGCTTCCAGACCACGGCGGACCCGCGGCCCTACACCGCCGAAGACCCTCCCAGGTAGCGCCACTATGCCTCACATCTATCTCTGCGTTCTGTGGCACATGCACCAGCCGTTCTACAAAGACCTGATCTCCGGGGAATACCGGATGCCCTGGACCCGGCTGCATGCCCTCAAGGATTACTACGGGATGGTGGAGATCCTGGAGGAATTCCCCGAGGTCCATCAGACCTTCAACCTGGTGCCGTCGCTGATGCTGCAGGTGGAAGATTACGCGGCCGGCAACGCCGTGGATCCCTTTCTGCGGGTGACGCTCAAGCCCGCCGAGAGTCTGACGCAGACCGAGCAGGAGTTCATGCTGCGCAACTTCGTGCCGCTCAATCCGGCGCGCAACGTGGCGCGCTTCCCGCGCTACCTGGAGTTGTGCCAGGCGTGGCGGGCGGCCGACCGGAACATCGGGCGCGCACTGCGCCTGTTCAGCGCGCAGGCGTTTCGCGATTTGCAGGTGCTTTCGCAACTGGCCTGGTTCGACGAGGAGTTCTTGGCCAAGGACCCGGACATCCGCGAACTGGCCCTGCGGGGCCGCAACTTCACGCTGGACGACCAGGCGCTGGCCGGCAGGAAGCAGACCGAGATTCTGGGGGCCGTCCTGCCGGTGTATCGGAAGTTCGCCGCGCGGGGGCAGATCGAGATCTCGACCACGCCGTTCTACCATCCCATACTGCCGCTGATCTGCGATTCCAACATCGCCGAAGTGTCGCATCCTTACGTTTCGCTGCCATCGCGGTTCCGCTATCCGCAGGACGCCCGGGCGCAGCTCGAGCGGGCGCGGCAGTTCTGTCAGGAGCGGCTTGGGACGGCGCCGGCGGGGCTTTGGCCTTCCGAAGGTTCGGTGTCCGACGAAGCGCTCGGCATCGCCGCCGAGGCGGGGTTCCGCTGGGCAGCCACGGACAATGGGGTGCTGAGCCGCGTCCTGGGCCGCTCCGCCGGCGTCGAGGAAACCTGCCGGCCGTATGTCTGGCGGCAGGGAGGCCGGGAAGTCTCGCTGATCTTTCGCGACCACTATCTGAGCGACCTGATCGGGTTCGTGTACTCGCGGATGGGGGCGGCGGAGGCTGCGGCGGATTTCTTGAACCGCATTCGCGACAACTGCCGCGGGATACTGGCCAGCGGCCGCGACGCCTTCGTTCCCATCATTCTGGACGGCGAAAACGCCTGGGAGTATTACGATCAGAACGGGCGGCCCTTCTTGCGCCAGCTGTACCGCGGGATTACGGCGGACCCGTCCATACGGGCCCTGACGGTCGGGGAGGCGCTCCAGCGTCTGGAGCCGCAGCCGCTGGACCATATTTTCCCGGGCTCCTGGATCGGCGCGAGTTTCGACATCTGGATCGGGGCTGAAGAAGATAATCGAGCCTGGGAGTACCTGTTGCGGGCGCGGCAGACCTACGAGCGGGTGGCGCCCGGGGTTCCCGAGGCGGACCGCCAACTCGCCTACGAAGAGCTGCTGATCTCGGAAGGCAGCGACTGGTGCTGGTGGTACGGTCCGGAGCACCAGTCGGACTTCCGCGCCGAGTTCGACGCTTTGTACCGCGCGCACTTGGCCAACGTCTACCGGGCGCTTCACCTCACACCGCCCGAGGAACTCTCCCGCTCGATCCTCAAGGGGGCGTTGGCCGAGGTGCACACGCCGCCCACCGGGCCGGTGCGCCCGAAGATCGATGGCGTGGTCACCTCGTACTTTGAGTGGCTGGGCGCGGGCGTCTACCGTGTGGATGCGCGCTCCGGGGCCATGCACGGCAAGCGGTTCCTGGTCCAGGAACTGTGCTACGGCAGCGACGGGCAGAACCTCTACGTGCGGGTGGATTTCGAGCCGGGGGCGGTCGCGGGGCTTTCCGGAATGGACGCGCATCTCACCTTCCAGCCGTGCGCCGATCCGTCCTCCGAAAGTTTCATCGTGCTGGGTTTCCACGACGGGCTGGTAAGCGCCGGGGAAGTGCGGCTGGCGAAACCGGAGGCCGCCGCGGCGGTCGAGTTCGCCTTCCACAAAGTATTTGAGGCCCGGCTCTCGCTGGCCGCCCTCGGCGTGGGCTCCGGGCAGTCGCTGCGTTTGCAGCTTTCTCTATGGAAACACGGGCTCCCGGTAGACGCCATCCCGCAGGAGGGCTGGCTGGAGATTTCCACAGCCGAGCCAACCGACTGGCCGCTGTAAGGGCGGTCCGATTCGCCTGCCACACCTGTAAACTGACGATTTCTGAATTGGATTCCACTGTTTCCTCTTGTGCAATCCCAGGCAGGATGCTAAGTTGCTATAGGATCAGTCGGCTTGCAGTGAGGAGGACTGTCGTATTGGGAGGGGTTTTGGCGCTTCCCGGGGGTGGCGGCACCCTGTGCGAGATCGGTCGACGGCAGCCGTGCTGGCCACGCCGCGCGTCGGTCGAGCGGCCTGCGGCGAGTGGTCCAGCGCGCGTGACGGCGGTCTCCCTGCCGACACAGGCGGCCTATGCAATTGATCCACCACTTCCGCGTACTACGGTTTCTAGAATCCGCGGCCCTGCCGGGCTACGGAACATGGAATCCGAACACCTGTTTGTCGCTTGTAAGCCCTTGCAAACCAAAGACGAAGTTGGCTATGGGCGAATGGCCCGTCAACTGCTAGCTGTTGGTTTCAGCCCAAGAGGGGGGTTTGTGTGCGCACCCGCACATCTACCAGAAAGGAAAAGGTAAGTATGAACAGAAGGTGGCTTCTTACGTTTGTGTTGATCGTGGCGATCACCGCGCTCTGCACACCAGTCTTCGCACAATCTCTGATGTCGGGCGACATCGCCGGTACTTTGACAGACCCGAGCGGCGCGGTCGTCCCGAACGCAACTATAAACCTCAAGAGTCTCGATACCGGGGGCACCCAGGCGAGCAAGACCAATGACACCGGTTACTACCGCTTCAATCTGTTGAAGCCCGGCCGATACCAGGTTGCGGTGAGCCAGCCCGGCTTCCAGAGGATTGAGCGCCCCGTAGTCGTCGCAGTCGGTCAGATCGTCAACGCCAACCTGACGCTCGAAGTCGGCCAGAACACGCAGGTCGTCGAGGTTACCGCGGCCGAGCCGCTGGTGAGCCTCGAACCCAGCATGAATACGCCCTTCACACAGGCTGAGCTGACGCAGTTGCCCAGCGCCGGCGGGGACATCACCAACATCGCCTTCACCGCTCCGGGCGTGACCGTCAACGTGACGGCCGGGTACGGCAACTTCACCGTCAACGGTCTGCCGGCTACCTCGAACCTGTTCACGGTCAATGGCGAGAACGACATGGACCCGTACTTCAACATCAATAACTCGGGCGCCACCAACCTCACCCTCGGCCAGAACGAGATCCAGGAGGCCAGCGTCATCACCAACCCGTATGCCGGCCAGTACGGCCAGCTTTCGGGCGCGCAGGTCAACTATGTCACGCGCTCTGGAAGCAACGAGTTCCACGGCAACCTGCAGTACTGGTGGAACGGGCGGGCGCTGAACGCCAACAACTGGTTCAGCAACGCCAGCGATACCCCGCGGGCGTTCTCGAACGCCAACCAGTGGGCGGGCGCCGTCGGTGGTCCGATCCGCAAGAACAAGACGTTCTTCTTCGTAAACAACGAAGGTATGCGCTTCGTGCTGCCCAACGTCATCACGACGTACATCCCCACCCAGGCGTTCGCCAATGCGGTTGTGGCCAACGTTCAGGCCAAGCAGCCGAACGAAGCCGCAATCTACAAGAAGATGTTCGACCTGTACGCGGCCGCTCCGGGCGCGGGCGCCGCGACGAACATGCCCAACAGCAGTTACTGCAACGGGCTGGCTCTGCCCGGTTTCAATCCGGCGACCCAGGCCTGCGAGGCCAAGTTCCAGGCGACCCCCACCGCGCTGGCTTCCGAGTGGATTCTGAGCGCCAGGGTGGACCAGAAGATCACCGACAAGGACGATTTCTTCTTCCGCTACAAGGGAGACCACGGCCTGCAGCCGACGTCCCTCGACCCGATCAGCCCCAACTTCAATGCCAACTCGAGCCAGCCGTCCTGGGACACCCAGGCTCACGAGACGCACGTGTTCGGCCCGAAGTCGACCAACGAGTTCATGGCCACCTTCAGCCACTACGTGGCCCAGTTCCAGCAGAATCACGCTTTGGCGGTAAGCACTTTCCCGTACGACGTGATCAACTCCGGAGCGGTCCCGTTTACCGAGATCAACCCGATGCGCTCGTTCCCGCAGGGACGCAACATCACGCAGTACCAGTTCATCGATGACGTCACGTTGAATCACGGCGCGCACAACTTCAAGTTTGGAGCCAATTTCCGCCGCTACGACGTCAGCGACCACAACTTCTTCTTCAACTTCCCCGCCGTCTATTTTGGCTACACCACCGACGGCTTGTCGAAATTCGCAAACGGGCTCGCTTACCAGTTCCGGCAGAGAGCCAACCTGGCCAGCGATGTTCCGATCGCGATGTATGGTCTGGGCTTTTACGCCCACGACGATTGGCACGTCACCTCGAAGTTCAAGCTGACTCTGGCACTGCGAGCGGAGCGCAACTCCAACCCCGTGTGCCAGTTCAACTGCTTCGCGAACCTCACTGGCCCTTGGGCGAGCCTGGCCAGCGTGACCAGCGCGACCCCTGCCAGCGTCCCCTATTCCAGTGACATCATTGCCGGCCAGCACCGCGCCTACCCGGGTGTGGACAAGCTCGATTGGTCGCCGCGCGTCGGCTTCAGTTGGTCTCCCAGCAGCGACAACAAGACGGTCGTCAGTGGCGGCTTCGGCATCTTCTACGATTCGCCCCCTGCCAGTCTGGTGGACAACCTGCTTACCAATCCGCCGGTGGTCATCGACATCCGCGTCCGGCCCTCGGCCGGCACGTTGGGCTTCGACCCGGCCGGTGGGGCGGCGAGTTGGCTTGCCTCCGTGAATGCTTTCAACCTCAACCAGAACTTCACCCAGGTTGCTGCGGCGGTCAAAGCCGCGGGCGGCGTCTATAGCGTTCCGGCCATCACCTCCATCTCCGGCACCATCAAAGCTCCGCAGTGGAAAGAGTGGAACCTGCAGATCCAAAGGGAATTGGCCCCGTCGCTGGTTGCGTCGGTCAACTACGTCGGCAACCGCGGTGTCAACATCCCGTACAACAACACTCTCCTAAACGTCTATGACGCGTACGGGATCTTCCCCAACTCCTTGCCGGCGAAGGCCAAGGTGCCGAACTACGGGCAGGTGAATCAGTGGCAGAGCGGCGCCATTTCGGCCTACGATGGGCTGACCTTCAGCATCCGCAAGCAGTTCAAGAACTGGATTTCGGCCCACGCCAGCTACACCTGGTCCCACAACCTCGATGAGGCCTCCAACGGCGGCGTCTCTACCTACGGCGACTCTCTGTTTGGACAGTTCAATCCCATCAGTCTGCGCTCGAGCAACTACGGGAGTTCGGATTACGACTTCCGTCACAGCTTCGTCGCCGACTTCGTGGTCAATCCGAGCTTCCATGCCAGCAGTCCGGTCGCGAAGCAACTGGTCAATGGCTGGCAGCTCTCGGGCAAGTGGTTCTGGCGCAGCGGACTTCCGTTCTCGGTCATCGACGGG
>PLEM01000392.1:3454-3575 GCA_003137035.1 Bryobacterales bacterium | reverse complement strand
GTTTCCAGCGTGGCTGCCTTGGTCACGTTGGACACCGAGGCGCCCTTCAGGCCCGGCTCGGTCTCGACCACGGTCAGATCGACGGTGGCCGGCAGTTCCACGCTGATCGGCTTGCCCTCGT
>PLEM01000392.1:0-3332 GCA_003137035.1 Bryobacterales bacterium | reverse complement strand
CGATCATGTTCCCGCTGCGCAGGTTGCGCATCTTGGCTTGGACGAAGCCGCGCAGATTGCCCGGGGTACGGTGAACCACGCTGAAGACGGAGAATAGATCGTTGTTGAACTTGACGACCATTCCCGGGCGCATCTGGGTCGATGAAATCATTGCCGGAGACTCTCCTTGAGGCGTACTGCTGGCTAGCTCCTCATTGTAACATCGCGGAACGCCGGGGCACCTCGGCGGCTCGCCCGCTAGCTCGATGACAGTCCGATCACCACCAGGGCCACCACCAGCAGAGCCAATCCCCCACCCAGGTAGCGGAACGCGCGCTTCTCGACGTTCTTCCACTCACCCGTGAGCAGGCCCCACACGTTCGCCACCAGCACCATGGTGGTCATCAGGATCGCCCAGCCCACGCTGGATCCCAATGGGCCCATGCGCTCCGGGCTGGAGCCTACGCCGTACAGGAAGAAGCCGAGCAGCCACATGAACCCCATCGCAATCGCACAGCCGAGGTTCCGGAACCGGTCGGTGTTCAGCCCTGTCGACCACGACCGGTTGCGCAGGAGCAGGTACACGCAATACCCGGCATTTACCACGAAGCCCGCGGTCGTGATGACCGCCAGCAAGGCGATGGAGGTATAGTCCTCGTTCGCACCCAGCTTCAGCGCCTGGTCCCGGACCGGCGTGCCGAAGGCGAACCCGAAGTTGAACATCGGCGAGGCAATGCCCGAGGCGATGCAGATCAGCAGCCCGCGGGTGAAGTTGCCTTTCGTCGCGCTTGCGCCGGCATCCTTGATCGCTCCCGCCTTCGCGCACAGCGCCACCCCGGCCACCACCACAAGCAGTCCCAGGATCAGCAACCCGCCCCGTTCGAGAGTGAACCGCTCGGGGTGCAGGATCGCCAGGGGCACCAACGCTCCCAGCGCCGCGGTCAGCGAGATGATGATCGCGAAGCCTAGCGCCAGGCCGACCGAAGCGATGCCCAGTCCGAACAGCACCGAGCCGAGTCCCCATCCCGCGCCGAAAAGCGCGGTCCGCACCAGCACGCCCGTACTCACGCTCGAGTAAACTTCCCCGGCCCGCGGGATCATCAGCGACACAAAGAGCCACGGAAACACGATCATCGCGGCCACCGAATACAGCAGCCACATCTTTTCCCAAGCCCAGCCGCGGACGAACTTCTGCGGCAATGCCCAACTCCCCTGCATGACCGCACCGGCCAGCACAATCAGCAACCCGATCGAGAATGAACTCATGAAGCCTCCTTAGCTCAGCTTTTCTTGCCGCGCGCCTTTGTGGCCTTCTTCGGTGCGGCGTCCTGTTCCGCGGCCGCCGGATCGATCGAGGAAAGAACTTCCTTGAACAGGGCTTCCTTCTTCGCGTCCTTCTTGGGCGGCGCCTCTTCACGGCGGTAGTCGTGCTCGTGGTAGCAGGTCCGGCAGCGAACCTTCGCCGGCTCGCGGTTCAGTATGGACACCACCAGGTGGTTGGTGATCCGGCGGCACTTCACGCAGTAGTCGTCGATCTCGTCACCCAAGCGCACATCCCGCATAAGACCTCCACGCCACGGCTCGGCAGCTCCTCCGCGGCCGCGATTGCTGAGTATATCCCTTCACGGGGGCGCGTTACAAACGCAGGTTTGTCCGGCCCAAGCGGCCGTGTCTATACTTGTAGCGAAAAGGAGGGTGGATGGTTTCTCGCCGGATGGTTTTGGCCGCCATGGGCGCCGATACCGTGACCGCTGTCGCTAGCAAGGCGCCACCGCGCCGGCCGTCGTGAGCGCGCAACTGGTGGCCCGCCGCTGGCGAATCCTCCTGGCGCTCTACGGGGTGCTGAACGCAGCCGCCTACTCCTTGCTGCTGCCGCTCTGGGAAGGCTTCGACGAATCGCCGCATTATGCCTACGTGCAGTTTCTCTCGACCAACCTGAAGTTCCCCGTTCTCGGGCAAGCCAGCCTCTCGCGGGAAGTCCGGCATTCGCTCGAACTCGTGCCCGTAAGCCACTTCCTCCAGCCGCACACCGGGGCGCCGGTGAACTTCCTCGACTACTTCGCGTTCACCCAGCAAGAGCGGGCGCGCCGCAGGCTGGAATTGGATTCGATTCCGGCCGGCGAGAAATACCAGCCGCAGCTCGGCACGCGCAGTTACGAAGTCAACCAGTCGCCGCTTGCCTACCTCGGGATGGCCGTGGTGGACCGGCTGCTCTCCGGCGCGCCGCTCACCGCGCGCGTGCGCGCGTTGCGCCTGCTGTTGTCGCTGGCGGCGGTGCTGCTCCTCTGGCACGCGACTCTGCTGCTGGCCCGGCAACTCTCGCTGCCGGATGGCTTCGCCGCTCCGCTCCTGTTCTGCGTATTCTCCTCGCAGATGCTCTATGCCACCGTCTGCCACGTGTCGAACGACGCGCTAGCCGTGCCGCTGTTCTGCTACCTCGTCTGGGCGGCTATCCGCGCTCACGAGACCGGCTCGCGCCGCGATTGCTTTCTGTTGGGACTGGCGCTCTCGGCGGCGCTCCTCACCAAGGCATACTTTTTGGCGCTGGTCCCGCTGGCGCTGGCTGTGATCGGTTGGGGCCTTTGGCGCCGGCGCGCCAGCCTGACCGGCGCGGCGCTGTTCGCCGCACCCGTGGCGCTGCTGGCCGGCCCCTGGTACGTTCGCAACATCGTTCTGTACCGCAGCCTTGGCGCCACCGTCGAGCAGACCGCGGGCCTCGGGCCGAAGCAACTCCTCGAGGCTGCGCTCATGCTGCCCTGGGGCAAGAGCATCGTCTACATGGCGCACTCCAGCTTATGGACGGGCAATAACTCCTTCACCGCCTTCTCTTCCACAACGCTGAATCTGGTGCTGCTGCTGCTCGCGGCGGGCCTGTGCTGCTACCTGTTCCACCGGCCCTGGCGGCCGGCGGAGCGCGTGACGATCGCGGCGATCCTGTTGTTCTGCGCCTCGCTGGCTTATGTCAGCGTGACCTTCTTCGCGGGGTCTAAGGGCGGGGCATTCGCGGCCGTGCCCTGGTACATGCAGGGATTGCTGGCGCCGGTCCTGCTGCTGGCCTTCTTGGGGATGTCGCGATCCGGCCGCTGGGGCGCCCTGCTGGCGCACCTCACCGTGCTGCTATGGGGCTACGTTCTGGCCGCCACCTGGCTGGTGAAGTTGATCCCGATGTACAGCGGTTTTCCCGAGTCCCGCGCGCACCTGTCGACCTTATGGGCCTGGTATTTGCACGGTGGCGCCCAGCGCGATGGAATTCTGGGCACCCTCTGCCTGGCCTCTCCAGGCGCGCTCTGGGTGTTGATCGCATCGGCGATTGCGCTCGGAGTGGTGCTGTGCACCCGCCGCATCGACGTCTC
>PLEM01000119.1 GCA_003137035.1 Bryobacterales bacterium | reverse complement strand
ACCGCCTGCCCCACGCTGGCCGTCGGGGCTCGGCTGTCTTGTCCCTACGAGGGCTTGCGGAGGGGCCGCAGCCAGAGACGGTAGACCAGCGCGCCGAGGGCGACCGTGGCGATGGCCGCGATGGGGGCCACGGGCTGTTTCTGCAAGCCGTAGATGACACCGTAGACGATGGTCCAGGCACCCACCAAAATGAACACCAGGGGGATGAGCGGAAAGGCGAAGCTTACCACGCGCACCTTCTGCCACTCCGCCCGCCGCCGGAAGACGAACAGCGAGGAAACCGCCAGCACCGCGAAGAAACTCAGCGTGAATCCTATGTACAGGATCAGGTCGGGAAACGGCGTCAGCGTCATCAGCACGGCACAGGCGCCCTGGCACAGGATCGCGAACACGGGCGTGTGCCAGCGGGGATGCACCTCGCCGGCGGATTTGAAGAAGGCGCCGTTCTTGGCCATGGCGTAGTAGACCCGCGGGCCGATCGTCACCATGGCGTTCACCGACGCCATGAGCGCCAGCGCCACCAGACCGCTGAACATCCCCGCGGTCTCCGGGCGGAACAATGCGTTGGCCGCGCGCGAGCCGATGGCCATCACGTCCTTCATCTTCTCGAGCGGCAGGGCGTATATGAACACCAGGTTCAGCGCGATGTACAGCCCGGCCACCAGCGCGGTGCCGTAAGTGAGCGCCACGGGCAGGGTACGTTCGGGGCGCTTCAACTCCTCCGCCACGTACGTCGAGGCGTTCCACCCGCTGTAGCAGACGTAGATCCAGAAGAGGCTGATCGCAAACTGCGCGGCCAGCGGGATGGTTGACGTACGCGTGGCCGGCTGCGAGAAATGCTCCCAACTCCCGCTGCCCGCCAGGAAGCCGAATACGATGAATCCCAGAATGATCATCAGATTGGCGGCAGTCAGCAGATTCTGGATCTTCGCGACTCGCCCCACGCCCAGGCAGTTCAGCAGGGTAAACACGACGATCAGTCCGGAAGCGGCAATCTGCGCTCCCCCCAGCCTCAGCGATAACGCCCCGGAGCCCAGGGTGAAAAACGCCTGGTCTTTGTTCAGCGCCGGGAAGAAGTGGCTGAGGTATTGGGAGAACGCGAGCGCGGTGGCCGCGATGGGCGCCGAGAAGCCGGCGAAGAAGGACACCCAGCCGCTCATAAAGCCCCAGGTCGGCCCGTAGGCCCGGGTCAGGTACACGTATTCGCCGCCGGAACTTGGATAATTGATTCCCAGCTCGGAGTAGCAGAAGGCTCCCGCCAGCGCCACCAGCGCCCCGACCACCCAAATGCCGAGCACCAGTTTGACATCGCCCAGTTGGCCGGCCAGGTATCCGGTGCTGGTGAAGATGCCCTGCCCCACCATGTTGGAGATCACCAGGGCCGTGGCGCTCACGATCCCGAGTTGTCGCAGCAAGGTCGCCGGCCGCGCCTTGTCTCCACCCAGCCGCCGGATTTCGGAAGTCCTCTCACGCACGTTCGTCATTGTATCTTGAATTATGGTCGGCCGCCGGTTTCTGCCGCTTTCCTTCCTGCTCTTCGGTTTGCTCCGCGCCGAGGATCCCTACGCCGCCCAGCGGGCCGACATGGTCCGCACCCAGATCGAGGATCGCGGGGTGCGCGACCCGGGGGTGCTCCGCGCGCTGCGCACCGTGCCGAGGCACTTGTTCGTTCCCGAGGCCGCGCGCCTGGCGGCATATGCGGACCATCCCGTTTCGATCGGCTACGGGCAGACCATTTCCCAGCCGTACATCGTCGGGTTCATGACCGAACTGCTGGCGCCAGCCCGGAGCCACACGGTGCTCGAAATCGGCGCCGGCTCAGGCTACCAGGCGGCGGTGCTCTCCGGCTTGGCACGGCAGGTGAATTCGATCGAGATCGTGCCCGAGCTGGCGCGGTCGGCAGCCGCGACCCTCAAGAAGCTGGGGTACGAAAACGTCACCGTCCGGCTCGGCGATGGATACAAGGGTTGGCCGGACGCGGCTCCCTTCGACCGCATCATCCTGACCGCCGCCCCGCCCGAGATCCCCCAGGCCCTGCTCGATCAACTGGCCCCCGGCGGCAGGCTGGTAGCACCCGTTGGCTCGACGCTCTTCGGCCAGCAACTGGTGGTGGTGGACAAAACCGCGGACGGCAAGCTGAAGAGACGATCCGTTCTGCCGGTGATGTTCGTCCCGATGGTGCGCGGGAAGCAGCCCTAGGCCGCCGACTGCAAACCAGATGCCTCGTCGATCCGCGGGAGGTAGATCTGAAAGGTCGTTCCCTTGGCCAGTTCGCTCTCCACGGTAATCGTCCCGCCGACCTGCTCGATGATCGAGTACGCGATGCTCAGCCCCAGTCCCGTGCCCTTGCCTCTCGCCTTGGTGGTGAAGAAGGGATCGAAGATCCGGCGCCTGGTGCGCTCATCCATGCCTTGGCCGCTGTCGTTGAAGGTCAGCCGTACGTAGTCGCCGGGTTCCAGCCCCGGCACGGTGTGGCTGGCGCAGGTCACATTCCCGGTTTCAATCCGGATCTGGCCACCGAAAGGCATGGCGTCGCGGGCGTTCAGCGACAGGTTGAGCAGCACCTGGTCGACCTGCGCAGGGTCGACTTTCACTTTGCCCAGGTCGTCGGATAGCACCGAGGTCATCCGGATGCGGTGGCCCAGGATCGGCGCCAGGGTGTGGATCGTATTCTCGACGAGCTGGTTCAGGTCCACGTACTGCTGAGAGTCCGGCGGCGGGCTGCTGAGACTCAGGAACTGGCCGACTAACCCGGCTGCGCGCTCGGTGGCGCCCAGAATCTCCCCCAGGTCGGCGCGCAGCGGGTTTCCGGCTTCCACCGCGTCCGCGGCGATCTCCGCGTAGCACAAAACGATACTAAGCACGTTGCTCAACTCGTGGGCGACTCCTCCGGCCAGTTGTCCGAGCACGGCCGCCCGCTGCGCGTGCCGGAGCTGCCCTTCCACCCGTTTCCGGTTGGTTATGTCGCGGGCAATCAACACCACTCCCGCCACCGCCTCGAGGTGAACCAGGTTGCGCATCACGCCTCTCAGGGCACGCCAGGAACCGTCCTGGCGTCGCGCGCGCCACTGGAGGGGTTCCACCGCCCCGCGAATCCGATGCGCCTTCCGCAGCGTCTCCATTACCGCATTCAGATCCTCCGGGTGGACCAGCTCCGCAATGCTTTTTCCGCTCAACTCCTCCGGCGATATACCCAGGAATCTTCCCGTAGCCGGGCTCGCATACCGGATCGCTCCGGAAGCGTCCAGGATGGCGATAATCTCCGAGGAGTATTCGATCAGTGCGCGGAATTGCCCGCCATCTGGCGGGGGCGCGGCGCCGGAGTGAACACCCGGCATCACGCCGCATCGAGGAGCAGGTGCGTTCCTCATGGCTGGCGTTCCCAATAGACCCTTGCCGCTCTTCAGGCCCGTCTGCTTGAATCTACAAACATTAAGCACCATTAACGCCAAAATTGCAAGTGCTTTCTNNTGGGCGCACGAGAATGTGGGAGGCCGGTCTTACTTCTGGCCGCCGCGGTTCATATAGGCGCCCAGATAGGCGCCGGCCAACACGGGGATGGTGTGGAGCGCGTACACGGAGGCGTTGGCGGACAGAAAGGGGAGAATGCCGACCTTGACGCCGTTGGCGAGCTGCGCGCTGTTCGCGAACTGCGCCAAATCCTTAACCACGAACGCCACTAGACACGCCGCGCCCCAGCGCCAGACCCGATCCGGCCGGAGGCCCCCAACCAGGCCGCCGGAAAAGAACAGTGCGGATTCGACCACCAGAAGCCGCGTAGTCGGGTCGGCGCCGATTTGCAGCCATTGCGGCAGCCACAGGGACACCAAGCCCAGCAGCGCCGCCAGTGCCCACCACAATGGGTCGGTAGACCGAATCGGCCGCACCTCGATCTTTCGTTGGACGTTCATAAGCACAGCCCGGCCTGCTACTCAGGACAATCGAACCACATTGTCCGGAAGAACGCAAGCAACTTGAAGGGGTGCGCCACCCGAGGCCGTTCCCGGCAAGTACAATGCGGTTATGAGCCGGTTCCGAATCTCGTCGATCGCCC
Organism: Bryobacterales bacterium; assembly: GCA_003137035.1. Taxonomy (GTDB): domain Bacteria; phylum Acidobacteriota; class Terriglobia; order Bryobacterales; family Bryobacteraceae; genus Fen-330. The sequence goes on along the minus strand of PLEM01000119.1, from coordinate 2,866 downwards.
TGCTCTTGTGCGCGCTGTTGTCCGCCGGCCAGGCAGGCCCTTCGGCCAACGACTTCCATTTCTCGATCCTGGGCGACAGGACTCACCTCGGCAGCGCGGAGGTCTACGAGCGCGTCTGGAAGGAGATCGGCCAGCTTCACCCAGACTTCGTCATCAACGTCGGCGACAGCATCGAGGGCGGAAGCGACTCCCGTGCCGAAGCACAGTGGCAGGAACTCCGCCGCATCTGGGGCCGCTACCCCTTCCCGTTGTACCTCGTGCCGGGCAATCACGACATCTGGAACGATTTCTCCCGCCGCCTGTTCGAGAAGGTGGCCGGACACCCTCACTGCTACTCCTTCAACTTTCAGAACGCCCACTTCACAGTGTTGGACAACAGCGGCAGCTTGCTGCTGGAAGCCGGACAACTCCGTTTTCTGGAGGACGATCTGAAGGCCAACCGCAACCGCGCTCCCAAGTTCGTCTTCTTCCACCAACCGTTCTGGATCGTCTTTCTCCGGCTGGGCAGCGGCGAATTCGCCCTGCACCACCTGGCTCGCCAGTACGGGGTGGACTACGTCGTCAGCGGCCATGGGCATCAATTGGTGCGCCTGCAGCGCGATGGCATCAATTACCTCGAAGTGGGGAGTTCGGGAGGCGACATCACCCGAGGAACAAACCGCGGCGGTGGTGTGGCCGACGGCTGGTTCTACCAGCACGTATGGGTCACGGTGAAAGGCCCGCGCGCCGAACTCCAGGTGAAGCAGCTCAAAAACCAGTGACAAACCAGTGACAGTATACTCAATCCCCGATTTCGTCACCGGTAATTGGGTATTGAGTATACTGTCACTGGTTTTTCAGCATCGCGAGCACTACGTCGCCGACTACCTGGAAGCTGGCCGCGCTGAGCTTGTCCAGGGTGTCCTGGCCGGTGTGCCAGTAGGAGTTGCCGGGGCCGTAGTCGAAATCGATCAGGTCCATTGCGTTGACGCCCTTCAGCAGGAAAGGCATGTGGTCGTCTTCGACCGCCCCAGCCTGTTTCAGGAAGTACCGGGAGAGTCCCAGTTCCGCGGCCGTGCTCCAGGCCAGTTCGCGCAGCCGCGCCGAGGAGTTCAATTCCTGGAGGATGCCCAGGTCCCGGTCGCCGATCATGTCGACGTTGATCAGCGCTTTGAGGCGGCCCAGTGTGCCGTCGGCGCTCCAGCGGGCTGCCAGATGCCGACTGCCGTAGACGCCGTCGGTGTCCGACCAACTCACCAGCGCCTCCTCGCCGTCCAGCCACGCCAGGTAAACGTCGTCCTTGACCGTCCGCGCTCCAAGCACCCGGGCCAGCTCCAGCAGAAAACCGGTGGAGGAGCCGCCGTCATTGGCGCCGACGAATTTCACGCCCGGCATCAATTTGGTGTCGTAGTGCCCGGTAACCGCCACCGCCCTGCCGCTGCTCCCGCGGAAGTGCGCAATGATGTTCTGCATCCGGATGGGGCCCAGCGGCGTCTGCGCGGTGAACGGGTCAACCGTTACCTCGCAACGGTCTAGCCTCAGTTGGCTTGTGAGGTACTCCTGCAACCGGCGAATCTGCTCCGAGCCCGGCGGCCGGGGCCCAAACGAGACCGCTTTGGCGGTGAAGGCCAGTGCGGAGGCGCCGCTGAAACCCGCCGGCGACCGGGCCGGCTTCTGCGCCCATAGGCTCAAGGCTGCGAGCGCGACTAGCGCTTTCTTGCGGTGCATAAATATCCCAGCGTGAAGTTCCGGTCCCGATCCAGGAAATCCAGCGCCGGCAGCAGCAGGGCCGGCGGCGCCAGCAGCAGCGCGGCGGGCACGTTCCAAATGCCGTGGAAGAACCGCAGCCCGCTCAGCAGGCGGCGCGACAGAAGGCGGAAATATCCCCCGGCGGCGAGCACGTGGATATCCACGAGCCCGGCCGTTTCCAGCAGCCGCCGCACCCCATAGCGCGTGAACCGGAAATAGTCGTGCGGCGCCTGGTGCACTTCCCACTCCTGCGGAACGATCAGCAGCAGCCGCCCCCCGGGCTTCATCACGCGCGCGATCTCGGCCACGGCTCCGGCGGGCTCGTGAACGTGCTCCAGGGTCACGATATTGATGGCCGCCTCGAAACAGTCCGGCGGGAACGGCAGCGCCATCAGGTCGGCCACCGCATCCAGATGCCGGTAGTCCCAGGAGGCATCCCCGACCGCCAGATCCACCCCGCAGTAGCGCTGCCGGGCGAAGCACGCGGCGTACTTCGCCTCCCCCGCCCCGGCGTCCAGCACACGCGCGCCCGGCGCCAACTCGGAGGCGAACTGCTTCACCGCGTCGTCGATGCGGGCCTCGAAATTCAGGATGTGCCGGTGCAGGAATCGCGGCAGGTAGCGTTCGACGCTCTGGAAATTCATGTTATCTTCCGCGCTTCGATCATCACCGTCGAACCGGCCCGGCACGCCGCTTCGAGCACCGTGAACGGCACCGCCGCCACCACCAGGGCGAGATACAGCAGATCCTTTGCCAGCTTCCAGGCCGGCGTCTCCGGAATCCCGCGCACCCGCCGCGCCATCGGGTCCAGCCACGGCGCCAGGCTGGTGGCCAGGCCCGCGGGATTGTCCCGGAGCGAAAAGTGCTTCCGGCGGAGCACCTCAAAACCGCATGAAACCAGCAGCGCCTCCAAATCGCGCGCCCGAAAATGCACCAGGTGGCGCGGAACGTCCACGCCGCTCCAGTTCTCCCCGAGCAGCAGGAACTGCCAGCACGCCGCGTTGGGGGTCTGCACGATCAGCCGTCCCTGAGGCCGCAGCAACTCGTGCGCGGCCTTGAGGTACTGGCGGGGGTGATGCAAGTGCTCCAGCACGTGGAACATAGTGATGGCCGCGCAACTGGAGGGGGGCAGGGGCGC
>PLEM01000114.1 GCA_003137035.1 Bryobacterales bacterium | reverse complement strand
GTTGTACCACAGGAAGCCCAGGCACGCCCCGGTCATCGCGCCGCAAAAAATGGTCAGCTCGCCGGCGGCCGGAAGCCGCACCAGGTCCAGATACTTCGCGAATTCCGCGTGCCCGGTGGTGTAGGTCAGTGCGGTCATGGCAGCCGAGGCCACCAGCATCAGGCCGATCGCCAGGCCGTCCAGGCCGTCGGTGAGGTTCACCCCGTTAGAGGTACCCACGATCACCACCATGAGGAACAAGAAAAAGAAAACGAAGGCGAACGCGTAAGTGAATGGGTTCCCGAGCAGCGGCTCGATCACCAGGCCGGGCTTGAACCCCTTGAAGAAGGGGACGTTCATCGCAGTCGAGTAGCTCCCCTGGCCTCGCAGAAGGAGCAGGAACCCGCCGATGACCAGCGCTACCAGGCACTGCGCCCCGAACTTGTGCCATGCAGTCAGGCCCAGATTCTGCTTCTTGCGGATCTTCGCGTAATCGTCCCAGAACCCGATGGCGCCGAAGCTCAGGATCCCGAACAGCGCAATCCAGATGTAGGGATTGGCGAGGTTGGCCCATAACAGCGTGGGCACCACGATCGAGATCACGATGAGGACGCCGCCCATGGTGGGCGTGCCGGCCTTTTTCTGGTGGGAACTGGGGCCGTCCTCGCGGATGTGCTGCCCGATCTGAAACTGGCGCAGCTTGCCGATCAGCCAGGGGCCCAGAACCAGGCACAGGAACAGCGCAGTCATACTGGCGATGGCAGTACGAAAGGTGATGTAGCTGAAGAGCCGGAAGGGTCTGAGGTGGGGAAAGAGCCGCTCGTAAAAAAGCCAGTAGAACATTACGCCAGGAACCTCTCCAGGGCCGTCTCCACGCGGGTGCCGCGGGATCCTTTGAACAGGACCGCATCGCCTTCTTGCAGCAGCGTGCGCAGGAAATCTCCGGCGGGGGCGGGATCCTCGAAAAAGAACGCGGCGACGGCCGGCAACCCTGATCGAACAGCTTCGTCGACCATTTGGCTGGCCGCGCCGCGAATCCCGATGAGCACATCAACCCCGCACGCAGCGGCGTAGTTGCCTACGTCGCGGTGCAAGGGCTCGGTCCAGCGGCCGAGTTCGAGCATCTCCCCCAGCACGGCGACCCGCCGCCGCGCCGGTGTGGCCCGGAGCACTTCCAGCATCGAGCGGAGCGCCTCCGGGTTGGAGTTGTAGCAATCGTTTAGAATCGTGATCCCGGCATGGGTGAAGCGCTCGCCCCTCATCTTCCCGGGCGCGAGCGACCGGACCGCGTCTCGAAGCCGTTCGGGCGCGATCCCGAAAACCCCAGCCACCGCGATTCCGGCCAGCACGTTGAGCAGACCATGCCGGCCCACCAGACTACATTCGAAATCCGTTTGCCCCAGGCGGAACCTCGCGCCGGCGGGCGAGTACTCCACCTCCGCCGGTCGCACATCCGCCTCGGGGGAAGTGCCGAAGCATACCACCGGTCCAGGATGCACGTCCCGGAAGCTCGCCACGCGCGGGTCGTCGGCATTCAGCACGGCGACGCCGTCGGCGGGAAGCGCCTCGATCAGTTCCCGCTTGGCCAGCGCCACTCCGTCCACCGAATCGAAGAACTCGGCGTGCGCGAAGCCCACATTGGTGACCACCGCGACATCCGGGCGGGCGATTGAGGCGAGCCTGCGGATCTCACCGGGGTGGTTCATCCCGATCTCCAGCACCGCCACTTGGGCATCCTGCGGCAGACGGAGAATGGACAGCGGCAGTCCCACGTGATTGTTCAAGTTCCCGATGGTCTTGCCGGTGCGCATCTCCACCGCCAACAGGTCGGCGATGATTTCCTTAGTGGTGGTCTTGCCCGCGCTGCCCGTCACCCCGACCACCCGGCCTCCCCATCGCGCGCGCGCCCACCCGGCGATTTGTTCCAGCGCAGCGAGGGTGTTGGGGACCAGGAGCAACCGCTCTCTCACGGTCGCGGCTCGGTGCTGCTCAGCGACAGCGGCAGCGGCGCCTTTCCGGAATGCCTCGTCGAGGTAGTCGTGGCCGTCGTGGTTGGGCCCGCGCAGCGCGAAGAACAGGCCGCCTGGCTCCAGCGTGCGCGTATCGACGCTCCAGCCCGTGACGACTGCCGCGGGAGCCGCCTGGCCCACTACGCTGGCCACCTGCTGGAGATCGAAGGTCATGCCCGATACCCCAGTTCTCCAAGCACTCTGCGGGCCACTTCGCGGTCGTCGAGCGGGATCGTCCGGTCCTTCAGGATCTGGTAGGTCTCGTGCCCCTTGCCGGCCAGGATGACGATGTCGCCGGGCTCCGCGCGCTCCAGCGTCATCCGGATGGCCTTCTCGCGATCCGGCTCGGCCAGATACGGCGTGTCATGGCGGCCCAGCCCAACCATCGCGTCGTTGATTATGGATAGCGGGTCCTCCGAGCGCGGATTGTCCGAGGTCAGCACCACGAAATCGCTCAGTTCGCCGGCGGCTTCCCCCATCAGCGGCCGTTTGGTGCGGTCGCGATCCCCGCCGCAGCCGAACAGAGTGAGCACCCGCTTGGGATGCAGGCCCCGCGCCACCGAGATCGCGTTCCGCAGCGCATCGTCCGTGTGCGCGTAGTCCACCACTACCAGGAAAGGCTGGCCGGCTTCGACTTTCTCGAACCGGCCCGGCACCGCGCGGCAGTCGGCGATTCCCCGCACCACGGTCTCCGCCGGAATGCCGTAGCTCAACGCCGCGCACCAAGCCGCCAGGATGTTGTACACGTTCATCCGGCCCGGCAGCGGCGATGCGATCTCCACGCGCTCCTGGCCCTGCTGCACCTCGAACCGCAGCCCTTCGAATCCGGATTGGACGTTGACCGCGCGCACCGCCGCCCCGTTTCGCAGGCCATAGGTGAGGACTTCGGTTTCCGCCCCGGCCTGGATCTCTCGCCCGTAGGGATCGTCGTAGTTCAGGACGGCGAACCGCGGCGGTGGCGCGCCCGCGCCTTCAAACAGCATGCGCTTGGCGGCCAGGTACTCCTCCATGGTGTGGTGGTAATCCAGGTGATCGCGGGTCAGGTTTGTGAATACCGCCGTGTGAAACCGGATGCCATGCACCCGCCCTAGCGCCAGAGCGTGGGAGGAAACCTCCATGGTGACGTGGCTGCCGCCGGCGGTTTCCAGCTCCGCGAACATCCGAAACAGGTGGTGAGATTCCGGTGTGGTGTTGACGGCGGCCTCCGCGGCGCCGCCGAGGCGGTACTCGATGGTGCCGATCAGCAAAGTGGTCTTGCCCGTCGCGCGCAGCACCGAATCCAGAATGTAGGAAGTGGTGGTCTTGCCGTTCGTCCCGGTGATTCCGGTGATGCCCAGGCGCTCATCCGGGCGGCCGTAGAAGGCGCGCGCGGCCAGCGCCAGTGCCCTGCGGCCGTGCTCCACTTGAATCCAGACGCCGGAAAATCCTTCCGGCTGCGGCGATTCGCCGACCACCGCCACGGCGCCGCGTTCGACGGCTTGCACGGCGAAAGCGCGCCCGTCGGCTTTCTGGCCCGGAAACGCGAAGAACAGGAAGCCCGGCGCGACTTTGCGCGAATCGCAGGCGATGCCGCGGACCTCCCCGGTGCTGGCTGCTTGTGGCAGCAGGTCGTGGACCGTCATTGGAATTGCACCCGCACTCGCTCTCCGGGATGCAGGAACTCGCCGGCCGCGGGCGCCTGGCCGCGGGCCACACCGCTTCCCAACACGTCCACCGGCACGCCGGCGGCCATCGACTCTTCCAGCACCGCGCGCACCGTTTTGCCTTGGTAGCTGGGCACTCTGGGGCCGGCCACCACCACGGTCTGAGCCGCGACCGTCGGAGGCGCGCTCGCCAGGGAGCGGTCGTCAACTGCCGCGAGGTCCTCGGGCGGCGTCGAGAGATCCGCGATCGCGACGTCGTTGGCCTCGGCGGGATCGAATGCCGGCTGGGGCGCGGTCTCCGGCAGGTCCCGCGGCACGTCCAGCAGTCGCAGGACGTCCACCGCTACCGCTTTGAACACCGGCCCCGCCACCACGCCGCCGAACAGCTTGGTGCCGTTCAGCGTCACCGCGATCACCACCGCCGGGTTGGTCACCGGCGCGAACCCCACGAACGATCCGTTGTAGAGATGCGTGTAGTGCTTGGTGGCCTGGTCGAAGATCTGCGCCGAGCCCGTCTTGCCGCCGGACGTGTATCCGGGCAGGCGCGTCCCTCTTCCCGTACCGTGCAGCACCACTCCCTCCATCAACTGGCGCATGGTGATGGCCGTCTCCGGCTTGAGAATGCGCCGGGGAGGCTCGGCGGGCTCGATCTGCGGCTTGCCCCCGGGCCGCTGTCGCTTCAGAATCAGCCGCGGCCGCACCAGCATCCCGCCGTTGGCGATCACCGAGCAGGCCTGCGCCAGTTGCAGCGCCGTGGCGCTGATTTCGTGCCCCATCGCCACCGACCCGATCGAGGTCTTGCCCCAGAACTTCAGATCTCGGACCGTCCCCGAAGATTCGGCCGGCAGCGGAATCCCGGTGCGCTTCCCAAAGCCAAACCTGCGCACGTACTCCAGCAGATTCTTCTCTCCGACCTTCAATCCGATCTGGATGGCGCCGATGTTGCTGGACTTGGCTAGTACGTCGGCAAACGACAGCGTCCCATAGCCGTGCTTGGCCTCGTGGATCACCCGGCCGAACAAGTTCAGCGTGCCGCTCCCGCAGTTGATCAGGCTCTCCGGGCGGAGGGCGGTGGTCTCCAGCGCCGCCGAGAGCGTGATGATCTTGAACACCGAGCCGGGCTCGAAGGGCACCGATATGGGGTGATCGAAGCGCGCCGCCTGCTCCTCCTTGGTCTGCGGAGCCCGGTCGGGATCGAAAGCGGGGTAAGAGGCTAGCGCCAGGACCTCGCCCGTGTACGGGTTCATCACCACCACGCTGC
>PLEM01000050.1 GCA_003137035.1 Bryobacterales bacterium | reverse complement strand
CCGCTTACCGGGCGGGAGGGCCGCGTGTCAGCCGCTGCGATGTGAACGCGGATGGAGCTGTCGATGTCGTTGACGTGCTTCGCTGCATCAACGCGGCGCTTGGCGTCACCGCCTGTGGGGCAGAGGATGTCGATGGTGATGGTCGGTGTACCGTCTCAGACGTCTTGCAGGTGATTAATGCTGCGATTGGCAAGGGCTGCGCTGCCGACGAGTAGGGCTTAATCCCCTATGTAACACTGCACGTGTCACCGAAGGATGTTCCGCAGCCGGTTGACAGTTGCCAGCGGCGGGTGATGCCATCTTACTACGCTACCTCTCGTCGTGGCAGACTTCGATCCATTGAGGATCACATCCACAGTTCAGAAGTCGCGGCAACCCATGCTCTCTCGGACGGTCTTTCCGGTTGCTGGAAGGGCCGAGGCCATCCAGCATTTCGGGTTGGCGCAGTCGATTTTCAGGCAAGGCCGGCTGAGTTCGCGCATCTGATTTGGCCCACTTTGATCGTCTAATTTGGCCCACCTGGACAGGCCCGGATGGCATGATTCCGGGATGGACAGGAGGAACAAGGTGGAACTGTTCGAAGAGATCCGGCAGGGGTATGCGGCCGGAGAGACGATCAAAGGGTTGGCGAAGAAGCATGGAGTGCACCGGCGAATGGTGCGGCAGGCGATCGCCAGTGCGATCCCGCCATTGCGAAAGAAGCACGAACGGGAACAGCCGAAACTGGATCCGGTGAAAGAGGTCATTGACCGGATGTTGGAAGGCGACCTGAACGCGCCGCGGAAGCAGCGGCACACGGCGCACCGGATTTGGACGCGCCTGCGCGAGGAGCACCCCGGCAATCCGATCGCCGAGGCGACAGTCCGGCGTTACGTGCATCGACGGAAGCAGGAACTCGGACTCGGCGGCCGGCCAGTGTTCGTGCCGCAGAGTTACGCCTGGGGTCAGGAAGGCCAGGTGGACTGGTTTGAGGCGGTGGCAAAACTGGACGGTGAACCCTGCAAGCTTCAGGTGTTCGCGATGCGCAGCATGGCGTCGGGCGACGCATTCCACAGGGCCTACACAAACGCCACGCAGCAAGCGCTGCTGGAAGGACACGAATACGCCTTCGACTATTTCGGCGGCGTGTTTCGCACGCTGCGGTACGACAACATGACGTCGGTGGTGAAGAAGATCCTGCGCGGCCGGCAGCGAATTGAAACGGATCGGATCATCGCATTTCGCTCGCACTGGAGATACCAGAGCGAGTACTGTAACCCGGCCAAGGGGAATGAAAAGGGCGGGGTGGAAGGAGAGTTGGGCTGGTACCGGCGCAACTGTTTGGTGCCCGTGCCCGAGGCCAAAGACCTAGCCGCTTTGAATGAGCACCTGTTGGCGGCATGCGTGGCAAACCGCGCCCGGACGATCCAGGGCAAGAGTATGACGGTCGGCGAAGCCAGCCAGCAGGAGAGGGCTTTCTTGTCGCCGCCCGCTGAGGAAGGATTTCCCATCGAGGAGGTTGTGTACCCGTTGGTGGTGGACGGGCATGGCCGCGCGAAGGTGAAGGCCAACTGGTACTCGGCGCCGCTGTCGCCGGGCCTGCGCGTCAGCGCGGTGGTGGGGCCGTCGTGGATTGAGATCAGACACGACAACCAGTGCGCCGCCCGGCACCCGCGACGCTACGGGCGCGGCCATCAGATTCTGGACCTGGAACATTACTTGGATGTGCTGGAGAAGAAACCGGGCGCGATGGCGGGGTCAACGCCATTGCAGCAGTGGCGGCAGGCGGGCCGCTGGCCCGATAGCCTGGACCGGATCTGGGGTCATCTGGAACAGCGCCACGGCAGGAGCGCCGGAACGCGCGAGATGATTACGCTGGTGCGCGTGGGATCCGTGGCGGGATGGGGACGACTGATCGCGGCCGTGGAAGAGGCGTTGCGTTTGGGGGTAACGGATGCCGCCGCCGTGCTGCACATCCTGAACATGCCGGACCCGGAGCAACGGCGCCGGTATGCCATCGCGCTGGCGGAGGAACTAGCGCAGTTCGAGCGCCCGATGCCGGTGATGGATGACTACGATCTACTGCTGACCGAGCCGATGGGAGGCATCCAGTGAAGAACCAAACGGAGAGCCTCGAACACGCCAGCGTGCGGCAGTACTGCAAAGCGGTTCGCGTGCCCACCATCGGCGCCAACTTACTGTCCCTGGCGGAGCAGGCCGTCAAGGAAAATCACAGCCACATCCGATACCTGGAAGCGCTGCTGGCGATTGAATGCGAAGAGCGGGACCGGCACGCGATCGGCAACCGGATTCGCGATGCGCAGTTGCCCCGCATGAAGACGCTGGAGGAGTTCGATTTCGCGCAAGCGCCGCAGATCCAGGCGGCCCGGATTCGAGAGTTGGCCGAGGGCGGCTATATCGAGCGCAGCGAACCGATCGTGTTGATCGGTGAATGCGGGACGGGGAAAAGTCATCTGGCAACGGGACTCTGCCTGGCCGCGTGCCGGCAGAAACGGAGGGTTCGATTCACAACCGCGGCGGCGCTGGTGAATGAACTGGTGGAAGCCAAACAGAACAACCAGGTCCGGAGGCTGATGAGCCGATGGCAGAAGTACGAGCTGATCGCCTTGGATGAAGTGGGCTATGTGCCGTTGGCCGACATCGGCGCCGAGTTCCTGTTCCAGGTGATATCGGATCGGGCCGAACGGGCGGCGCTCATCGTGACCACGAATCTGCCGTTCTCCGAGTGGACCACGGTCTTTCCGAATCCACGATTGTGCAAAGCGCTCCTGGACCGGATCACGGACCGGGCGCACATTATCGAGACCGGAACGGAGTCGTTCCGCTTCCGGCGCACGATGGAAAAGAGGAAGAAACACTGAGATGGGGAAGGCGGCGGGTTCGCGCGGTTTGGCCGCCCAGTCGTCCGTTTCGCCTAAACGGCGCCGCCCTCACGGGCGTCGCCAGGCTCCACTCCCGCCGGGGCGGCCAAACCAACACCGGCAAAATGAGGCAGAATATCAATATCTAGGTGGGCCAAATCTAGCGATCAAAGTGGGCCAAGCCGGAGTATCGAACTCACCGGCCACGGAACGAAACGGGGCCGAACTGCTGCCCAAGCCGAGGCATGGGTAAATATCTCCGTGCAATCATCGCTCTGCCAACCGTTGTGATCTCGTGCCGAGCGGCCAACATGACGATCCACCACAGTTCACGGCGGACTGCAAGACGATAGCGCTCTCGGCTCCACATAGGTGACTCTTCCTCGGAATACTCGGTAACCGTCGGTGCCCGTCGTAAGGTTGCCGACAAACATAGGAACGTGCTTCTGGGAGGTTAGATGTACGCACGTTCGCCTTCACGGTGTCAACGACACAACCGATAGAGCGACATGTGGTACCCAAATCGCCATGAATCCAAATCACGCATATCTTGCTAGTTGTCTCTTTGCTCAGCTTGGCTCGCTTCACGTGGCATTCGGCCAGACTACAATGGACCTCTCCTCCGGCATGGGAATACCTGGAGGGACAGTCTCGCTGAGCATTTCGCTGAGCACTGCTTCGCCGAGTGAAGCTGCAGGGCTGCAATGGACGTTGGGTTAGTCGGCGACGGACTTCTCGGGGGTTACAGTAGAGCTTGTCCCGTTCGCCGGTGTTTTGGTCGGAATTGGCTTTACCGTTCAAAGTACTTCTCCCAAAACGATGCTCGCCTCTGGCGAACTGGCACCCGAACGGTCGATTTCCGCTTGGCCGCCCATCGTTCTCGTAGTTTCGGACATACTTATCCCTAAGAGGGCCGATCCGGTTATCGCCTTGCTGCTCGGATTTGGCCGCTCGGCGCCCTTTGGCCAGGGCCTTGGCGTGGCCTTGCAGCAGTCGCGCAATCACCCAGAGATTGTGCGCCAACACGCTCCAGGCAACCTCGCGCTTCTGATTCCCATGCCCCTGGCTCAACAAAGGACTGCCCAAGAATCCGTTCTTGAAAATGGAGATTAGAGCTTCGGTTTGGGAGCGCCTTTGTTGTAGCTCCACAAACTCCGCGTGTTGCATTCTCTTTTTCAGTTCACCAGGCGCCTTCGGACAGATCGCATTGTAGATCCCGCCGTTCTCCAGCAGCCCTCGGTTCGCCTTGCCGTGGAATCCACGGTCCCCGGAAACCTGCTGAATCGATGGCCCTCCGGCGGTCTGCTTCAGCCTCTCCAAACTGCGGCTCAACATCTTCGTGTCCGCCTGCGGATTGCCGCGAGATTGGCGAGGTATTGGGAGTCAACGAGAGCCGGGTGTCGCAGATCCACAAGTCGGCACTTCAGAAAATGGCGGTGCCGCGTCAGCAGTCGCTTGGCATTCGCGCCAGCAACGCATTCTGAACGTCTGCCCGGGTGGAGTCGGCTCTTGGTAGGCCAAGGCGTTCGGGTTCAGACGGGGACGCCGGATTCATCGAAACCCTTCGGAGCAATCGTGCAGTGGCAAGGACGACGACTCGAGTTCCTCGCCCGGATGGCGCGCCTGAAGCAATCGGCCGCGCCAGGCAACTACCGTCCCTACCACGACCTGAACACGGGAGTGCCGACTTCACCCATGATAGCCTGTGTGACCTCATCCAATGCTCTAACACACCTTCGGCGGACCACCTCGCCCACCTGAATGATCGCGAGCTATGGATCGGATTCCGGGGAGGTCCGCATCGCGCCGCGCAGGGTAGTCTGGGTGTGTTGCTCCAGATCCCCACAACGCCGCCGACGGTGAATCGCTGTTACCAAGGTGCGACAGCGATGTTGCTGG
>PLEM01000003.1 GCA_003137035.1 Bryobacterales bacterium | reverse complement strand
CCCTTGTAGCCGGGGTCGGCGACCCCGGCCGGCCTCAGCGAGGCCGACTACAATGCAGGCTCCTTCAGTGAAATCAGTGAGTTTGTATGACCGCGGCTCTCCAGCTCTGGGCTTGCTTTTTCGAAGGGGGCTGGAGTTAATCCGCGTTTCTTTTCCGAAAAACCCGCACAAGCAATGATTAAAATGCTCACGTTGGCCGCAATTTCCCCGCTTGCCCAGCAAACTGCCCCCGCGACGGGCGCCCCCGCGCAGGGTGGAATGATGATGATTCTCTTTTGGGGCCTGTTTCTTGGCGCCATGTGGTTCCTCCTGATCGCCCCGCAGCGGAAGAAGCAGAAGGAGCAGCAGAAGATGATCACCGCGCTCGCCGCCGGCGACGAGGTGCTCCTCACAGGCGGTATCTACGGCGAGATCACTAGCGTGCGCCCCGACCGGCTCATCGTGCGCATCGGCGACAATACGAAGGTGGAGGTCGAGAAGTCGTTCATCCACACGGTCGTGCGCAAGTCCGGCCAGGCGGCGGGCGAGAAGAAATGACCCCGGCCCGCGTCCGCGGGAGACGCGCATTGACGGGGCAGGCGGGGCCAGGCGCCCGCGCTATCTGAATTTAACCAAATCACCCAATGCTTAGACAAAACCTCTGGAAGCTGCTGCTCACGATGGCGATTATCATCTGGGCAACGGCGGAACTGATGCCGTTCAAGGATCGCCCATTCGATCAGTATATTCGAACCCAGGCGAAAGCAAAACCGGCCGAATTCATCAGCCTGATGAAGGAGGCCAGCGACCGGGTCGCCTCCGGCCAGGCTCAGACAGTCTTTGTGGCGCTCAAGCAGATTGGCAAGGAGCGCAAGCTCGACCTGACCCAGTTCTTCCCGGAATATCGCCTCGAGGCCTCGCTCAAGAATGTCGAGAAACGCAACAGCATCCTCCTCGACGAGCTGCTGAAGCGCTCCAAAGGGCGCCTGCAGCTGGGCCTCGACCTGAAGGGCGGTGTGGCGTTCACCCTGGAAGTAAACGAAAAGGCCGCCGCGGCCGCCTCTTCGCGCGACAGCGAGCAAAAGCTGACCAAGGCGATTGAGATCATCTCCACGCGCATCAACGGGCTCGGCGTTTCCGAGCCGATTGTCCGGCCGGTCGGCAACAACCGGATCGAAGTGCAGCTTGCCGGCGTCAGCCCCCGGGACAATCCGGAGATCGTCTCCAACCTGAAGAAACCCGCCCGCCTCGATTTTCGCCTCGTGCACCCGACGCTCACGCCCGAGACCGCGCCTGTCGCTGACGCGCCCCCGGGCTACGAGCCGATGATCCTGGAGCAGGAAGGCCGCAACGGGGAAATCCGCACGAGCGAACTCTACATTAAGCGGATTCCCGCAATGACCGGCGAAGCCGTGAGTGACGCCTATGCGAGCATGGATCAGTTCGGTCGCTTCAAGATTCTGCTGCGGTTCACCAAGACCGGCACGAAGCAGTTTGCGGACGTCACCCGCACCATTGCCGACGAAGGCAAGCGCACCGGCCGCCTTGGCCAGCTGGCCATCGTGCTCGATGGGAAACTTTATTCGGCGCCCTCGGTCCATGAGGAGATTCCCAGCGGCAGCGCGGAAATCACCGGACAGTTCTCCCAGCGCGAGGCCATCGAGCTGGCGAACGTGCTGAACAATCCGCTCAACGTCGCGCTCGATATCAAGGAACAATACGAGGGCGGACCATCGCTGGCCCAAGATGCCATCGACAGCGGCTGGCTCGCCGCGCTCGTTGGCGCCGGCCTGGTCGCGGTCTTCATGATCAGTTACTACACCGCAGCCGGAGTGATCGCGGTGATCAGCGTCGTCGTTAACGTCCTGGGGATTCTCGGCGTGCTGGCGAGCCTCGGGGCGACGATGTCGATGCCCGGCATCGCCGGCATTGTGCTGACCATCGGCATGGCGGTCGATGCCCACATCCTGATTTTCGAACGCATGCGCGAGGAGCTGAACCTGGGCAAGACGCTCACCGCCGCGTTTCACGCCGGCCACGAGAAGGCCTTCACGACGATCGTCGACGCCAATCTGCCCCCCCTCATTACGTCCGTGCTGATGATCATGATCGGCACGGGACCAGTGAAGGGCTTCGGAATCACGCTCACGATCGGCATCTTTTCCACGATGTTCACAGCATTGGTTGTCAGCCGGATGCTGCTCGAGATGTCGATCGGATCCGGCCTGCTGAAGCGCATCATCATGATGAGCTTCCTCAAGCCGCCGTCGATGGACTTCGTCAAGTGGGGCTGGGCCTTCTTCCGGGCGTCCTGGCTGATCGTGCTGATCGGCATGGTGGGTGTCGCGATCAAGGGGCACGCAATCTACGGTATCGACTTCGCGGGTGGCGATGATGTCACGCTGAGTTTCAAGCAACACATCGACGCCGGTCAGTTGCGAACCGCGCTTGAACAGGCCAGGGTAGGTGAGGCCAACCCCCTCTACCAGAGCGACCTAACTGGCGGCCATGAGATCCTCAAGATCCAGACTGCGACCGGCAAGGGTGAAGCTGCGGTCGCCGCCCTCACCAAGGCGTTTCCGCAGGCGCAATTCACCGTCGCCGGGTTGAGCACGATCGGCGCGACCATTGGCAAGGAAATCCAGTGGAACGCATTCATGTCCATCGGGCTGTCGATCATCGGCATCATGATCTACGTCGCCTTCCGTTTTGAGATGGGCTACGGCATCGGCGCCGTGGTCTCGACCATTCACGACGTGCTGATGACGATCGGGATTTTCGTCCTCTCTGGCCGGCAATTCAACGCGTCGATGGTGGGGGCGATCCTGCTCATTGTCGGCTATTCAATCATCGACACGATCGTGGGGTTCGACCGGATTCGCGAGGAATTGAAGGTCAACCCGAGCGGCACGCTCCGCGACATCATCAACCTTGCCACCAACCGGGTATTCAACCGATCGATCCTGACCAGCCTGACCACCTTTCTCGCTGCCCTGACGCTATACCTTTTCGGCGGCGGCGTGATCAACGATCTGGCTTTCACGTTCCTCGTCGGCATCATCACCG
>PLEM01000111.1 GCA_003137035.1 Bryobacterales bacterium | reverse complement strand
AAGATCATCACCATCGAGGACCCGGTCGAGTACCAGATCAAGGGCATCACGCAGATCCCGGTCAACGAGAAGAAGGGTCTCACCTTCGCCCGCGGCCTCCGCTCCATCCTGCGGCACGACCCCGACAAGATCATGGTGGGCGAGATCCGCGACCAGGAGACCGCGCAAATCGCCATCAACGCAGCCCTCACCGGCCACCTGGTCTTCACCACCGTCCACGCCAACAACGTCTTCGACGTGCTCGGCCGCTTCCTGAACATGGGCGTCGAGCCTTACAACTTCGTCTCGGCGCTCAACTGCATCCTGGCCCAGCGGCTGGTGCGCGTGATCTGCACCTTCTGCAAGCGGCCCGCGATTCACCCGGATTCCTACCTCGAGGAGAGCGGCCTCGACCCTGCCCAGTGGCGCGACTTCACCTTCTACGAGGGCGCCGGCTGCTTCGAGTGCGGCGGTACCGGCTTCCGCGGTCGCACCGCCATCTGCGAGCTGCTGGATTTGAGCGAGCAGATCCGCGAGATGATTCTCAATAAGCGGCCCACCTCGGAGATCAAGCGCGTGGCGCGCGAGGAAGGCATGACTTTCCTGCGCGAGTGCGCGCTCGAGAAGGCGCAGGCCGGGGCCACCAGTCTCAAGGAGATCAACAAGGTCACTTTCATCGAGACCTGACCCGGCGCCTTATGCGAATGCCTAGATCCATCCGGAGGATGTTCGACGATCCTGCGCCCCAGTTCGCCTTCGAGCTTTCCGAGGCCGGCATCGCGGTGGCCAGCGGCGGCCGGCCGCCGCGCATCGGCTTCCAGCCGCTCGCCCCGGATGTGATCTCGGTCTCGCCGGTCCGCGATAACGTGCTGCGCCCCGAAGCGCTCGCCGCCCAGGTGCAGGCGCTGGCCGGCCCCGCCCAGAAGAAGCGCCAGCGCGCCGTCCTGATCCTGCCCGATTACAGCGTCCGCGTGGTGGTGCTCGATTTCGACGCCTTCCCCGACGATCGGGAGCAGCAGCTCTCGCTGGTGCGCTTTCGCCTGCGCAAGAGCCTGCCCTTCGATGTCGAGTCCGCCGCCCTGAGCTACTATCCGCAGCCTGGCGGGAACAACGGCAAGCAGCGGGATGTGGTGGTGGCTGTGGCGCCCACGGAGATTCTGGCGCGATACGAGGCGCCCTTCCGCGCGGCCGGCTTCCACCCCGGTCTGGTCACCACTTCGGCGCTCTGCGCGCTGGAGCTGTTGCGCGACGCGGGCCTCGCTGTCCTCGCCAAGCTCGGCGGCCGCACGCTCACTCTCGCGGTGGCCGACCGCGGCGTCCTCAAGCTGCTCCGCACCCTCGAGCTGGCCGAGGGCTCCGCCGCCGAAATCGTCACCCATCTCTATCCCACATTTGCGTACATCGAAGACCACCTGGCAGCCCGGCCGGAAAAGGTGCTGGTGTGCGGCCCGGGCGCGCTGGCCGAGGAACTACGCCAGGAGTTCGAGGGCCAGGCGGCGGTCCCCGTGGAGCCGTTGCGGTCGCGGTTTGGAGCGCCCCACCCTTACGATGCCGGCCTGCTGGGCTACCTGGAATCGGCCGAGGAGCTTGCTGCATGAGCCTGAAGCTCTCAGTCAATCTGGCCAGCGAGCCGTTCCGCAGGACGCGGGCCATGCTGGTCGCCTCTGGAGCCGTCGCCGTGCTGCTCGCCGGCATGCTGGCCCTGCTGATTACCCTCTCGGTGGCGGAAACGGGACAAGCCGCCCAAGTCCACCAGAATATTTTGCGCCTGGAAGCGCAGATGCGCACGCTTTCCGCCGAGCAGTCCAGGCTCGAGGCCGTCCTGCGCAAAACGGAAAACGCGGAGGTGCTTGATCGCAGTCTGTTCCTCAACAGCCTGCTCTATGCCAAGGGAATCAGTTGGACCCGCCTCTTCGACGACCTCGAGAAGGTGCTGCCCTACAACGTGCGGCTCATCCAGATCCGCCCTCAGGTCAACTCGCAAAACCAGATCTCGCTCGAGATGGTGGTGGGCGCGGATTCCAGCGAGCCCGTCATTCAGATGCTGACGCGGCTCGAGCGCTCGCCCCAGTTCGGCGAAACCCTCATCCACAACCGCATGCCGCCCTCGCAATCCGACCCGCTGCTGCGCTTCCGGCTCAGCGTAAACTATGCGCAAAAACTCTAGGAGAAGCACGATGCGCGACTTCCGAGCTACGATCTGCGGCCAGCCGAGGCTCCTTACTTCGTACTTCGTATTTCGTCCTTCGTACTTTCGCTTATGCCTCGTCGCCTGATCCCCTACCTCTCGAACTGGCGAAAAGACCCGCGGATTCTCGTCCGCCTCGGCCTGGGCGTGCTGCTCCTCGCCAACCTGGTGGCGGCCGCGGTGGTCTTCAAGCCCTGGGCCAGTTCGGTCGAGGATCTCGAGAGGCAGGCGGCCGCGCTGCGCCAGCAGGTCCACCAGCAACAGAGCACCCTCGAGAGGATGCGGGGAGTGGCGGACAAAGTCGAGAGAGCGCGCGTCGACGGCGACCGCTTCATGGAGAAGTACCTGTTGGGCAAGCGCTCCATGGCCTCGACGCTAACGCAGGAACTCGAGCGCATGGCCCGCAAGGCCGGCATCCGCCAGAAGGACACCACCTTCTCCTTCGAGCCGGTGGAGGGCAGCGACACCCTCACCAAGGTGGCCATCACCGCCGTCTACGAAGGCTCTTACGCCGATCTGATGCAGTTCCTCAACCTGCTCGACCGCTCCGAGCGCTTTCTCATCGTCGAGAGTCTGGGCGCCGCGCCGCAGCAAGGCGGAATTCTGCTCGGCGTCACCATGAAGCTGAGCGCGCTCATCCAGGAAGGCGGAGAGCCGCCCGCCGAGTTTGCGGCCCGGCAGGAGACGCCGGCCAGCCCGCCGCCAGTGGCCCTCCGGTCGCCGGTACCCGCACCGAAGCCGGTGGTCGCACCACCGCCGCTGGCTGCCGCGCCACTCATGAGGCCGCGTCCCCCGATGGTTTTCACTCCGGCGCCGCCCGCACCGGGACCGGCTTTTGAGCCGCCCGCGCCGGCCATCACCTCACCAACCTCACCAGTGCCATTCGACCCGCGGAGGAACAAGGGCCTGCGATGAAAATCGGAGCAAGTCCGTGGAAACTCGGCATTCTCGGCTTGGCGCTGCTCGGGGCGGGGTACGGCATTTACTCGAACCTCACCAGCGACGACCGCCCGCCCTCGGCCCGCGCCGCCACGCCGCGCACGGCACCCAGAGGCGCTCCCGCCGACCTCGTGCCCGGGCCGCCCGCCGCCGAGACCCGTTCTCGCCCGCCGCTAGCTTCCGAGTCGCGCCAGTTGCGCCTGACCCTCAAGGACAAGCACGCCGATCCGACCACCACGGATCCCTCCTTGCGCCTGGACCTGCTCGCCAAGGTGCAGAACGTCAACCTGGCCGGCGGCGAGCGGAATCTGTTCCAGTTCGGCGCCGCGCCGCTGCCGCCTGTCCCGGAGCGGAAGATACCCGTCCAGCCACTGCCGCCCCCCGTCACCTCGGGAACGCCGAGCGACCCCCCGGCCGCCCCCGTCGCTCCGCCGCCGCCGCCCATCCCGCTGAAGTTCTACGGCTATTCCACCAATCCGCGGACCGGAACCAGAAAGGCCTTTTTCCTGCAGGGAGACGACATCGTCGTGGCCGCGGAGGGCGAGCTGATCCAACGCCGCTACAAGGTGGTGCGGATCGGGATCGACTCGTGCGTGGTCGAGGACACGGAATTCAAGCTCAAGCAGACCCTCAAGCTCGAGGAGCAGCCCGGATGAACCCGCCCCGTCAACGCCGCGACTCCGGCTTTGCGCTGCTGCTGGTCTTCGCCATGGCCGCCATCGTGGGGATGATGCTCTACCTCGAACTGCCCCGCGTGGCCTTCGAGGCGCAACGCACCCGCGAGGAGCTGCTGATCCGGCGCGGCGAAGAGTACAAGCATGCCATCAAGCTCTTTTACCGCAGGTTCCAGCACTATCCGCCCTCGCTCGACGCGCTCGAGAACACCAACAACATCCGCTTCCTGCGGCGGCGCTATAAAGACCCCATGACCGGCAAGGACGAGTGGCGCCTGATCCATGCCGGCCCCGGCGGCATCCTGACGGACTCGCTGACCCAGAAGCCGCCGCAAAAGAAGGTCGACGCTCAGGCGACTTCTTTGGATTCCTCCTCCACCTCCACCACCACTACGGATACGCCCGTGGTCTCCATGATTCCGCGGCGCAGGCCCAGCGACTCCGCCCAAGGGACGGGGCCCGGGGCCATCGGAGGGATGCCTTCGACCGATCCCCAGGCCGCCCAGTGGAATCCATCTCAGCAGGACCTGCCGGAGCAGCCTCCCCAACCCGATCTCGAGCAAGCTGGACAAGCCCCCGGCCAGCCGCTACAACCGGGCCAGCCCTGGCAGCCCGGACAACCCGGCCAGCCCGGTCAACCCTATTCCCCCATGCAGCCGGGCCAACCTGGCTACCAGCCCAACATGCCCGGCTACCAGCCCAACATGCCGGGCGTCGGCGCGACGACCGGTTACCCCGGAGGGGCGGGGCAGCCACAGTATCCACCGAACCAGTCGCCGTTCGCGCCGTCCCCGTCCAACCCTTCGTCATTCAACCAGGGGGCGGGGATGGGGGCGGTCACCGGCCCGGGCAGCACGCCCGTCCCGGACATGATCCACAACATGCTCACGCAGCCCGGCGCGCGCCCCGCGGGACTGGGGGGACAAATGACCATCGGCGCCGGCATCGCCGGTGTTGCCAGCACCCTCGAAGCCCAGGGAATCATGTCCTATCACGACCGCACCAAGTACAACGAGTGGGAGTTCATCTACGACCCCCGGAAAGATATCTCCATGCAGATGATGGGGTTGCAGCCGGGCGGGCTCCCGGCACAGAACCTCCAGGCGACGCCGAACACCTCGATTTTTGCGCCCTCCTCCCCGTCGAGCCCGTCCCCCAGGTAGCTGCTTCTATCCCCGCCTGCGCCGACGCTCGGCGCGCCGCACCCGCGCTTCGTCCATGCCGAAGTAGTGGGCCACTTCGTGCCATACGGTCTCTTCGAGCAAACGCTGCAAGTGGCGGCGGTCCCGGGCCAGGCGCTCATGCGGGCCCTGGTAGATCGTGATCTGGTCGGGCAGGGTGAAGCTGTCGCTCACGCTGCGGTGGGGCAGCGGGCGGCCGTGGTAAAGCCCCAGCAGGTTGGGCGACGGAGGCTCGGGCTCCACGATGAACACCACGTTCTTCAACCGCCGGCGGAAGCTCAGCGGGACTACCCGCATGGCCTTCTCCACCAGCTTGTCGAACTCCGCCGGGCTCATCCCCACTGAGGTCTTACGGCTCCAGCCACACCCGGACGCGGTTGCTCTCGTGCCCCTCGGATTCCAGGTGCAACTCGGCGGGGCCGGCATTGACCAACGCGGGTAGCTGGACTTCCACCAGGTACAGGCCGATATAGCCCGGGGCCAGAACCGCGCGCGTGACCTCGAGCGGGGAGCGATCCAGGAATGCGTGCACCGCGGCGACGACCTGGGGCGGCTCGTCGATCGGGCCAGCCCTGCCGGAGGGCCAGGCGGGGCGCACCTTGCCGAGGCCGGTGGCCAGGATCTGCAACCGTCCGTTGGAGCGGGCCGGGCTCATCGCATCCAGCAGCACTCCGCTATCGGCGTTGAGCACCAGCGGCGTGCCATCCCGGTCGATGAACACAGCCGGCGAAACGTTCTCGACAGGCAGCGCCAACTGGAAGCTTCCTTGTCCCGTCTCGAGGGCCACGAAGAGCGATCCGCCCTGGACGGCGAAGGGAACCTGGATTTGGGTTTCGCTATCGGTAGCGGCGAGCACCGGGAAATCCAGGGCGCCCGCGCGGGCGGTGCGGACCCGTCCGCCGAGCACGCTCAGCAGCGATCCCGGCGCGGCCGGCCGCTGACTGAAATCGGCGGCATTCACCAGGCGCAGACTGCCCAGCCGGTGCGGCGCGAGCGCCGCATAAACGCCGTAGCCTTCCAGGGCGACGAACAACTGGTTGCCGTCGCTATCCAGCCGGAGGTCGAGCGCGGGCGCCTCGGGCAGCCCGGCGAGCGAAGACCAGTTGGTCGGCGGCGCGGCCGCGTTCAGGTCCGAGCGGGTGAAGAAGACGCCGCGATCGGTGGCCACATAGACGGCCCCGGTGGCCCGGTCGGCCACCACGCCGTGCGCGCGGCCCTCC
The DNA here is from genome assembly GCA_003137035.1 of Bryobacterales bacterium. GTDB lineage: Bacteria > Acidobacteriota > Terriglobia > Bryobacterales > Bryobacteraceae > Fen-330. The sequence continues at coordinate 27,178 of PLEM01000111.1, read as the reverse complement.
GGCAGGTCCGCCGTCAGGTCGTCCCAGAACTGGCCGCCGTTAATGGTGCGCAGCACGCGCGGCCCTTTGGCTCCGCCCAGCGCCGCCAGCGCCGTGCGCGAATCTTTCGGATCCACCCAGATGCCCTCGACGGCTCCCCGCTCCGCCGCCAGGCCCGCGGGATCGGCGGTGAGCGTCGCGGCCAGGGCGCGCCGCGCGGACGTTTCCTCGGCGGCCATGGGTTCGGCGGACACGCTGCGCCAGGCTTGCTTCTCTCCCGGCGCCCATTCGATGGCGCCGGCGCCGTCGGCCAGCAGCCTCACGCCGCGGCTGCCCTGCGGCAGCGCGGCCAGCTTGCGCACCGGCAGGTTGGGCAGCGAGTCGTTCAGCCCCGTCCAGGTGAGGCCGCCATCCAAAGACCGCCAAACCCCGGCGTCGTTGGCCACCACCACGTCATCGGAGTCCAGCGGCGAGACGGCCAGGTCGTGCATCCCACCGCCGATGATGGAGGAACGCTGGTAGGCGGTCACGCTGGTCCAGGCGCCGCCACCATCGTCGGAGCGCAAGACGTTTTGCCCCAATGCGTACAGCCGCTGCGGGTTTAGGAGATTGGAGCGAACCGCTCGGACCCCCTCAGGCAGCGGCACACGCACGGAATCCTGCGCCTCGGGGGGCGTCGCCGCACTGGGTTGCCATTTCTCGAAATCCACAGTCTGGAACACCCGTCCCGCCGCCGTGCGCACGAACAGGCGGGCGCCGTCGGGCGAGAACCAGGCGCGTTCGACCGCGCCCGTTGCCGGGGAGGCCAACGCCAGATCGACCGTCGAGTTTCCGATGTGACGCCAGTCCGGGTGAAGTTGATTCCTGGAGGCGGCCGGAGCCTGCGCGAAGGCCACGGCGAGCGGGAACAGCGCGGCCAGCAGCAGAGCGCATCGACGCAGTGTCCCACCGCAGGCTGGGGCTCTATGACACATCGGCTGAGTCCATTCTAACCTATCGGCGCCGCCCGCCGCCTTCGATACTATCAGGGAAGTGCTTTCATGCTAACGGCTTCCCAAAAAAACTTGCGTGGACAGAATATTGCTATGCAATTATAGTGTAGACTAGGGTGTCGAAACGGGCCAGTGCGATTGGCACGGCTAATCGAGGCTCGGATGTTGAGAGGTTTGGGGTCATTCGCGGCGTGTGGACTGCTTCTGGCAGCCACTCTGGGAGTGTGCCTCGCTCAGCCCGCCCCCGGGATTCCCTCCGATTCCGCGGCCACCGTAATCACGCTGACCGGCAGTGTCTCCGTGATGCGCGACTCGACTCCCTGGGCATTGGCGGAGGGCAGTCCCATCCGGCCCGGGCAGATGGTCATCACCGGCCCCGACGGCTACGCCAAGTTCCAGGTTTTCGACGGCAGCACCTTCGAAGTGTTCCCCAACTCCAAGGTCCTGTTCCGTAACAATCCGGGCAACTGGAAGGATCTGCTGGACCTGGTGCTGGGGCGGATCAAGGTGCAGATTCAGAAGCTGGGCGGGCAGCCCAATCCCAACCGGGTGCATACTCCCACCGCGATTATTTCGGTGCGCGGGACCATCTTCGACGTCACCGTCGATGACGGCGATTCGACCCTGGTGGTGGTGGAAGAGGGACTGGTCGAGGTGGCGCACCGGAGAATTCCCGGCTCGAAACTGGTTGGTCCCGGTGAATGGCTGCGGGTGAGCAAGGACGAACCGCTGGCGCGCCGGGTTGAGAAAGGTTCGGTCATTCAGGCGGTCTTGCGGGCCGCCTCGGATGCGGTCTATGTGATTCTCACGAATTCCAGCTCAACTCCTGGTGGTACGCCTACCTCTGGTGGAGGCAACGGTGGAACTCTGCCGGGCGACCATGGCTCGAAGACCCCGCCGCCCCCGACTCCGCCGCCCAGTAGCGGACCCGCTCCGCCAGCTCCGAGCGGAGGAACCACGCCCTCCGCACCTGCTGCGCCGTAATCCGGATTCGGGTCCTGAGACAACCTGTTCATTCATGCCGCAACGCCTGCATCGGGTCGATCCGCGCGGCACGCCGCGCCGGCGCCCCCGCGGAAACCACACCAACACCGAGGAGCACGGCGGCCGTCAACGCCAGCGTCAGAGGATCGCGCGGCTGGATGCCGTACAAGAGCGACGATGTGATCCGCCCGGCGGCGAACGACACGGGCAACCCAACCACCACGCCCAGCGCGATCAGAAGCAGACCGTCCCGCAGGACCATCCAGGTCACCTTGGTGGTGGCCGCGCCGAAGATTCGCTTCGATCTCCATTTCGAGATGCGACCGCAGCTCTTCGTCGAGTTCGCGGTCGAGGCGGCGGGCGGCGAACAGGGCGCGCACGCGGGAGACGAACACGCGAACCCAGGTCACGGGCGTTCTCCTATTCGGCGGCGTTTAGAAGGCGCGACATGAAGCCGGCGAAGCGCTGCCATTCCAGGGTCTCCGTTTCCAGTTGCTTCTTGCCCAAACGGGTCAGCGAGTAATACTTGGCCCGCCGGTTGTTCTCGGTGACCCTCCATTCCGATCGAATCCATCCCTTCTGCTCGACGCGCAGCAGAGCGGGGTAGAGGGCGCCCTGGTTCAATTGCAGAAGGTCTTCCGACATCTGCCGGATGCGCTGGGCGATGCCCCATCCGTGCATCGCTGCCAGCGTCTCGAGGATCTTCAGGATCATGAGGTCCAGGGCGCCTTGCAGCACGTCGGACCTGGACTGGCCCATGTCGCTCCTTTTGGATGTCAACAGAAAGCGGGAACGCATCGTCCGCCAGCCCCGCGCTGTGCGAAACTGAAGGCTTGAGGGTAGAAACGGGAATGGCAGCGCGAATGGGTGCGGAGATGTGCGGCGTCGCGGTCCTGCTTCTCGGCTGGCCCGCGGCCGCGCAATCCGGCGGGGTGCCCCCGGAGTGGGAGGTGCGCCAGGACCTTGCCGGCCTGGCTGAGCGCATCCAACGCTTCAAGCCCATCCTGGACCAGGTGAAGCCGCAGGCCTGGCAGGACGCGCCCGCCGCGTACGTGGAGCAAGGCAAGCGCATCGGCGCCGAAATCGACTACCTGATCTCCGCGACGCAGGCGCTGGCCGCCCAGCCGGAGAAGCTCACCGCCGCCCTGACGACCTACTTCCGGATGCAGTCGCTCGACCTGATGCTGCGGTCCTACGCCGACGGCATTCGCAAGTACCAGAATCCCGCGCTGGCCGAACTGCTGCAAGGCGCGCTTTCGACGAGCGCCGCCGACCGCGAGAAACTGCGCGTGTATATCGTGGACCTGGCGGCCTTCAAGGAACAACAGTTTCGCGTCGCCGACCAGGAGGCGCAGCAGTGCCGGAGCGTGCTTTCCCGCCATCCGCAGGCCGCCAAGAAGGAGGAGCGCAAATGACCGAGGTGCGCACGTTCTCATGTAGTATCTGCGGCGATTCCTCCGTGGACATCTGCGTCTACTGCACCAAGGACGCCTGCCCGAACCACATCTGCCGCAAGTGCCTTCGCTGCAGCGACTGCTGCGAATGCGAGGTGCCGTTGAACCCGGCCGAGCCTCCTCCGGCCGCCGAGCACAGTCCAACTGCGTGAGCTGGGGATTGGGAGCGCGGGTAGGGCTTCGAGAAGGGCGTTTCGCGTCCGGGTGACCGGCGCCACGACCGTTCCGCGATTCTTAAGCACTGGGCGACTAGGAAGGAGCCATCCCAAGTAACACCGGTTTGGGCTCAACTTCTGGGTGGGCGACAAACCACCCAGGATCCGGAGTGGGTTGTTCGACCTTAGTGAATCGAGTAGACTGAGGCTGCGCATGGAACCGTACCGCGTCTTCATCTCATCGATAATGAACCGCGCGACCGAGGACCTGCTAGCCGAACGCGAGGCTGCCCGTAGCGCTGTCGACCATTTCGGTCCCATTACGACGCCATGGGCGTTCGAGGCCGAGCCGGCATCGCCAAAACCGCTGCTTGACTTCTACATCAATGGCGTCAAGAGTAGTGACTTGTTCGTGCTCCTGATCGGCACCCGCCTCACACCGCCGGTGAAGGCTGAGTTCGACACGGCGTGCGACCACGGCAAGCCCATGCTGGTATTCGCGAAGGTCGTGACATCGCGTGAACCCGAAGCCGACCAACTGCTCCATTCTGCGAACGTCAAGTACGATACCTTCGTGAACGCAGCCGAACTCCGGGAGAAACTCCAGCGGTCGCTCGGGGTGCATCTGCTGACGCTCATACGCGGGGACGGCGACCGGTCTGCCGGCCCTGGGGAAAGGGCGGCGCAGATACGGGGATATGCTCGGAGCTACACTCCGGTCAGGATCCTTCCGATGATACCGGAGTGCCCATACAACTCCTTCCACGTGAGGTCCGTGGAGTCTGGTGTCGTCACGCTGGAGAAGGATTCGAACCAACAGACCCTGACCGTGCCAGCCCAACGAGTAGAAGATGTGCTGGCTGGTGGTTCCGAAGAAACGCCCATGCTACTGCTGAACGGACGACTTCAGTGGATCACGGTGCCCGGAATCTGGAGATTCTTTCCCGAGAAGCCTTTGCCGGGAGACGCGGCCAGGCTCGGGTTCGCCAAAGAACGCGCCCGAAACGACCCTGGCGTACCGCCTCAGATCGCGGCCCGCTGTGGCTGGTCGCTCCCGGTACATGTCCACTCACACCTAGCCGAGGGACGTGCGGTCTTCTACGACGAGGATGGCAATTACATCACGTCGGCAGGGCAGATCCTGCTGGTGCGGCTCGACACGTGATTTCGGCTCGCGTCGGCTGTGGCGTGGTTTTCGCGAGGTGCGTGGTTTTGGCCGGATCACGCGCCATCCGGAAGTTGACGGAGCGACCAGTGGTCAGATCCTCCCTGACGCCGCAGCGTAGAGGATTCCCCTTTGAGGTAACTTCGCCGTCTCGGGCTGGCCCCTGCGACGGCCTATAGTTGCAGAACCAGGCGCAAGCCCGCGTCGACGGCGCCTTGCAGGCGCGGCGGGAGCGTGCCGGCGTGCCCGGAGAGGAACTCGCCGTCGAGCGCCAGGACTTGGGAGACGTTGACGACCGAGTCGTGGGGAAGCCCCGAGGAGCGGGCGGGCAGCAGCACATTGCCAGGGGCGTCGGCGAGCGCCATGTCGCTGGTGATCGCGGCGACTACAACGGTTTGACTGCGGCTGCGATTGAAGGAGTCGGCCTGCACGACGAGCACCGGCCGGTGGAATCCGGGCTCGGAGCGGCGCGGGGAGATCGGCCCACCAGATCTCGCCGCGCTGGATGTCGCCCATCGCGGTCACCAGGAGTCCTTGTCGAGGGAACGAAGTTGGGCGCGATGCAAAGCCGGATCGACCTTCGCGGGCCGGCGAGCGTAGACTTCATTCAGGCGTTCCGTGACGGCATCGGTCTGCCGCCGGTCGAGGAACTCGGAAATCGCGGTGGCGTAGAACTGGCTTCTCGACATTCGGAGCCGGGCGGCTGGACCCGCTGGAAAGCGGGTCCGCAGGCTGAAAGCCTGCCCCACTGGTCCTAGTATGCTGCGATCCCGGTTACGGCCTCGCCGATGATCAGCGCGTGGATGTGGTCGGTGCCCTCGTAGGTCTTCACGGTCTCCAGGTTCGCCAGGTGCCGCATGATGGGATACTCGTCGGTGATTCCGTTGGCCCCTAGCAGGTCGCGGCTCAGGCGCGCGCACTCCAGCGCGATGGCGACGTTGTTTCGTTTCAGCATGGAGACCTGGGCCGCCTCGGCCTTTCCACGGTCCTTCAGGCGCCCCACGTGGAGGGCCAGCAACTGCGCCTTGCTGATTTCGCTGATCATCCAGGCCAGTTTTTCCTGCACGAGCTGGTGGGAGGCGATGGGCCGGTCGTTGAACTGCTTGCGCTGGATGGAATACTGCCGCGCGGTCTCATAGCAGTCCATGGCCGCGCCGATCGCTCCCCAACCGATGCCGTAGCGCGCCTGGGTCAGGCACAGGAGCGCGCTCTTCAGCCCCCGCGCGCCGGGAAGTTGATTCTCCGCCGGAATGCGGCAATCGGCCAGCGACAGGCTGGAGGTCACCGAGGCGCGCATGGACCACTTGCCGTGAATATCCGAGCTGGTGAAGCCGGGCGCGCCCTTCTCGACCAGGAACCCGCCGAAGCCTTCCTCGGTCCGCGCCCAGACCAGGGCCACATCGGCCGCAGTGCCGTTGGTGATCCAGGTCTTCTCGCCGTCGAGCACCCAGTCGCCGCCGTCGCGCCGGGCGCGCGTGCGCATTCCCGCGGGGTTCGAGCCGAAGTCCGGCTCGGTAAGGCCAAAGCAGCCCACCGCCTCCCCCGTGGCCAGCCGAGGCAGCCAGCGCTCCTTCTGCTGGGCGGAGCCGAAGGTCAGAATGGGGTACATGACCAGCGCTCCCTGGACGGAAACGAAGCTGCGAATGCCCGAATCGCCGCGCTCGAGCTCCTGCATCAGCAGGCCGTACTCGACGTTGCTCATCCCCGCGCAGCCGTAGCCTTCCAGGTTGGCCCCCAGGAACCCCAGCCGCCCCATTTCCCGGACCAGCTCGGCCGGGAAGCGGGCGTCCCGGTAGCAGTCGCGAATCACCGGCAGGACCCGGTCGTCCACGAACTGGCGGGCGGTTTGCCGCACCAGCAGCTCTTCCTCGCTGAACTCGCCGTCGATGGAAAGGAAGTCCACGCCCCGGAATGGTTCCATGATTTCATCTTAACCCGCGAGAATCCGCCCGCTCGCGGCACTACCTATCGATGGTCCGTGACGCGATTCTGGTGGCGGTGTGTCTGGGGGCGCTGGCCGGGGCGCAGACGCCCGACCCGGCCCAGCAGGCCTACCAGGCGCTTCGCGAGCGGGACTACGACGCAGCCATCTTGTGCCTCACCGATGCGATCCGGGCGGCCCCTGGGCGGGCCGGCCTGCGCAAGGACCTGGCCTACACCTATCTGAAGATCGGGCAGACGGAAACCGCCCGGGACCAGTTCGCCGAGGTCGTGCGCCTGGATCCCGCGGACCTCCACACGGCCCTCGAGTACGCCTTCCTGTGCCATGAAACGGGCCGCACCGCGGAGGCTCGCCGCAGCTTCGACCGGCTGCGGGTCTCCCCGGACGCCGCCATCCGCGCCACGGCCGAGCAGGCCTTCCAGAATATCGACCGCCCGCTGGAGGAAGGCATGGCCCGCTGGTCCGAAGTCGTCGCCCAGTCCCCCGGGAACTACAGCGCCCGGCTGGAGCTTGCCCGCCAAGCCGAGCAGCGCGACCGGCTCGGCCTGGCCGCCGAGAACTACTGGCAATCCTGGCGCTTGCGCCCCAACGAGCGTTCCCTGCTGGTGGATCTGGGCCGGGTGTGGAAGGAACTTGGCCGAAGCGCCGAGGCCAATGCCGCCCTGCTCGCGGCCTCCCGCAGCTCCTCGCCGCGGGCGGCCGAAACGGCGCGCGGGCTGCTCCCCTCCCGCTATCCCTATGTCAGCGAGTTCCGAGAGGCGCTAGCGGTGGACGACGGCAACCTCGAGCTGCGCCGCGAGCTGGCTTACCTGCTGCTGGAAATGCACCGGCCCCAGGAGGCGGAAGCCGAGTTCAAAATCATCATTCGGCTCGCGCCCGGGGATGTGTTGTCGGCAGCCCAGTTGGGCCTTTTGCTTCTGGCCCGCGGGGACCGCGTGGCGGCCATGCCGCTGTTCGACATGGTTCTCAAGTCCGATGACAGCGAGCTGGCCGAGCGCGTCCGCACCGCCCTGCGTCTGCCCGCGGACCTTCGCCGCCGTCCTCGCGAGCCGGCCCCCGAACCCGGCGCCAGGGAAATGGGGGAGCGCAGCTACCGCGCCGGGTACCTCAAGGACGCCTTGAAGTACTTGCAGTCGGCGCACGAGGCCGACCCGGTCGATTTCGCGGTCATGCTGCGGCTCGGCCAGACCTACAACCTCCTCCGCCAGGACGACCAGGCCATACGCTGGTTCAGCCTGGCAAAGAAGAGCCCGGACCCGGAAATTTCAGCGGAGGCCAAAAAGGCATACCAGAACCTCCGCCCCGCTTTCGCCCGCCTGCGGACCACGGCCTGGCTCTTCCCCTTCTTCTCGACGCGCTGGCACGACGTTTTCTCCTATGCCCAGGTGAAGACCGAGGTTCGCCTGGGCCGGCTGCCGTTCCGGCCGTACGTCTCCCTGCGCTTCATCGGCGACACCCGGCAAACCACCCGGGAGGCCTTCCCGCAGTACCTCTCGGAGAGCGCGTTCATCCTCGGCCTTGGCGTTGCCAGCCGCTCCTGGCACGGGGCCATGCTTTGGGGAGAGGCTGGAGAGGCCATCGGCTACCTGGCGCACCGCAGCGGGGGCCGGATGGTTCCGGATTACCGGGGCGGGCTCTCCTTCAGCCGCGGCGCCGGCCGGCTGTTGGGCGCGGAAGTCCCCGGCTGGTTCGCCGAAACCGCCGACGATGGAGTCTTCGTCAGCCGCTTTCAAAACGATTTCCTGGTCACCTCGCAGAACCGCTCGGGGTACACGCTGCCGGCGATCGGCGGACTCCGCTCGCAGTTGTTCGCCAACACCAACATCACCTTGGACATCAAGCGCCAGTACTGGGCCAATTTCGCGGAGTTCGGGCCCGGGCTGCGCTTCCGGTGGGCAGGGCTGCCGCCGTCGCTGGTCTTCTCGGTGAGTCTGCTGCGCGGCGTCTACACGAGAAACATCGACAATCCGCGCCGGCCGAACTTCTTCGACCTGCGGGCCGGTTTCTGGTATGCATTCACGCACTAGGCCCATGACCGCGAATCCGCTCGCTGACGGGAGGGGGGCGGACTTCAGTCCGCAGTCCGGCTTCAGCCGGGCTCAAGCCCGGCGCGGCCTGAAGGCCGCCCTCCTAGCCTGTGCCCTCGCCGCCAGCGCGGCCGCCAAGCCCCTGTTCTTCCAGGTGGTGGGCGCGGAGCCGGGGAGTTGGTCGGAGATCCTGTCATCGATTGGATTCCAACCGCAGGCCGCCGGAGGGCGCGCCGAGGTCTGCGTGTTGCGCGCCGGGGCGGCACTCCCCGCGGAGCATTGGCTGGCTCGTGCCGCCTCCGGTGCATTTGTGATTCTGGAAGGCCAAAGCGCTGTTGCCGAGGCTTTGGGATTCCGGCCCTCGAACCGGCGGGTGCGGGTGCAAAACCTCGAGGATCTCCGGCGGCCGGAGCTGGCGGTGATCTGGGAGAGCGCGATGGAGCTCCCGGTTTATGAGGTTCCGAAAGCGGCGCGGGTCTTTGTGCGCGAGCGCTGGGAGGGTGCGCCGATGGTGGCGGGCTTCCGGCACGGCGCGGGCGGAATACTGTGGGTCGCGACGTCCCCGGGCACGCGCGGTTATGAGCGTTTCCCGTATCTGCTGCACGCGCTTTCCGACCTCGGCCTGAGTGCACCCTTCCGCTCGCGCCGGCTGTGGGCGTTCTTCGACTCTTCCTATCGGGCGCGCGCCGATCTCGAGTACCTGGCCCCGCGCTGGCGGAAAGCCGGCATTGGCGCACTCCACGTGGCGGCGTGGCACTACTACGAGCCCGATCCGCAGCGCGACGCCTGGCTCCGCGAGCTGGTTAAGGTCTGCCACCGCAACGCCATCCTGGTTTACGCCTGGCTGGAGCTGCCGCACGTCAGCGAGCGGTTCTGGGACGACCATCCGGAGTGGCGGGAGAAAACCGCCGTGCTCCAGGACGCACGCCTGGACTGGCGCCGCCTGATGAATCTCGCCAATCGCGACTGCTTCCGCGCTGCTTCCCGCGGTGTGCGCGAGTTGCTGGACCGTTTCGACTGGGACGGTGTCAACCTGGCCGAGCTGTACTTCGAGTCGCTGGAGGGCGCCTCGAACCCTTCCCGCTTCACGCCCATGAACGACGACGTGCGCCGCGAGTTCCAGCAAGCCCGCGGGTTCGATCCCTTGCCGCTATTTCGCGCGCCCGAGGCCGGCCCCGAGCGCCTTCGGCAGTTCCTCGACTTCCGCGCCGAACTGGCGCGCCGCATGCAGACCGAGTGGATCGCCGAAATCGAGACAGTGCGCCGCCAGCGGCCCGATCTGGACCTCACGCTCACCCACGTCGACGACCGCTTCGATCCCGGCATGCGCGACGCGATCGGCGCGGACGCCGCCCGGCTGCTCCCGCTGCTCGAGCAGCACGATTTCACTTTTTTGGTGGAGGACCCGGCCACCATCTGGCACCTCGGCCCGCAACGCTACCCGGAAATCGCCCGGCGCTACCAGCCCCTCACCCGCCGCCCGGAAAAGCTGGCCATCGATATCAACGTGGTGGAGCGTTACCAGGACGTGTACCCCACCAAGCAGCAGACCGGCTCCGAGTTGTACCAATTGGTGAGCCTGGCCGCACGGAGCTTCGGCCGTGTGGCCCTGTATTTCGAGAACTCGATTGCGCCGGTGGATTTGCCCCTGCTGCCGGCGGCCGCCTCGGCGGTAGATCGGGTCGAGGCGATTGGCGGTAGGCTGGCGGTGGAATCGCGGTTCGGGGTGGGAATGGCCTGGGACGGTCCGGCTCTGGTGGACGGCGCGGTCTGGCCGGCGGCCGACGGGTCGACGTTGTGGCTGCCGCCGGGAACTCACCTGGTAGAGAAAGCGGCGAGCCAGGCGCCCGCGCACCTGCTGGATTTCAACGGGGACCTCAAGACCGCGGCCGTGCGGGCGAATGGCCTCGAGTTCGCGTACTCGAGCGGCTCCCGCGCGCTGGCTGTTCTGGACAAGCGCCCCTTGCGGATGGAAATCGATGGCGCTGGCGCGCCCTTCGAACTGCTCGACGAGGGTCCCGCCCGCTTCACATTCTCACTTCCCCGCGGCCAGCACCTGGTCGCGGTTGGGTTTTGAGTCTGGCCGGACCAGGAGGTCCGGCGCGATCCAGGAGGATCGCCCTACAATGGATCTCCGTAGAGGGTTCCGCGGCCGTGCGTGCCCACATAGACGCGGCCGTATTGCTTTGGATCGCCGGTGATGTGCAGCAGCAAGCCCCATTGGTGCTGGTCATCGTTGATGCGGACCCAGCTTCGGGCGGTGTCGTCGGAACGGAAGATGCCGCGGACACCGTCCACTACGCCAATCAGATACAGCGCCGGGTAGGGAGCGCCGGGCGCGGCCTTGCCGAATCCGAAGCCGTGAATCTCCGATACGCGGGGGAAGCGGGCGAAGCTGGCTCCGGTGTTGGTGGAGCGATACAGCCCGTTGAAGGCCGCCAGCCAGAGGTCTCCCTCTCTACCGGGAGCCGCGTAGATGCGGTCCTGCCCGCCGCGGTCGTCGCCGCGCTCGTTGCGGTGACTGGGGCGCTTGGGCAGGCCGTCGGGCAGATTCAGGGGCTGCGCGACGAACGTCGCTGCTCCGTCCGTACTGACGAAGAGCTTCCCGTCGAACAACGCGATCGCATAGAACTTCAGCGGGTTGACGCGGTCCGCAATGACGCGCGTATCGCTGGGGATTCCCTGCGAGGGCGCCCAGGTTGCGCCGCGATCCCGGGTGAAGCTGACCGGGCTGCGCTCCGGCGTCCAGACCCAGGTGGCTCCGTCGGAAGAAACCGCGATGTGCCCCAGCATGGCGCCGGGTTTCGGTGTGGACGCCGTGGGCTGCCAGGACTTGCCGCCATCCAGGGAGTAGCCGATGTTGGCGCCTTCGCGACGGTTCGCAGCCCGGCCCACGCGCACGATGATTTCGGGCTTGTTCTCGGCGCAGGCCAGACCATTGGTGTTGCCGAAACGCGGGTGATCGTAACTTCCTCCGGGCGCAGGCTTGTCCAGGTCCCAGTGCACGGCTCCGCCGTAGTCGCCGACGGCGGTGAGCAGGTGCGCGCCTTGGGGAGGGCTGAGCAGGTCCAACGCGACCGTCTCCTCGATTCCAGTGCTCATGACGCTCCACCTGGTCGGCCTGCCGGAATCCATTTCGGTCAGGTTGAAGGTCTCATAGCCTCCATAACCGGTGGTGAACATCGCGTGATCGGGATTCAGCGGGTCGATCTCGATATCGAACAGCCAATGAATCCCGGTGGCGGCCACGTAGGGCGCGAGCGAGAAATCGAATGTGCCGCCTCCGCCGAAGACCGGTTTCCAGGTCTTGCCGCCATCGGTGCTGCGGAAGATGTCTTCGCCTCCGGCATTGCCCTGGCGTCCGAAGGAACTGGCGATGACCACTTGCGGGTTGTGCGCGTCGACGGCGACCGCGGCGTAGCCAAACGCTTTCCCGCTATCTGGGGCAGGCTTGTCCGGCGTGATCTCGGTCCACTCGCTGCTCGCGGTGTTCAACTTCCACACCCCGCCGTTGGACATCCGCCACGGACCGGGATCGGTGCCGTAGGACAAGTACAGCGTCCCGTCGGAGGCCAGCACGGCGTGGTTCGGCCGGTACTGGGTCGGCTGGCCGGGGACGGGCTGCCAGGAACTGCCGCCATCGATGCTACGGAACAGGTTGTTCTTCCCCATCACGGAAGCGCCGGCGTAGATGGTCGAGCTGGCCTTGCCGCGCGAACCGCTGCGCGGATCGAAGACCACGAACACAACGCCACTTGGCCGGCTCCACCAGGGGGCGTTGGCGGGCCGCGGTTCCAGCAGGTCGGGAAAGCTCTCGACCTTGCTCCACTTCACTCCGCGGTCCGTGCTCCTCCACAGGCCCGCCAGGCGCGTGCCGACGTAGATGACCTTGCCGTCGTTCGGGTCGACGGCCATGCGTTCGCCGTTGCCGCGTCCGTTCTCGTTGCCGCCCATCTTGAAGGGGACGTTAGTGCGCTGGAAGGTTTTGCCGCGGTCGTTCGAGCGCAGGATCGCGCCATCGGGAACATCCGGATCGGTGTAAGTGCCGCAGGACAGGTACACGCGATTTGCATCCGCGGGATCGACCGCGATGCTCTCGACTCCCATGAGGTTGAGGTCTTCGTAGGACACCCAGTCCAGGATCGGCTCCCAGCGCTTGATCTGGTCGTTCCAGCGATAGGCGCCGCCCATGTCCGTGCGGCAGTAGCGCACGCCTTTCGCGGTGGGATGAAAGATGATTCCGTCGACAAAGCCACCGCCGACGATTTGCACGCTCTTCCAGAGGTAGGGCGCGGACCGGTTCTGCGCCGTTCCCGTGAACTGGAATGCAGTGGTGGCCAGCACGGCCAGTAAAACGACTCTATTCAGTGACATCAGTATTCCCCACACAGGATTTACGATTTTACCATTGCGTTGCGCCTGGGAGCGCCGGAGAGGACAAGCTGAAGCATGTCCCAAGCGGAGCATCAACAGCTTGCCCAGGGGCCTGCAACTCAGCGCCTGGCCCAGGTCTTCAGCAGCGGCTGGATCTCTGGCATCTTGCGGGCGATGGCGGGGAAGTCCACCTTCATCACTTGCAGCGCTTCGATCCGCCGGATCTCGGGAGGCGTCTCGATGCCGCTGTGCAGCGGGATCTGGGCGCAGTCGTCGAAGGCCAGTCTTCGTTCGGTCTCTTTGGAAAGCAGGTCGTCGATCAGACTTTGCGCATTTCTCTGGTGGGGCGCGCCGCGGACCATGAGCACGGCGTTCGGGATGAGCAGAACGCCGCCTCCGCCCTCGTGCTGATCCGGGAAAATCACCTCGAGATTGTGGTGCTGTCGCAGCCGGCTGACGGCGTGGTAGCTGTCCACCAGCGCGAAGTCGGCGGCGCCAGACACCACCAGGTCGGCGCTTTCGGCGTCGCTGGCGGAGATTTTGACCCCGTTCCTCTTCATCGCGTCGAGGAAGGCGCGAGCGCGCTCGTCGCCCCAGAGGTTGAACAGCGCGGCCATGTGCATGGCGCTGGCGCCCTGCAGCGGGTTGGCGATCACCGCCCTGCCGCGATGGTGAGGGTCGGTATAAGCCGGGAGGCTGTCGGGTCGCTCCGCGAGCCCGCTTTTGGCGAGGATCACCCGAGCCCGCGCCGAGAATCCCGTCCAATTTGCGGACGGATTCTTGAACTGATCCGGGATGCCCTCAGCATTCGTGGAACGGTATGGCTGGGAGAGCCCCTGCTGGCTCAGCAGCTCGGCGCGCACCGGATCGCTCGCCCAGTATACGTCCGCACGCGGATTGTCCTTCTCCGCGATCAGCCGCTCCATCACCCGGCTGGTCTTGGCATCCTGGTTGTCGTAGAACGCCTGGACGGCGATGCCCGACGCTTTTTCGAACACCTTGAGGATGGGCTCCGCGAAGACCCGGTCCTGGCTCACGTAAACCACAACAACTTCCGTTGGCGACCGCCTGCCGGCGCAAGCGCACAGCAGGAGGGCGGTGAAACTAACGGCGAGCAATCTCAAAGTCGTCAAAGTAGGTCACGCTGTCGGCCTTGGTCCAGACACCCACCTGGCCTAGGCCGGTGAAAGCGGCATCCTCGACCTCGAACAATTTCTGCCCATCGAAGTACACCGCGAACAAATTCCCCTGAAAGGTCACGCGCAACGTGCTCCAGACCTGCGGTGGAACCTTGTGCTTGACACCGTAAGTGCCCGGTGGTGCGCCTTTCGGCGCCAGCGGCGTGCGCTTGCCCGCCACGACGCTGTAGAGCACCACGTTGTCCTCCAGCGCGTTCGCCCGAACGACGTAGTAGTTGCCGGCGTCGCGATATCTCCACATGAGCCCGCCGGCCCGGTCGACTTCTCCGGCAACGGGCTTGATCTTCACGCTGAGGCCGCCGTCTTTCAGGGTCACCCCGTCGAGAGTGGCCAAGGGAAACCGTCCCCCGGTCTTGTCGGTGGATGTTTGCGCCAGCACGTTGGGCTTGCTTGGCGCAGTTTCATCCTTCAGGACTTCCCATTTCGGCGCTCCGCCGGCGTGGGTCATCGCGGAGGTCCAGCCCGGCGGCAGGGCGCCCGGCTTCGCGGAATCGAAATTGACGGTCTGGCCACCAGCCCACGCCGCCAACAAGAGCACCAAGCCAAGCGTCTGTTTCACTGCGAGCCTCCTTGATTCATTCTACTCGCGGCAGATGCCGCGCTCGCTCCGGCGGATGAAGCTCACCAGGTGCTGCGTGTGCTCGGTCGGGGTTTCGGCCTCGATGCGCGCGAGCGCCTCCTGGAGCTTCAGTCCGGAGCGGTAGAGGATGCGGTAGGCGGTTTTGAGAGCCGCGATATCGGCCGCCAGGAAACCCGCCCGCTTCAGCCCGACCAGGTTCAGGCCTACCGGCGCAACGTTGAATCCGACGTAGAGGAAAAACGGCGGCACGTCGCTGTTCACCCGCGAATTGCCGCCGATCATCGCCAGGCGGCCGATCTTGGAGTACTGATGGATCGCCACGCCGCCAGAGATGAACGCCTGGTCTTCGATCTCCACGTAGCCGGCCACCAGCACGCAACTGCAAATGACGGTGTCGCTGCCCACCTTGCAGTTGTGTGCGACGTGCCCCGAGGTCATGATGTAGTTCCGGTCGCCGATCCCGGTGACGGACTCCGGCTGCGTGCCGCGCGAAATGGTGTAGTGCTCGCGAATGCGGTTGCCGTTGCCGATGCGCAGGTAGCTGCGCTCGCCGGTGAACGCCTTGTCGAGCGGGTCGGTGCCGAGCACGGTACCGGACGAGATCTCGTTGCGCTCCCCGAGGGTGGTCCAGCGCTTCACGTAGACGTACGGCTCGAGCCGGCAGAACGCGCCGATCTCCACGTCGGATTCGACGACGCAGTATTCGCCGATCACCGTCTGCGGCCCGATCGAGGCATTCGGATGGACCCGCGCGGTGGGCGCTACCACCGCCGAGGAGTCGATAGCCATAACCTTGTATGATAGACCACGGGCGGCGTTGAGGGCCGCGCCTGCTATGCGAGTCCGGGAACTAGCCGAATGGTTGGGCGCCACCTTCGAGGGTGACGGAGAGAAGGAACTGGCGCGCGCAGCCAGCCTGGAGAGCGCGGGGGCGGCCGATTTGGCGTTTGTGGGCAGCCGCAAAGCCGCCGGGCAGGCGCTGGCCTCGGCCGCGGGCTGCCTGATCGCGCCGCTGGAGTTCCCCAATCCCTCCGGCCGCACCGTCATTCGCGCCCCCGAGCCGCGCACCGCATTCGCGCGGGCCGTCAGCCGCCTTCACCCCGCTGCTGCCGCGGAGCCTGGGGTGCATCCCACGGCCGTGGTGGCCGAAACCGCGGAACTCGGTCCCGGCGTCGCGATAGGGCCGCATGCCAGCATTGGCGAGTCGGCGCGAATCGGCGCGCGCACGCGCATCGGGGCGGGCTGCGCCATCGGCCGGCGCGTCACGCTGGGCGAAGACTGCGTGCTGCACGCAAACGTCACCGTCTACGACGATTGCGACATCGGCGCGCGGTGCGTTCTGCACTCCGGCAGCGTGATTGGGGCGGATGGGTTTGGCTTCGCGATGGCCGGCGATCACTACGAGAAATTCCCGCAGATCGGCCGGGTGGCGATTGGCGACGATTGCGAGATCGGCGCCAATTCGTGCGTGGACCGCGCCGCTCTCGGAGTGACCTGGATCGGCGAGGGCGTGAAGCTCGACAACATGGTGCACGTGGCGCACAACTGCCGCATCGGCCGGCACGTGGTGGTGGCCGCGCAGACCGGATTCTCGGGCGGGGTAGTGGTCGAAGACTACGCCGTCATTGGCGGCAAGGTGGGCATCGGCGACAAAGCGCGCATCGAGACGCGGGCGGTGCTGGGCTCCGGCTGCGGGGTGCTGAGCTCGAAGATCGTGCGTGCCGGCCAGGTGGTGTGGGGCACGCCCGCGCGTCCGCTCAAGGAGCACCTGGAGCAGCTCGCCAGCCTAGCCCGCCTCCCCGGGATGCGCAAGGAACTCGCGGAGCTGCGCCGCCGCCTTGAGGATCTCGAGGGGGACGAAGGTGCTGATCGCGGTCGGGGGGCATAGCCGCGGAATCGGCAAAACCTCGGTGGCCGCGGGGCTGATCCGGGCGCTGCCGGAATTCCGCTGGACGGCGATCAAGATCACCCGGCACGGCCACGGCGAACGCGACGGCACGCTCATCGAGGAACACGATCCTCTGGGCCCGGGAGACAGCTCGCGGTACCTTGCAGCGGGCGCCGCCCGCGCCTTCTTATTGCGCGCCCCGGCCGGCAGGCTCGGAGATGCGCTGCCCGCGCTCGGTGAGGCGCTCGCCGCCAGCGGCAACGCCATTGTGGAGTCGAACCGCATTCTGGAAATCTTAACGCCGGATCTGTATCTGGTCGTGCTGGACTTCTCCGTGCCGGACTTCAAGGAGTCCGCCCGGCGCAACCTGTGCCGCGCGAGCGCCTTCGTCCTGATTGACCGCGGCTGCGCCCGGCCGGTCTGGGCGGAACTGGTTCCACTGAAAGCAGTGCCGGTATTTCGCGTGGCCCCGCCGGAGTACACCTGCCCGCCGTTGATCGAGTTTGTGCGGGGAAGGCTCTCGACGGGAGCGGCCAGCGGGACGTGCCCCTTGCCCGTCACGGTATAATCCCGCCTGTAGGGGGCATATGCCGGAGACCAACGAGACGCGCGAAACCAAATCGCTTCCCGAGGACGCCTACACGCCGCTCGCGCCGGGCGTCGTCTATAAGCCCGTGGTGCCCGCCGGCGCCGCTGTGCCGGAACTCACGTGGCGCTCGGTGGGCTGGGGCGTGCTGCTGTGCATCGTTTTCAGCGTCGCCTCGGCCTATTCCGGCCTCAAGGTGGGGCAGGTGATGGAGGCGGCCATTCCCATCTCGATCCTGGCGATCGGTCTGGCGCGCGTCTACCCCCGCCGCTCGAGCCTGCTGGAGAACGTCATCATCACCAGCATTGGCGGGGCCTCGGGCGCGGTGGCCGCGGGCGCCATCTTCACGCTGCCCGCGCTCTACATCCTCAAGCTGGATCCCCATCCTCTGCAAACCATCTTCATCTGCTTAGCCGGCGGATGCCTAGGCGTTCTGTTCCTCATCCCGCTGCGCCGCTATTTCGTCCGCGACATGCACGGGAAGTTTCCGTATCCGGAAGCCACGGCGATCACCGAGGTCCTGGTCACCGGAGAAAAAGGCGGCTCGCAGGCCAAGCTGCTGCTTCAGGCCACCGCCATTTCGGGCGTTTACGATTTCTTCGCCACCACGTTCCAGGTGTGGAAGGAGAAAGTGGACTTCCAGTTCGTTCCCGCCATGCGCGCGCTGACCGAGCGCGGCCGGGTGGTCTTCAGCTTCGATGCCATCGCCTTCATTTTGGGCCTGGGATACGTCATGGGCTTGAGGAGCTCGATGATTCTGTGCGCGGGCGGCGTGCTGGCGAACTTCGTGCTCGTACCCCTGATCTGGATGATCGGCAGCCACCTTCCGGGCGCTGTTTATCCGGCCACCGAGTCGATTGCCAAGATGACGGCGGGCGACATCTACTCCAATTACGTGCGCTACATCGGGGTCGGCGCGATTGCGACGGCGGGCATCTTCGGCATCGTCAAGTCGCTGAGGATCGTCGCCGGATCGTTCTCCATCGCCGCGCGCACCTTCCGCCACGGCGAGGGTGGAGGCATGGAACGCACCGACCGGGACATCCCGGTGATGACCATCCTGCTCGGCGTGATTCTCAGCGCGCTTTGCGCCGGCATCTTCTTCGGGAGCCTGACGCCGGCCATAGCCATTGTCGTCACCGGCCTGTTGATGACCCTGCTGTTCTCGTTTTTCTTCACCTCGGTTGCGGCCAACGCCATCGCCACCACGGCCCGGAACCCGGTCTCCGGCATGACCATGCTGACCATCATCATCTCCTCGGCGGTGCTGCTGCGCTTCGGTTTCTCGGGAACAGCGGGCATGTTCTTCGTGATGGCGATCGCGGGCATGGTATGCACGGCGCTCTCGGTTTCCGGCCAGACCATCACCGACCTGAAGACCGGCTATTGGCTCGGCTCGACGCCCGCCGCGCAGGAGAAGGTGAAGTTCCTGGGCGTGCTGGCGGCGGCCGTGGCGAGCGGCCTCACCATCGTGCTGCTGGCCCGAGCGTTCCAGTTTGGCGAAGCCGTCCCCGGCGACCTGCGCGCGGTGCTGGCCGCGCCCCAGGCGTCCATCATGAAGGCGCTGGTTCAGAGTTTCATGAGCCACCAGCCGATCGCATACATTCTGTTCGGCGCGGGGGCCATGATCGCGCTTTCGATGGAGATGCTGGGCGTGCCGGCGCTGGTCTTCGCGCTAGGCATGTACCTGCCGCTGGAGTTGAACACGCCCGCGCTGGTGGGCGGATTCCTGGCGCACTACCTCGGAAAGCGCGACGCCCTGGTTCGCGAGCGCGGGGTGATCATCGCCTCCGGCCTGATGGCCGGCGGCGCGATCGGCGGGGTCATCGGAGCCAGCCTGCGTCTGGCGCCGGGCTTCTCGAAGGGACTCATCACGACGCCTTTCTACAGCAACGAGGCCGTTTCGCAGCTCGTTTCGGCGGCGCTGTTCATCGGGCTGTGCATCTACGTCTGGTACGGATCGCTCCGCGGCCATAAGGAGGAAGCATGAGCGAATCTTTTCCCTCGCTCGTTGGCAACGCCATTCTGGGCATCGACACTCTGTGGGGCGGCGACGTGATGTGCCTGTCGGGCACGGGCCGCTTCATCGCGGATTCCTGGTTTTCGGATGAGCCGCTTCCGCCCGCCTACACCGATCCCACCGCGGCTCCCGTGCGCGCCTCCGGCGGAGTTTCGTCGAAGAGCCCGGACCGCGCCGCCATTGACGCCTACCTCGCCGCGGTCGACGTGCGTGGCGCTATCGCGGGTCTGGCTGCGGAGGGCCACGCGATGCCCGGCCCGCGCGGCGAATACGTGCGCGGCCTGGCGCTGTGCTTTGAAACGATGTGGGACCTGGCCATGGAGCTGCTCGGCAAGGGCGACCCCGTGCCTTACGAGCGCTGCGTTCAGGCCTCGACGGGCCAGGCCCCCGCGCCGT
This sequence comes from Bryobacterales bacterium, assembly GCA_003137035.1. GTDB lineage: Bacteria > Acidobacteriota > Terriglobia > Bryobacterales > Bryobacteraceae > Fen-330. The sequence goes on along the minus strand of PLEM01000111.1, from coordinate 7,437 downwards.
CGCATCCCGAGGCGAAACGCGAGCGCGTGGCCGAGTTGCTGGCGCGAGCCGGGCACCCTTCGCGCTGCGGCGACGAACTGCTCGCGGCCGTGGATGCCTGGCGCCGGCCCCGCGGCGTCCCCATGGCCTCCGTGCGCGCCCTCGGGGAGGCCTTCGTCGCCAAGTTCGACCGCCTCAGCGCCGAGAACCTGCTGCCCTGGCTGCCCGGCGAACTCCACGGGGTGCCGCGCGCCAACATCCGCTTCCTGCCGATTCAGGACGCCTGGTTCTCCGGCTCGATGAACTACCTGGGCCGCGCACGGCGCCCGGACGGCGCGCCGGAGTACGAGGCCACTTACGAAATCAACGCCTCGCTCGAAATCTCCGTGCCCGAGTTCGAGCAACTGGTGAGCCACGAGGTGGCGCCCGGCCACGTTACCACCTTCGCCTATCTTCAGAACCTGTACGTTCGCGGCCGGGTCGGATTTGAAGCCAGCGTGCTTACGATGAACACCCGCGCCGCCGCGTTGTTCGAAGGCATCGCCAACAACGCCATCCTGATCGCGCACGGAGTCAATGAAGTGGACGAACTGCCCGACGAAGACCTGCAGATTGGCGCGCTGCTGGCCCTGCTCCAGGACGACGCGAAGAACCAATCTTCGTATCTCACCTGGAGGGAAGGCCTGCCGCAGCCCGAAGTGGCCGCCGCGCTTCGCCGCGACTTCCTGGTTTCCGCCGAGCGCGCGGAAAAACTCTCCGGCGCCTGGGGCCGTCACCCGCTGCTGGGGCGCATGTACCTGCCAGCCTACCGCGCCGGCACCGAGCACGTGGCCGCGCTCCGCCGCCGCTTCCCGCCGCGCCAGTTGCTTCCCGTGCTTTACGGCTGCGCCGGCTTGGTGGACATAACGACAATCGAATCCGTGCTCACCGCGTAGCCGGCGCCAGCGCCTTGACCAGCCGGTACATGAACTCGCGGCCTTCGTAGAGCGCCGTTGCGGCGATCCGCTCGTCCTTGCCGTGCGCCCGGATGTCGTCGCTGTCGTCGGCGATTCCCGAGACGCCATAGGTAGGGATGCCGGAGCGCCGCAGCGATTTGCCGTCGGTTCCGCCCTGCGACATGATGGGTACCACCGGCACACCCGGCCAGAGGGATTCGGTGGTCGCCTTCATCGCCTGCATGACCTCCGGATCGAGCGGCGACACCGAGTTGCCGACGCGATCCAGCGCGCTCTGCGGGGTCAGGCTGATGGCATCGTCGGCGATCGCGCGCCGCAATGTGCGCTCGAGGTCGGCAGGGTCGTGCCCGGGCAGAACCCGGCAATTGACGGTGGCCCGGGCGGATTGCGGAAGCGCGTTCTCGGCATGGCCGGCCTCGAGCATGGTCGCCACGCAGGTCGAGCGCAGCATGGCGTTCCAGTCGGGCGCGGCTGACAGCAACGCGACGGCGGCGGAATCCGGCGGGTCGGTCGAAAGCATCTTCGAGACCGCCTGGGCGACTTGCCCTCCTACCTGAGCCCCAATGGCTTCGAAATAGGCGCGCCGGCCCGCATCCAGCATCACCGGGAATTCGAGAGCGCTCAGCCGGACCAGCGCCTGGGAGAGCTCGTAGATCGCGTTCTGCTTCCGCGGAACCGAGCTATGTCCGCCCTTGTCCCGGGCCTCGAACACGAAGGTCAGGAAGCCCTTTTCGCTGTACTGGAGTTCGTTGAGCAGCTTGCGGCCGCCCTTGACTTCCAGGCCGCCGCCGTCCACGTTGAGGCAGTACGCGGATTCGATGAGCGGGCGGTGGTTTCTGAGCAGCCACGCGGCGCCGTTCTCCGGCCCGCCGGTCTCCTCGTTCGCGGTGAGCGCCAGGATCAGGTCCCGATCCGGCCGGTAGCCTTCCCGCCGCCAGCGAATGAAGTCCGCAACCAGGACAGCCACTCCGTCCTTAATGTCGATGGTTCCGCGCCCGTAGAAGTAGCCGTCCTTCTCGACAAACCGGAACGGATCGGTGCTCCAGTCCGCGCGGTTCGCCTCGACCACATCCAGGTGGGCCAGGAGCAGAATCGGTTTGCGCGCGCCCGTGCCGCGCAGCCGGGCCACCAGGTTGGCGCGCTCGGGGCGCGGGCCGAGCACCTGAACGTCCGCCTCTGGGAAGCCCGCCGCGCGCAGCCGCGCAGCCATCGCCTCGGCCGCTTTGCCCGTGCTGCCCGTCCGCGCGGTCGTATCGATCTCGATCAATTCGCGAAGAATGTCGCGAACCAGCGCGTCTTCCGGATTCTGCTGCGCGAGCGCCGCCGAGCCGATAACAAGGGTTGCCCACGCCAAGCGCGAGAACATGCCGCCCAGTATAGCGCGCCGCCAGCTACCGCTTTTGCCCTTCCGGAATCGGCAGAAACCGCTCGCAGAAAGGGTAAGGAATATAGACGGGTTCGCCGACCTGCGTGAGCCGGCCGGTGTTCTTGCCGACGCGAAAAACCACGGCGTTGTCGCTGTCGTGGTTGGTGACCAGCAGCCAGCGGCCGGCGGGATCGAACTCGAAGTTCCGGGGCGTCTTGCCGTGGGTGGGGATGTGCTCGACCAGTGTCAGCAGGCCGGTGGCCGCGTCGATGGCGAACATGGCCAGGCTGTCGTGGCCCCGATTCGAAGCGTAGAGGAACTTGCCGTCGGGATGCACGCGAATCTCGGCGCAGTTGTTGACGCCTTTGAAATCCGGGGGCAACGTGGAGACGGTCTGGATCTCGGTCAGCGCTCCGCGGGCGGAGTCCCAGGCGAAGGCGATAACCGCGCTGCCCATCTCGTTGACCAGGTAAACGAAGCGGCCGTTGGGGTGAAACGTGAAGTGGCGCGGGCCCAAGCCTGGGGCGACCTTCGCAAACGGCGGGTCGTTGCGTTGCATCGAGCCGTCGCGGGCGTTGAAGCGGTAAACGAACAGCTTGTCGAGGCCGAGGTCGGCCACCAGAACGAAGTGGTTGGTCGGGTCAACCTGGATCGAGTGCGCATAGGCGTGCTTCTGCCGCTGCGGATTGACGCTCGAGCCGGTGTGCTGGAAGAAAGCGGTGCGCTTGCCGATGCTGCCGTCCGGCTGGAGGGCGAAGGCGGCGATGTTGCCTCCCTCGTAATTGGCGACGAAGAGGTAGTGTCCGGTGGCATCCAGGCTGACGTAGCTCGCGTCGGCGCCGCCACTGGGCCGCTGGTTGACCAGGGTCAGCCGCGCCGTCGCCGGATCGATGGCATAGGCGCTCACCGCGGCGCCCGGCCGGCCCCGAAAGGTCTTGATCGAGTTGGAGGCGTAGAGATGCCGGCCGTCGGGATGGATCACGAAAAACGCCGGAGCCGCCGCCTGGATCAGGAACTCGGGCCTGGTCAGGATGCCGGTGGCGGTGTCGAAGCGCGCCAGAGAGAAGCCGCGGTTGGGACCCTCCGCGTGGGTGCCAAAGTAGACAAACATGTCCGCGGCGGGCGCCGACGGCACGGCCAGCGCGGCCACAAGAAGAAGAGTGCATCTGGTCATAAGTTCACCTTCGGATTTCTTGCCAAGGATTTCCGCCTTGGATTTCCGGATCGGACTCATCATACACCAGTTGCCGGGTGCAGCCGCTCCCTCAGCACAGGCTGAAGGCCTGTGCCACGGCTCGGTGTGGCACAGGCCTTCAGCCTGTGTCCGAGGTGACTTGGGCCAGGGTGGTGAGGCGGCCTCCGGCGGCGACGAAGGCGGAGAGGGTGCGCTGGGCGGCGGCGGGGTCGATCTCCCGGATCGCGTCGGTCACCAGCTCGACGGGCTTGCCGGTCTTCAGCAGGCCGGTGATGGCGTAGTGGACGCAGTACTCGGTGACCACGCCGTAGACCACGTAGCGATCGGCGCCCAGCTTCTCGAGCAGCCCGGCAACGTTGGGGTTGCTGAACACGTCGAGCGTCTGCTTTTCGACGATGATCTGCTGGGCGTCCCCGATCGCATAGTCGCCGGGTACGGACGGGATCGCCACGCGGCGCTCGAGCAGCAGTTCGGCGGGCTTCCGCTGGCCAAGGGTTCCCGCGACGCAGTGCGGAGGCCAGTCCTTGAACTCGGGATCGTCCTGGGCGTGCGCGTCCATGTCCGAAACCACCGGGATCGAGTGTTCGGCGGCGTAGCGATTGAGTCGGGCGAGCGCAGGCAGCAGGCGCTCGGCTCCCGGGACATAGAGCGCGCCCGCGGGGAAGAGAAAATCGATCTGAGTGTCGATGTCGAAGAAAACGGTTTTCATGCGTGTGGCCTCGCGGATTCGATCAGCGCGCCGATGCCGGGGCTGTATTCGACGGGGTAGGGCGCGGCGGACTCGAGGCTACGGTGGGCCTCGGGCAGGCGCTCGAGAGAGCCGGCGCAGCGGGCGCGTGCGGTTTTGGCGTCGGGCAGGGGCTCTAGGAGCCGGCCGTGGAAAATGACGGGCCGGAGCAGCGGCTCGGCGCCTGGCGTCGGCACGTTCTCTTGGGCGAGGGCAACCAGGTCGTGGTCCGGGAAGCGATAGATCTGCTTCGCGCCAGGCAAAGTGACCTTGCCGGGGCTGAGCTTGGCGGTGTAGCGGCCGTCGATCTCGACCAGCTTGTAGATGACGCCCAGGGCGGGGGCATCGGCGGAAGTGGCCAGCTCGGCGCCGACTCCGAAGGCGTCGATGGGGGCGCCGGCGGCTACGATTTCCCGAATCTTGTACTCGTTGAGGTCGCCGCTGGCCATGATTTTGGCATCCGGCAGGCCCGCGTCGTCCAGGATACGGCGCACCGCGCGGGAGAACTCGATCAGATCGCCGCTATCGAGGCGGACGCCCCAGAGCGGGCGGCCCAGGGAGGCGGCGATGCGGGCGCCCTCGACCGTATCGTAAGTATCGATGAGGTAGACGGTGTTGGGGCCAAGGAGTTCCTGAAGCCGGCGCTGGGCCTCGAGTTCACTCGGGAAGGCCAGCACCCAGGAATGGGCCGCGGTGCCGTAGACCGGGATGCCGGCGCGAAAGCCGGTGAGCGTGTTGCTCGTGCCGATGCAGCCGCCGATGTAAGCGGCGCGGCCGGCCAGCACGCCGGCCTCGGGCGTGTGAGCGCGGCGGGTGCCGAACTCGACCACGGCGCGGCCGCCGGCGGCCTGGGCCACTCGGGCGGCCTTGGTGGCGATGAGCGTCTGGAATCCGATGGTCGCGAGCAGGTAGGTCTCGGGGATCTGGGCTTCGATGATGGGCGCGCGCACGTTGAGGACCGGCTCCCCGGCGAACAGCGGGGTGCCCTCCGGGACTGCGAACAGGTCGCCAGCGAACCGCAGATCGTGCAGCCGCTCGAAGAACGAAGCGCTCGCGCGGGCGAACTGGGGCAGCGACCGGAGATAGTCGATCTCCTCGGAAGCGAAACGGAACCCGAGCAGATACTCGACCACCTGGGGGAGGCCGGCGGCGACGACGAAGTTGCGGCGATCGGGCAGCCGGCGGATGGAAAGCTCAAAAGTGGCGACCTGGTTGGAGATGCCGGCTTCGAAATAGCCGGCGCTCATGGTGAGTTCGTAGAGGTCGGTCAGCAGACCGTTCATTTCTTGCGTGGCGGCGCGGCTTCTTTCACGCCGGCGATCGCCTTTTGCAGCTCTTCCACCACCTTAGCATCCAACTGATACAGAGTGGGCTCGTTCTCGCGGCGCGCCAGCCAGTCGTTGCCGGCTTTGGCAAGGGCCACCTTTTCGACGCGCTTGCCGTCGCTCGATGCGACGGTAAACTCGAGCGCGGAAGTGGTGAAGCCCTGGTCCGGGAACTTGACGGCGGCCAGGTCGCGCAGCCTGTCGATGACCGTCTGCATCGAGGTGGAATCCATCTGCTTGCCCGCGGACATCCACTTCTCGCCGGACTTCTGGTACGTGGATTGCTTCGCGGCGTCGCGGATCTCGATCTTCGCCGGATCGTTCCAGCCGAAATCGAAGACCTTCTTGTTGCGGAAGTCGTCGAGGCCTTTGTCGAGGCCGTCGGCGGTCTCTGGGGCGACTTTGTAGATTCCCTCGATGGCGCTGCTCCGGGCGTAGACGTTCTTGTCCTTGTCTTTGCGAAGCTGCAACTGCTGCGTGCCGGCCGCGTCGGTGACCTTGGCGAGGGCCACCTGCGCACCGGAGGCGAATGCGGCGGCGGCCTTCTTGGAATCCTCGGCGGAGACCGGAAGGTCCAACTTGGCGTCCCGGAGCTTGCGTACCAGCTCCTCGACCTGGCCGCCGTCGGCGCGCAACGGGCGGGGCTTCAGGATCTGCCATTCGTTCTGGTTGTTCTTGCCGAACTCGAGGTCTTGCCCTTTAGCGGCGAGCTCCACTCGGACGAGTTTTTCGGGATCGAAGGTCAGCAGGCGCTTGTCGCGCAGGTCGTTGGAGTCCCTGCCGAGGGCGGTCTTGATGTAGCTGTAAATCGTGAAAACGCGCGGATCGCCCTGGAGGCTGGCGTAGCTGCTGTTGCCGGAGGGCGTCTCGTCGCCGAGGGAAAGGCGCAGGCTCTTGCCGTCCTTTTTGATGGCGACAATTTCCAGAGCAGGCTTGGCGAGACCGTACGGAGAGAGGTCGGAAGTCTTCTGCTCGACCACGCGCTCGGAGGTGAGCGCGCACAGGCTGGAGATCAGGGAGCTGGAAGCCTGCGGATCGACCTCGAAGGGTTGGGGAGCGGTGATCTGCCACTTGCCGGACTTGTACTCCAGCACGGTGGTTTCGCCCACGGCCCTGCGGATCTCGACCTTCTGGAGCTGGCCCTCGGGCATGTCGATGATTTTGGGCGGAGCGTCGGCGGGGGGCCGCTTCGCGCGGGCCTCGTCGGACTTGTTCGACCACCAGATGCCGCCGGCCAGCAGGACCAGCAGAACGACGCCAATCCACAAACCGCGCTTCCGCATCGGTTATCTCCTCTTCCACCAGACGCCGATGCCACCGGCTACGAATACCAGCGGGATGAGGATCAGGCAGGTGTAGCGGATCACGCTCATCTGGCGCTGGCTCAGGGATAGCGGCCGGTTAGTAGGCTCCTTGGGGCGAATCGAAATCAGGTCCTCGTCGGAAGTCAGCCAGTTGACCATGTTCATCAGCAGGTCCCGATTGTCGAAGTTGCGAGACGGGAGGACGCTGTTGGCGGCCCAGGCGGAGCCGCCCACCACCACGAAGCGGGCTGGGCTGCCGCCGCTCTTTCCGGTGTTGTATGTGGAAGCGGCGGCGAGCGTCAGCGGACCCTTCTTGTCTTTCTTGGGATCGATGCGGATCTCACGGGAAGAGAGATCGGTGGTGGCGTAACTGTCCGCGGAGGTCTGGAATAGCTTTTCGGGATTGGTCTTGGCGGTCGCTTTCAGTTCCAGGGAGCGCACCAGCGGGAACACCGTGGCCGCGCCTTTCAGATCCTGCACGATGGGTTGCTGCTCGTAGCTCGTAACCAGCGGCACTTCGGGGCCCAGCCCGAAGAACTGCCCGACCCCGCTCATGTCGAGCACCAGGTCGTTGTTCGTCGTAAC
>PLEM01000311.1 GCA_003137035.1 Bryobacterales bacterium | reverse complement strand
CCAGAATCTCACCATGCGGATGCAGATTCGCAGGCTGACGCGGTTGACGAACGCTTTCTCGAAGAAGCGGGAAAACCTCTGGGCCGCGCTCTGCCTGCACTTCACCTATTGCAACTTCTGCCGGATTCACCGCAGCCTGCGGGTCACCCCGGCCAAGGGAGCGGGAATCACGGATCACGTCTGGGAATTGAAAGAACTGTTAGCGTAATCAGTGCTTCAGTTTCCGAAGCACTACCCCCAACAGCGGGTATGGCAAAACCGGGCTTGGCACCCGTATAATATTTATTACGACTCCCCGACCCGAAAGGGTCGGTCCGGGCGGTCTACATGACCGCCCTTTTAATTTGCCCACGCCTGCCATCACCAAGCCGCGAACCATCGTCTATATTGACGGTTTCAACCTGTACTACGGGGCACTCAAAGGAACCCCCCACAAGTGGTTGGACCTTTCGCGTTTCTTCCAACTTCTCCGCCCAAACGATGACCTCCAGTGTATTCGATATTTTTCGGCCATGGTGGATGGGCCAACACGCCCCAATCAGGAGATCTACCTGAAGGCATTGGCGACGACCCCCCTGGTCCAACCCGTGCTTGGAAACTTCAAGCGCAAGCGCGTCAAGTGTACGCATTCAGGCTGTGGCTACACCGGCAACAGGTTCTTTGAGACGCGTGAGGAAAAGCACACAGACGTTAATATCGCAGTCTACATGCTGGACGATGCGTATCAGGGGATGTGCGACCAGATCGTTCTAGTGAGCGGTGATTCCGATCTTGTGCCTGCGGTCAGAATGACTCGGAACAGGTTCCCCATGAAGCGAGTCTTCGTCTATGTTCCCGCCCACCCCACCACGACGCGCCGCTTCGCCACCGAATTGTGCTCTGTCTCTCACGGGCATAATCTCCTTCCGCTGAATCTCTTGCGACACTCCCAGTTTCCAAATCCTCTTTGTGACGGGCATGGTGGCATGTTGTTTAGACCGCTCTCTTGGTAGAGGGTTCCTCGTCAACGCACATTTCAGACACTACCCTGCACGGGCGGGGCACTCCGAACGTCAGTTAACATGTAAGGTGTGGATTGTCGGGAGGTGGCCGTGAACAACAGGAAACGCCGGGGCTTCACCCTGATCGAGCTGCTGATCGTGATTGCGATCGTGCTCACGATTCTCACGATCGCGCTGCCCAAAGTCGGCGCGGTCCTGATGAACGCCCGGGAGATGGCGGCCGTCAAGCAGATGCAGACCATCCACACGGCGCAGACGCAGTACTACTCGCAGTTCGGCAAGTTCGCGACGAAGCTGGAGGAGCTCGGGCCGCCGCCCACCGGCCAGGCAAGTCCGGCTGCCGCCGACCTGATTCCCGGCGACCTCGCCAAGGGGATCAAGAGCGGGTTCCAGTTCATCCTCGTGGGCGGGCCCGCCGGCTATACCATCAACGTCAACCCGGTCACCTACAACAGTACGGGCCGCCGCAGCTTCTTCTCGGACCAGACGCAGGTCTATCGCGAGAACTGGGGTCCCGAGCCAGCCACCGCCAATAGCCCCGAGATGAAGTAAGCTCGTAGCTCGTCGCCGGCGACGACCCACGAATCGCCTTCAGAAACTAAACCCGAACTGCGCGTAGGTGTTGATCCAGCGATCCCGGGTGCGGATGGCGGGGATGGCGGCCAGCGCGTCGCCCTGGGTGTGGCCGCGGTAGATTCTCGAGGTAACCCCGATGCTGAAATGCTGTCTGCGATCCACGAAGGCGCTCACCGCGGCCAGCGCGTAGTAGCCCCAGCCGTCGCGGGTGCTGCACACCGGGCAGTCCACGTGGAAGTCCTCGCTGGGCTGGTGCAGAAGCTCGCTGTAGCGCAGGTACGCGCCGCCGCCCCCTCCCGACAACAGCAACCGTCCCCCCGCCAGTGGGAGGATCGCCCGCCCGCCGAACGGGAAGAAGAACTGGAAGTCCCGAATGCGCAACGGCCCGATGCCGGTGGTCAGATAGTCGTGGACGTCCGCCGCGCCGAACACGGTCTCGAACCCCGCATCGATCTGGAAATAGCGCTGGAAACGGTAGCCGTATCCCAGCGAGATGCCGGGCCGGGCGAGGAAAAGCCCACTCAGGTCGCCGCCGGGCTGCGCAGCGCCGGCGCCGAAGGTGAGGTTGTGGTGCGGATAATCGGATTGCGCCGTCAGGCTCGCCGGCACGATCAGACCTGCGAGAACTAAGATTGTTGGCTTCACTCGCAGTTTCAGACGCGCCAGCGAGGGAACGAGTTTCAACGAGTCGGTCGCCGGCGTAAACTGCGGAACTGGACCCAACTCCCCAACATCGCCACCAGCGCCGCCAGCACGAACCACAGCGCCGTGGAGAGGCTGCCGCCGCCGGGTCCGAAGCTGTAGGAGCTGAAGAAGTACCCGCGAACCAGCAGCACCAGCACGGCCAGGTTCCACAGCACGAAGAGCAACGGCAGAGTCCGCTTGAAGGCCAGGCCGGCGATGACGAGACCCGCCAGGCCGGCGAACAACAGCACCCAGGTGAGCGCCGCGCCCTGCCAGGGGAGTATCTCGATGGTCAGGTTGTGGCCGCCCGACCAGGCCAGCGTGGAGGCCGCCAGCATGAACGCCGCCAACAGGATGTGAAACAGAAAGCTGATGATGCGCAGAACCATACTCACGACTCGCATTGGTGACCCTCCTGCCGCCGCTGGAACATGTCATTGTAGCAGTCCGGCCTTTCCTTTGCTTTCAATGCGCTTGACCATTAGAATAAGAGGTGGAGCATCAGGGCGGTCGAATTATGTCCAGTCAGCCAGCGCTCAGCGCCCGGGAACGAGAAGTTCTCCACGCGATCGTGGAGTCCTACATCGCCACCGGCGAGCCGGTCGCCTCGCGGACCATTTCGCGAGGCCGGAAGGACTCCCTGAGCCCGGCCTCCATTCGCAACGTGATGGCGGATCTGTTTGAGCAGGGCTACCTGGCCCAGCCGCACACCTCGGCAGGCCGGATACCAACCGAGAAGGCTTTTCGAGTGTACGTTCAGTCCCTCGCCGCGGGCCGCCACGCCGTCCTGGACCTGGAACGGCTGCGGGCCGATCTGAGCGAAGCGGAGTCGCTCTCCGGCCGCGTGGAGCGTTCTTCGCACGCGCTGACCGAGGTCACGCATAACATCGGGATTGCCGCCGCCATTCCGGCATCCAGCCAGACGCTCGACCGGGTGGAACTGATTAAGCTGGTGGACCGGCGGGTCCTGATGGTGGTGGTCACGCGCGACCGCATGGTGCGCGACCGGGTGGTATCGCTCCACGAGGACATTTCTCAGGACGACTTGAACTCCATCCGCAACTACTTGAACGAGAACTTTGGCGGCTGGGTGCTCCCGGACGCACGCCAGGAACTCCGGGGCCGGCTGGAACAGGCGAGCGCCGCTTACGACGCCATTCTCAAACGGCTCACGGTGCTTTACGGGAAGGGACTGCTGGATATCGAGTGGGCGCCCGAGATCTACATGGAGGGCGCCTCCTGCCTGGTGGGTCTGGACCTGCATCTCACCCGGGAGAAGATGCGGGAGTTGTTCCGGACGCTGGAGGAGAAGAAGCGGATGCTCCAGTTGCTGGACCGGTTTCTGGAGCAGCCGACTGGGGAGCTTGGCATACAGGTCGGGCTGGGCGACGCCCACCCGTCGATGAAGGCGCTCTCGCTCATCGGCCTCAAAGTGATTCTGCCCGGAGGGCTCTCCGCCAAAATCGCCGTGCTGGGCCCCATCCGCATGGACTACGCGCGAGTGATGTCCGCCGTCTGGCAGGTGGGCAGCGCGTTTCGTGAAGCAATCGGTTAGGAAGTTGCGGGCTATCGACGAAATGGGAAAAGACAAGCAATCCACGGAGTCAGCGGAAGCCGCTCCCGAAACGGGAACCGGCTTGGTGGAGGCGGCCGAGCCCGCTGCCCTATTGGCGGCGATTACGGCGGAACGCGATCAACTGGCCAAAGAGAAGGCGGAACTCTACGACCAGTTCCTGCGCCGCAGCGCCGAGTTCGAGAATCTCCGCCGGCGTACCCAGCGGGAGCGCTCGGAGATCCTGGAGCTCGCGGGAATGGAGGCGGTTCGCGAACTGCTCCCGGTCCTCGACGATTTCGAGCGCGCCCTCAAGTCCCCGTCCTCCGACAAGGAGTACGCCAAGGGCATGGAGATGATCTATGGCCGGCTGTTCAATGCCCTGCGGCAAGCCGGCCTGGAGCCTCTGGTGGTCGAAGGACAGAAGTTCGACCCTAATCTGCACCACGCCGTGGAGACCGTCGCGACCGGCGATGTGGAGGACCACACGGTCGTCCAGGAACTGCAGAGAGGATACAATTTCAAAGGACGGCTGCTGCGACCCGCGATGGTGAAGGTCGCGGTGCAGCCGTAACCCGGTAGCAGTGAGCAAGCGCGATTACTACGAGGTTCTGGGAATCACCCGCAACGTCTCCGAACAGGAGCTGAAGAGCGCCTACCGGCAGATGGCGCTCAAGTTCCATCCGGACCGCAACCCGGACAACGGCGAGGCCGAGGAGAAGTTCAAAGAGGCGGCCGAAGCCTACAGCGTGCTCAGCGATCCGCAGAAGCGCGCGGTCTACGACCAGTACGGGCATGCCGGCCTCTCGCGCGTGTCCTCCTCGGGTTTCGATCCCAACGCCTTCGCCGACTTCAGCGATATTCTGGGAGACTTCTTTGGCTTTGGCGACCTGTTCGGCGGAGCCGGCGGCCGGCGGCGCACGCGCGCGCAGCGCGGCGACGATCTGCGCTACGACCTCGAGCTGAGCTTCGAAGACGCCGTGCGCGGCCTGGCCGTGGACATCCAGATCCCGCGGCAGGAGGTCTGTCACCGCTGCCTCGGCAAGGGCGCCGAGCCGGGCGATCTGTCCACCTGCTCCGCTTGCCGGGGGCGCGGGGAGGTGATTTACCAGCAGGGCTTCCTTTCCATCCGGCGGACCTGCGCGCAGTGCGGCGGCGCCGGCCAGGTCGCTCGCAAGGCCTGTCCGCAATGCCGTGGCCAGGGCTACACCACCTCGCCGGACAAGCTCAAGGTCAGTATCCCCGCCGGCGTGGATAACGGTACGCGGCTGCGGCTCTCGGCGAAGGGGCAGGCGGGCGCGAACGGCGGCCCTCCGGGAGACCTCTACGTGTTCATCAAGGTGGAGGAGCACCCCATCTTCGAGCGGCGCGACAAAGACCTCCACTGCACTATCCCGGTCAACGTGGCGCAGGCCGCGTTGGGAGTCCAGATCGAGGTGCCCACTCTGGACGGCTCTCAACCGCTGAAGATCCCCGAGGGAACCCAGACCGGAGCCACCTTCCGGCTGCGCCACCAGGGCGTTCCCGACGTGGACGGCCACGGACGCGGCGACCTTTTTGTGCACGTGCAGGTCACGGTGCCCCCCAAGCTGACCCGCGAGCAGCGCAAGCTCTTCGAGCAGCTCAAGGAAACCCTGCCCGCCGAAAACCAGCCCAGCGAGCGCGGCCTCTTCGAGAAGGTCAAAGACTACTTCATGTAGCGCCGGCGGAGTTGCCGCCGGTTCCATCCACACCGGCGGTCAGACCGCCGGCGCTACAGAGAGCGCGGCTGTGTTATAGCTGATAGTCGGTAAGCCAGATGAAAATCACCCGCGTGGAATCCTTCCTGATGTCGTATCCGCTGGCCGAGCCGCTCAAGATGCGGTTCTACGGCGGGGAGCGGACCATTCTGAAGCGGGATGCCATGCTGATCCGTATCCAGGCCGACAACGGGCTGGTAGGGTACGCGCCCGGTCAGGGAAGCGAGAAGGCCAACCGGGCCATCCAGGAAACCATCGCCCCGTTCCTGGAAGGGCGGACGCTGGCGGACCCGGATGCTCTCCGGGTGATGTTCCTGCACGGCCCCGGAGGGGACGCGGCACTGGCGAAGGTATATTGCTCGGTCGAAATCGGGCTCTACGACCTGGTGGGGAAGGCGCTGGGGGCGCCGGTCTCCGAGTTGCTTGGCGGGCGGGTGCGGGACCGCATCCAGCTCTATGGCAGCGCCGGAATGTACATGGCTCCGGAGAAGTACGCCGAGGAAGCGGCGGCGATCGCCGAGATGGGGTTCACGGCCTACAAGATGCGGCCGGCGCTGGGCCCGGAGAAGGACGTCGAGACAGTGGCGCTGATGCGCCGGGCGGTGGGGCCGGACGTCGAGCTGATGGTGGACGCGCACGCCTGGTGGCGGATGGGCGACCTCAGCTACTCGTTCGAGACGGTCGAACAAGTGGCGCAAGGGATGGCGACGCAGCGCATCCTCTGGCTCGAGGAGCCATGGCTGCCGGAGGACCACGAAGCCTACCACCGGCTCAGGGGAAAGGGGTACGTCCCCCTGGCCAGCGGGGAGCACGAGCCGAGCGACGACGGCTTCCTCGACCTGATCCAGTCGGGCAGCGTCGACTACGCGCAGATGGACCTGGTGTGCCAGGGCGGATACCCGACCGGGCGCCTGGTCCTCACCGAGATTGCGCGGGAAGGTCTGCGGTTCGCCTTCCATAGCTGGGGAACGGCGCTGGAGCTGGTGGCGGCGGCGCACTTGGGCATCTGCTGGCCGGAACTGGTGGCGGAGTGGCTCGAATACCCCTGCTACTCGGGATTCGACCGCGCGGGAATGTACCCGTTCCCGCTGGCCGAGGAGATCCTCACGGCGCCGCTCGAGATCGAGCGGGGCGACCTGATCGTGCCTCGCGAACCCGGGCTGGGGGTCCAGGTGAACGAGAGTGTGATTGAAAGGTATCCCTGGATTCCCGGACCGTGGACGCATTTCACCCTGGAGTCGCCGCCGGAAACCTGGTACGTGAGTTCCGACCACAGCGTGAAGTGGGACGGACGGGCGAAGGACAGTTAACATACTACTAGTCCGTACCAGTACGCCTTTCCACAGCTAGACCCTTGTATCCACAGCGAAACTATGGCATTTGTTAAGTCGTCGCCTATTGTGCGCCACGGAGGAAACACGTGACTGCCCGGCGGTTGTTGTGGGTTCTGGTCTTTGTGATCATGGTGTCCGGGCTCCACCGAATCGCCCTTGCGGCGATCCGATAGCCGCGATTTCCTTCTCTGCGACGCTTCGCAGGGAGTCGTAGCCCGCGTCCAAGCGCAGTGCCTAATGTGCCGCCCGGACGGACGCCCGCCGGGGAAAAAACCGGAGACACTCCCGGCTCAATTTGCGGAATTGGCTCCTCACACGGGTTCGCAGGCGTGTCCCCAGGTTCTTTCCCCGGCGTCGGTCCGGGCGGCCCTTTTTTGGGTAGGCTCCCGGGTTTCTGATATCCTGGTTTCCTCAGCATGTGGATTGAATACGTGGGGGGCTCCGTTTGTGCAGCAGCCGCGCTGATGACCTACGGAGTTCGGTCGCGCTCCTCCAATTTGTTCGCTCCGTCGGTGTGGCGCGGGGCGGCGGACCGCCGCGCCATCGCGCTGACCTTCGACGACGGGCCGAGCGAATCCACGCCCCAGCTCCTGGAAGCGCTGGCGCGGGAGGGCGTCCAGGCGACCTTCTTTGAGTGCGGAGCCAACATCGCCCGGCTTCCGGAAATCGCGCGCCAAGTGGCGCTGGCCGGGCATGAGATTGGCAACCATAGCCATACCCACCCGCGCTTTTACCTGCGGTCGGCGGCGTTCATGGAAGAAGAAATGACGCGGGCCCAAGCGGTGATCCAGGATGCGACCGGGCGGGCGCCGGTGCTGTTCCGGGTTCCCTTCGGGGCCCGGTGGTTCGGGCTGGGAGGAGTGCAGAAACGCCTCCGCTTGCAGGGCGTGATGTGGACCGCCATCGCTTTGGACTGGAAGTTGAGCGCTGGGGCGATTGTGAGGCGGCTGCTCGGGGCCGCCGCCAACGGCGCCATTTTCTGCCTGCACGATGGCCGGGAGCTACGGCCCCGGCCCGATGTCCGAGAAACGTTGGAAGCCGTGCCCCGCCTCATCCCCGAGCTGCGAGCCCGGGGCTTTCATTTCGAAACAGTGAGTCAAATACTATGTCCGACGACTTGATCCAGAGAATCATTACCTGCATCGCAGACAGCCAGAAGATCCCCCGCGAGAAGGTCACCCTCGACAGCAGCTTCGAGGAGTTGGGGATCGATTCCCTGGATGGGGTGAATATTCTGTTCGCGCTCGAAAACGAGTTCAACATCAACATCCCGGACGAGGGGGTTCAGGGGATTCGGGGCGTTCGGCAGATGGTGGAAGCGCTGGACAAGCTGTTGTCCGGCGGGGCGGATGCCGGCGCCGTGGCGCAGTCCTGAGTCATGGCACGCCGGCGGGTCGTCATCACGGGGATCGGGGTGGTCTCGGCGCTCGGCCGGGACGCGCGGGAGTTCTGGCAGGCGCTGGTGGAGGGGCGGCCGGGGATCGGCCCCATCACTCTGATCGACATGAGCCCGATGCGCTTTCAGAATGGCGCGCAGGCGCGGAGCTTCAACCCCGCCGAACACTTTCAGCAGAAGGAGATGGACTTCCTGGATCGCTTCGCGCAGTTTGCGGTGGTGGCGGCACGCGAGGCGGTGCGCGATTCGGGAATCGAATGGACCTCCGAGCTGCGGGAGCGCTCGGCCATCGTGACCGGCTCGTGCGTGGGTGGAAAATCGAGCGAAGACGAAGGCTTCCAGAACTTGTACCTGCTCCACAAGCCGCGCGTGAATCCGCTCACCATTGCGCGAACCATGGCGAACGCCGGGGCGAGTTGCATCTCCATGGAAACCGGAATCTGCGGGCCGACCTACACCATCTCGACGGCGTGCTCTTCGGCCAACCACGCCCTCGGACAGGCGTTCTGGATGGTTCGGGACGGGATGGTGGAACTGGCCGTGACGGGCGGCAGCGAAGCTCCCTTCAGCCTGGGCCACCTCAAGGCATGGGAGGCGATGCGGGTGGTCGCGCCGGACACCTGCCGGCCGTTCTCGAAGGACCGGCGGGGCATGATTCTGGGCGAGGGCGGGGCCATGCTGGTGCTCGAGCCGCTCGAGGCGGCCCAGGCGCGCGGGGCGCGGATCCATGCCGAGATTGTCGGATTCGG
Organism: Bryobacterales bacterium; assembly: GCA_003137035.1. Classification (GTDB taxonomy): domain Bacteria; phylum Acidobacteriota; class Terriglobia; order Bryobacterales; family Bryobacteraceae; genus Fen-330. The sequence continues at coordinate 25,742 of PLEM01000311.1, read as the reverse complement.
CATGTCCTCGGATGCGCACCACCTGACGCAGCCGTCCGTGGAAGGACCGGCGCGGGCCATTCGCGCCGCGCTGGCGGACGGCGGCCTGGCACCCGAGCAGATCGGCTACATCAACGCGCACGGGACGGCGACCCTGGCCAACGACCCGACCGAGGTCGCGGCAATACGCGCGGCGCTGGGAGCGCACGCCGAGCGGCTCGCCATCAGCTCGACAAAATCCATGCACGGGCACGCCCTGGGGGCGGCGGGCGCGATCGAAGGGGTGGCCACCGCGCTGGCGCTGCGCGAGGGCGTCCTGCCGCCCACCGCGAACTTCACCACCCCCGACCCGCTGTGCGACCTCGACGTGGTGCCCAACCAGGCCCGCCGCGGAGAAGTCGAATGCGCCCTCTCGAACTCCTTCGCCTTCGGCGGCCTCAACGCGGTGCTGGCCTTCCGGCGGTGGGAGGGGTAGGGGAATCACTCCGCGCGAGCCACGACCAGGCAACTACCGCCCGCCAGTATCCGAAGGCCACGCTGGATTCGCCGCACTTCCCAATCCAGGACCCGCTCCATCAACCGGCCTGCGGCACCCTCGCGCGGCCGGTGTTCCGCGGTGGCCGATTCCAGGCTCGGGGCCTTCCGCAGGCCCAGCCGGCTGGGAAGGCTGCGGAGCGCGAAGATCGGCAAGGGCAGGACGGCGAAGAAGTAGGTCGCGAACAACACCGAATACCCCGAGTTCCGGAGCAATGCCGTGATGCGGCGGAGGGCGTAGCGGCGGTAGTGCCCGGCCAGGACATCCTCACTCGACCAGAGCCACTGGTACGCGGGCACGCTCAGGTACAGCATTCCATCGGGCCGCAACAGGCGGCGAATGGTTCTTAGGAACCCGCCGTCGTCGCGGATGTGCTCGAGCACATCGAACAGCCCCACCGCGGGGAGGCTGCCGTCGGGAAAGCCAGCGCCTTCGATGGTTGCGCACACCACCGGCTCCAACCCTCGCCGCAGTGCGTTTCGTGCGCCTCCGATTCCGGGCTCGACGGCCAGGGCATCGAACCCGGCCTGCCGCAGCGCCAGCGTGACGTACCCGTTTCCGGCCCCAACGTCGAGGATCGCGCCCGCCGGGGGGTGTGCTCGCACCACTTCGGTGACACACCGGTTCCGATGGCGGAACCAGAACGAGCCCGCCTCGATTTCCAGCAGCCCATCGTGCCCACGCTCGCCGAACGCCGAAGGAACACTCGCTCCCGCCAGCCAGAGCCCTTCCTCGGATCGGTGCAGGTTCTTCGCGAGCTCGAGCAACGGGTGCATAAGAGCCGTCAGCGCGTAGCCGCTCGGCCGGGCGGTGAGACGCCCGGAACGCGCTCGGCTATCACCAGGCTGAAAAGCTGCTCCCAGCTTGCGATAATCACCCGCGCGCCGTCCGGGGAAATGCCGAAGGACTCCGTGGTGCGCTCGGGATCGAAGCCGGCCAGGGGGCGGCGGGTGGTGGCAGTGTTGCTGCCGGGAGTGAAGTTCTGCGCGTAGACGCCGTTCACGCCCTTGTCGTCCTGGCCGATGAAAGCAATGGACCGGCCATCGGGCATCCAGCGGGCGCGCCCCAGGGCCAAGCCGGGCTTGCCGGCTGGAACGCCGATACGGATCTCGAACGGCACGATAGCGCCGCTGGCCACCTCGGCAACGCGCAGGGAGACTCGCTCCGTCAGGTAGTCGGCGCAATAAACGACGTAGCGGCCGTCGGGCGACACCTCCGGATAGGCGTAGTTGCCGGGGACGATCCGGGTGGCCTGGGCGCCGTCGGCACGGATCTTCCAGAGGCCCTCCTTGGCCGGATTGGTGGAAGCGTAGACGATCCAGCGGCCATCGGGAGTAGGCGTGGGATTCTCGGCATCGACGCCGTCGTGCGTCAACTGGCGCGCGCCGCTTCCGTCGGCGTCGGCCACCCAGATCTCGAAGTGGCCGGTGCGGTTGGAACTCCACAGAATCTGGCGGCCGCCACTGGCGAAGACGGGGTCCCAATCCTCGGCCTCATCCTCGGTCAACCGCCGCACCACCTCGGACTTTGTCGAGACTTCCCAAAGATCGAGATTGCCGCTGCGATTGGAGGAGAACACCACCCACTCGCCATCGGGTGAATAGGCCGGCTGGCGGTCGTTGGCCTGTCCGTGAGTGAGCCAGCGGCCGGAGGGCGCGCCCGGCGCTACTTCACGCAAGCTGGCGCGCGGGGAGCAGGTGTCGAAGATCAGCCGGCCGGGCCCCACAATCTCGATCAGCGTGCTGCTGTCGGGGCTCCAGGAGATCTTCTCGGCCTGCCCGGTGCGAACGTTCTGGCGGATGATATTGGCGGTTCCGGCGTTGGTGCCCAGACCGCCTTCGAGCGCCGATTCGTTCTGGAAGTAGATCACCTCTTCGCGGCTGCTCCAGGCCAGCGAGGAGATGGCAAACCCGGCGCGCGGCGTCAGGATGGAGCGCTTCTCGCCGCCATCGGCGTCGACCAGAAAGATGGGGTGCAAGGCGCCCGATTGCGCCAGCTCCGTGGCAGCGAGACGGCTTCCGTCCGGGCTCCAGCGGATGTGAGACAGCTTCTGGTCGTGCACCGCGATCTCTTTGAGGCCCGAGCCGTCGGCGGAGACCAGACCGACCGCCGAGGTGAGTTTGCCACCCGCCGTTTTCCAGCGCAAAAAGGCGATGCGGTTGCCGTCCGGGGACCAGTCGCCCTCGACCGCATCGTCGACCACTTTGCGGGGCTCGCCACCCAGCACGTCGACGCGGTAGAGAGAACTGCGGCCGTTCTCGGTACGCGTGAACAGGATTACGGGGCCGGCCGGAGAGAATCGCGGGAAGTCGTCCGTGCCGGCAGTGAGCGGGCGCTCCTCGCCGCCGGGGAGCCGCTTGATCCAGAGGCGGGCCCGCCCGTCGCGATCGGAGGTGAAGACTATGAAGCGGCCGCTGGAAGAGGCCGCGGGCGAATAGTCGTGGCCCGAATAAGTGAGATACCGGAAGGTGGGGGGCTGGATGGGGGCCGGACGGGCGAGCCAGAAGGTCAAAATGGCGCCGGCCAGAAGGCCGCCGAGTGCGGCCAGTGCCAGATGGAGGCGCCGGGCCTGAACCCGCGATTTCGGGCGAGCGGCGAACGAGGGCGCCACCGTGTCCGAGGCTCCGGTGAGCGCCTCGAGGGCGAAACCGAGGTCGCGCGCGGACTGGAAGCGGTCCTCCGGGTTCTTTTCCAGGCAATGGCTCGCGACGCGCTCCAGGCCGGGGGGAATGGCGCGGCCGACGGCGCCGAAGTCGGGCGGCTCGTCCTTGAGAATAGCGTTCATCATCTCCACGGTGGTATCGCCGGAAAACGCGTGCTTGCCGGTGACCAGCTCGTAGAGGATCAGGCCGAAGGCGAAGATGTCGGAGCGATGGTCGGCGGCCTGGCCACGGAGCTGCTCCGGGGAAATGTAGCCCAGCGTGCCGAGAACGATGCCCGGCTCCGTCTGGGCCAGAACCGTGTCGCCGGCGGAGGCGGCAGCGGGGAGGACGACCAGCTTGGCGAGGCCGAAATCCAGGATTTTGACGTGCCCGTCCCGGGTCAGGAAGATGTTTGCGGGCTTCAGGTCCCGATGGACAATGCCTTTGTTGTGGGCGGCGCCCAGGCCGCGAGCGATCTGGATGGCGTACTCGATGGCCTTGCGTGGGGGCAGCGGGCCGGCATCCAGGCGCTGCCGCAGCGTTTCGCCCTCGAGTAGTTCGATAACCACATACGGCGAGCCCTCAAAGGACCCGAAGTCGTAGACCGTGATGAGATTCGGGTGGTTCAGCATCCCCGCGGCCCAGGCTTCCTGCTCGAAGCGGCGCAGGCGGTCCGGGTCGGCGGCGAAAGCGGGCGGGAGCACCTTGATGGCAACGTCGCGGCGCAGGCGGGAATCGCGCGCCCGGTAAACCTCCCCCATGCCGCCGGCGCCGATCAGCGCGACGACCTCGTAGGGCCCCAATTGTTTGCCGGCCGCGAGAGTGGGGGTCACCGCGGAATTATAGCGTGAATGCGGCGGCCATCGCTAACCGTCTCCAAGCGAATCTCGAGGTGGGCCGGCGGCCAGGGGCGCGGGAAGCAGTCATACTGCTTGACGTTAAACGCGAGACGGTATATCCTGAAGACCGTGATACGGACTTTCCGGTCGAAGGAGACGGAGGAGGTCTTTCGACGGGAGTTCAGCCGGAGATTCCATTCCGTGGCCAGGGTGGCGAAACGCAAACTGGATCATCTCCATGCCGCGACGTCGCTGGGCGATTTGGCAGCCATCCCTGGAAACCGTCTCGAAGCGCTCGCCGGCGCTAGAGCCGGGCAGTACAGCATCCGCGTCAACGACCGGTGGCGGATCTGCTTCGAGTGGAAGGACGGCGATGTTCACGGTGTGGAGATCGTGGACTACCATTGATGGAATAGCGCTATGCCGAAAAGAACAGCCAAACTCCGCCCTATCCACCCCGGTGAAACGCTGCGGGAGGACTTCCTCAGACCGCTGGGTTTGAGCATGAACCGGTTGGCGCTGGAGTTGCACGTTCCGGTGACGCGAATCACCGAGATCGTGAATGGCCGCCGGTCGATTTCGGCCGACACCGCTCTCCGCCTGGCGCGGTACTTTGCCACCAGTCCACAGTTTTGGATCAACCTTCAGGCAAACTACGATTTGGAGATGGCCCAGGACAAGCTGGGCGTTCAGATCCGGAGCCAGGTAAAGCCCTTGCGGGCGGCTTGAGCGACTACGGAAGCGTAATCCGGCGCGCGTCGCCCACCGTTTCGAGGCGGATTTCGAGGTGGCCGGGCGGCCAGAGGTGCGGGAAGCGCTCGCCCCACTCGACCAGGATCACGGCATCGCGGTCGAGAATCTCTTCCAGACCGAGGGTGCGCACCTCGCGCTCGGTCTCGATGCGGTAGAGATCGATGTGATACACGCGCTCGCCGTATTCGTGGATCAGGGTGAAGGTGGGGCTGGAAACTTCATCGGGCGAGGCCGCGCCCAGACCCTTCACGATGCCTTTGGCCAGCGTGGTTTTGCCGGCGCCCAGGTTGCCGATGAGCAGCACCACGCAGCGCCGGGGGAGTTGGCGCGCCAGCTCCTCGCCCAGCGCGATGGTCTGCTCCTCGGACGCGGTTTCAAAGACAGGCATGGATGGCCGCCGGGTAGAAGCGCAGCAGGTCGGTCGCGATCAGACTCTTCTCGCCCAATTCCGCCGCGCCCAGTTCGCCGGCCCGACCATGCACGTAGACCGCCGCGGCCACGGCGGAGTCGGGATCGTCAAGGCTTTGCGCCAGGAAGCCCGCAATCGTGCCGGTCAGGATGTCGCCGGCACCGCCGGTGGCCAAGGCGGGCGTACCGGTCGGATTGATCCACACGCGCCCGTCGGGGAATGCGATCAGCGTGCGGCAGCCCTTGAGCACCAGCGTCACCTCGCGCTCCATGGCGAACGCGCGGGCCACGCCGACTCGGTCGGCCTCGACCTCGGCCGTGGTTATCCCGGCCAGCCGTCCCATCTCGCCCGGGTGCGGCGTCAGGATGCGCACGCGGCCGCGGCCGGAGAACGGCGTTCCGGCGAGCGCATTCAACCCGTCGGCGTCGATCACCATCGGCTGAGGGAACTCCGCCACGATGCGCCGCACCGTGTCGGCGGTCTCCGGGAACGTGCCCAGGCCCGGGCCGATGGCCACCACATCCTTGCCTTCGGCGATCTTCGCCAGCAGGCTGTAGTCGAAGCTGCTGAGGGAAATCGAGCGGGTCTCGGTCTCGGGCAGCGCTTCGGTCATGAGCTCGGCGCAGTGCGATGAGATCACCGGAATCGCCGACTCCGCCGACGCCACCGTGACCAGCCCCGCGCCCGACCGCAGCGCCGCCATGCCGGTCATGGCCGCGGCGCCAGTCTTCCCGCGCGATCCGGCCACCACCAGCACGTGCCCGAAATCGCCCTTGTGCGCCCAAGGCTTGCGCGGGGCGAACAGGTTCCGGAACATCGCCGGCGCGACCAGCGAGAGGAAAATCGAATCGTCCTGCTCGTAAAGCGATGGCGGGCTGCCGATGGGGGCGACGCGCAGAACGCCCACTTTCTCGAAATTCGGCGCCAGCACCTGGCCGATTTTTGGCGAGGTGAACGTCACGGTAAAATCCGCGCGCACGGTCTCGCCTTCGCTCGTGGCAGCGTCGCTGGCCAGGCCCGAGGGAATGTCGACGGCGACCACTTTGGCGTGCGGGAAGCCGGAATTCACTTCGCGGATCCACTCCAGCATCGGACCTGTCGCCGGCCCCTTGAGCCCGGTACCGAGCAGCGCATCCACCACGATGGTCGCATCGCGCATCCCGGGAGCGATCGCGCGCGCGATCGGGCAGCCGCACGCGGTCAACATGCGAAAGTTCTCGAGCGCTTCGCCTTTCAGCTCCTCCGGCTCGCCGGCCAGCACCACGTGCAGCGCGCGCGGCCGGACGCGGGTGAAGAGCTGCCGCGCCACCACCATCCCGTCGCCGCCGTTGTTGCCCTTGCCGCACAGGATCGCGATGCGCTGTCCGGCCAGCGGAGCGAAGGTCTCCTCGAGGAACTCCACCACGCGGTGCCCGGCGTTCTCCATCAGCACGATTCCCGGAATGCCGAGCTCGATGGTGCGGCGGTCCACCTCGCGCATCTCGGCCGCGGTCAGGACTTTCATGCGTGCACCTCCGCCAGCAGCGCCTCCAGCTTGCGCAGGTCCTCGTGCTCGCCCATCGCGATGAGAAAATCGCCGGCCTCGATCGCCGCGTCCGCCGGCGGGTTGAACAGCATTTTCCCCTCGGCCTTGCGGATGGCCAGCACGATGACCCCCAGGTCGCGCCGCAACTGCACCTGCTTGAGCGACTTGCCCGCCAGTTCGCTTCCCGCGGGCACCCGCATCTGCTCCAGCCCCACGTCCAGCCCCACGTCCTGGGAAGCGACGTCCAAGAACTGGACCACGTGCGGCCGCACCAGAGACAACGCCAATTGATGGCCCGCGTGCCGGTACGGGGCGAACACCGTATCGGCGCCCGCCCGCCGCAGCTTCTGTTCGGATTGGTCGTCGTTGGCCCGGGCGGCCACTTTCAGGCCCGGGTTCAGCCCCTTGGCCGAAAGAATCAGGAACAGGTTGTCGGCGTCGGTGGCCAGAGCCGCAATTAGGCCTTTGGCGCGGCTCACGCCCAGCTCGGCCAGCGTCTGGTCCTGCGTCGAGTCCCCCAGAGCCGCCAGCATGCCCTCGCGGATCGCTTGCTCGACCCTCTCCGGACTCCGGTCCACCACCACCAGCGGCACGCCGGCCCGCTGCAACTCGCCGGCGGCGCTCCGTCCCACGCGGCCGAAGCCGCAGACGATATAGTGTTTCTCTAGCTTGTCGATCATGCGTTTGACCCGCCGTCTGCCGAAGAACTCGCCCAACTCGAGTTCGATAACCGTTTGCGTCATCGCTCCGATGGCGAAAAACATCGTGGTGACCCCGAAGACGATCAGAAACGAGTTGAAGACCCGCCCCGCGTGGCTCAGGCCGTGGATCTCGCTGTAGCCCACCGTCGTGATGGTGATCAGAGTCATGTAGAACGCGTCGAAAGGCGGATAGCCTTCGATGAAGGTAAACCCGATCGTGCCGATGGCAAGGGCCAGCGCGATGGCCAGCCCGAGAAAGAGGAAACGGCGTTTCAGCGGGCTCATGGCAGCCTCAGATCCTCCTCGCCAGCAGCAGCGTCATATCGTCCTGAAGCTCCGGGGAACCGGTCCATTGGCGCACCGAGTCCATCACCACCCCGATGATCTCCGCGGTGTCCCGCTCGGAGTTCTTGACGATAACTTCGGTGAGCCGGTCCTCGCCGAACATTTCTCCAAACTCGTTTTCGGGCTCGGTGATGCCGTCGGTGAAGAAGGCCAGCAGATCGCCGGGCTCCAGACGCACCGAGCTCTCTCCGTATTCGGAAAAGGAAAACGCACCCACCACGGTTCCAGTAACCTCCAGACGGGACGCCACGCCGTTGTGCACCAGGATGGGCGGAAGATGCCCGGCATTGGTGTAGTTCATCACGCCGGTCTCATCGTCGTAGATGGCGAAATAGAAGGTGGCGAACTTCTCCGGCGGTGTGTAAGCGAAGAGCTGCTGGTTCAGCCGGGACACCAGCGCGGCCGTGGACAGCGGGGCGTATGGCCCGCCGTTGCTCCCCGGGGCCGCCGGTTCCCTCGTGGCACGCAACTGCGTGCGCATGGTGGATTGCACGGTCGCCATCAGCAGCGCGGCCGAGATCCCCTTGCCGGCTACGTCTCCGATGGCAAGGGCGATCTCGGGGCCGTGGAGATTGAGGTAGTCGTAGTAGTCGCCCGAGACCAGGCGCGCCGGAGTGCAGGCCGCCGTGAGCCGCAGCGTCTTCGAGACCGGTGTGCTCTTGGGGAAGAGTTGGTTCTGCACCTCGCGCGCGATCTCGATCTCCGCCTGCAACCGCTCCTTCTCCTTGGCCACCTCCACCAGGCGCTCCAGGTTCTCGGTCATGCGATTGAACGAGTCGCTCAACTCGGCGAGCTGATCGTCGCCCCGCACCTCGATCCGGTGCGAGAAAACGCCCTCGCGCACGCGCTGGGTGCCGACATAGAGGCCATGCACGGCGCGCGTGATGGTCCGCGTGATCCGGACGCCGATCACCACCGCCACCAGTTCCACCACCAGGAACAGAACCGCGAAGAACGAGATCAACCAGCCCGCCAGGGACGCCGCCCCGAAACCTTGCGTCCACTCGCCCGACTGGCCAAACACCGTCTGCAGCACCGCCGAGTACCGCGTCACCACGATCAGCGCCGGGTTCTGCGTCTGGCCCGGAGCATCCCACACCGCCACCTTCAGCGGCACGATGTAGGAGACTTCCAGGTCGAACATGTTCACCGGCGGCGGAACGGGGTCCCGGCCCCGCGGCACGACATCCATCTTGGTGTTCAGGTCCCGCACCGCGAGTTCTCCCAGACCCGGCGCCAGGCTGGCCAGCGTTTCCGGGGTCACGGGCGCCAGCATGGTGACTTCGGTCGACTCGTGAATGGCGTGCGCCCAGGCGTACAGCGCACCGTCCTTGAGGATCAGGCCGCTGGTGTCTGGCCATACTCCAGGAGGCGGCGTAATCGAGCCATTCTCCGGGTAGCGCCAGGTCGTCTGGTCGCGGATCAGCAACTCAAATCTCGGGAAGCGGCTCCCGTAATACGGTCCCAGCCAGCGCGCCCGCTCGGTGCGGCTCTCCGAAGGTGTCCAGGCCAGGCCGCGCGTGGGTTCGAACATCTCCTTGGTGCGCCGCTCGATCTCGGAGGTCACCAGGTAGGCCGCGATCTGCCCGGTGAATTTCTCCGCTCCCAACCACACCAGGATCACGATCAGCGCGATGGGAACCACCGCGATGAACAGGTAGGCCACCAGCAGCCGGTAGCGCAGCCGCCAAATCGCCTTCTGGATGACTACGATCAGCCAGCGAAACGCCACCAGGACGCCCGCCACGAACGCCGCGAAGGCCAGCAGGAGTTCGGTGCCGCCGGCCGGAGAGGCATACCTGGCGATCACCGCCAGCGCCAGCAGTATGAGGAACGCCCACTCGAGGCGCCCGATCTTCCGAAGCGCGGTTTTAAGACGAACAGCCATAAAGGCTCGCGGCCAACCGGCGATCGCTGTGCGCCGTCACGCGGTATTTTAGCACCCGGAGGCTGGCCTCAGTTCGGCGGCGAGGGGGGCGCCGGGCGCTGTTGCAGCACCTTGCCGCTCGAAGACGCCTCCGATTCGAACTCGTAGAGCTGGCCGGCGGCGCGCGCCCTCAGGTTGCCCGGACCCAGCGGTTTCCCGCCGGTCGGAAAGAACACCGCGCCGTCGGTGGATTCTCCCGCCGCCAGCCGCATGGACACAAACGCGATGGCCGAGGCGGTGGCGGCGGCTTTGAACTTGCTCGAACCCATCTCGGTCAGGAACGCCTGCCGGCGCTGCTCGTATCCGTTGGTCGAGCGGAACCGCGTGATTCCGCTCAGCCCCATCTCATACGTTGAGATCAGCTTGATCACGTCGTCGCGGGCGGCGTGCTCCATCAGATGATCCACCACCGTCCGGGCGGGCTCGGCGAAGATCACGGTTCCGTCCTCGCGGCGAAAGCTGAAGTCCTCAGGACGCACCATGCAGGTCTCCTGCGACCCGTTCATGACGCCGACCTGCAAGATGGCGAAGTCGTGCAGGTGCGCGGGAAGCTGGGCAAACATCACCGTAACGCCTTGCTTGCTCAGCGACTGGTACCGCAACCCGCCCGAATCGAAACGGATCACCTGCGCGCTCAGGCAGCCGGCGGCCAGCGCCGCAACTGCGATCCACGTCCCCGAGCGCTGACCCATATTGTCATTATGCAACACTGGCCGCGCTAGACTGGATCGAACCGGTTGCGCACAGAACTGGAGGGCGGGTTTCAACCCGCGCGGGGCTTGAGCCCCGCCGCGTTGTGTCGCGCACTGGATCGAAACGCTATGGGCGTGCCCACTTCGAGCTTCGACCTGGTCGAGAAGGTCCAGGGTGGAGACCGCGAGGCCTTCTCCGGGCTGTTCCGGAAATACAGCCGCCGCCTGGCCGTCCTGATCCACTACAAGCTGGGCGAGGAACTGCGCGGCTCCCGCGAGGTGGACGACATTCTCCAGGAGACTCTGCTGCGGGCGTTTCGCGACATCGGCCAGTTCCACTATCGCGCGCCGGGCAGTTTCCTGAGCTGGCTCTCCTCGATTGCGGATCACGCGATCGTCGATGCGGCGCGCTATGAAGGCCGCGAGCGCCGCCGGGCCGCGGAGCTGGAGCCCTTGTCCCAGGTTCCCGAGCCCGCCGACACCAAAACTCCCAGCCGGTTGCTGGCGCAAAAGGAGGATGTTGCCCGGTTGCTCGAACGGCTCGACGCTCTGCCGGCGGACTACCGGCAAGCCATCCTGCTGGCGAAAATCGAGGGGCTTTCGACCGCCGAGCTGGCCGAACGCATGGGCAAGTCGCGCGAGGCGGCCGCGCTCCTGCTGCACCGGGCCGTGAAGCGCTTCCGCGAACTCACCGGGGGAGCCTGATGCCGGACGTCGAAGCGCGGGAACGGTTGCTGGCCGCGGCGCTGGCCGACTACGTCGACCGCCAGGCCCGCGAGGAACCCATCGATCCCGAAAACTTCTGCCGCCTGCATCCGGACCTCGCTGAGGATCTGCTCCCGCAGCTCGAAGCGCTGGCCGACATCGACCGCCTGACCGAACCTCCCGAGCCGCCTCCCACGCCCGAGCGGCTCTCCGGTTACAGGATTCTGAGCGAGATCGGCTCGGGCGGCATGGGGCGAGTCTACCTGGCGCTCGACGAGCGGCTGGGAAGAAAGGTGGCCATTAAAACGCTGAGCCCGCGCTATGCGGACAACCCCGCGCTGCGCGAACGGTTCATGCACGAGGCGCGCGCCATGGCGCGGCTGGTCCACCCGAACATCGCGCGCATTTACAGCCTCGGTCCGGACGGCGAGCCGCCGCACTTCGTCATGGAGCACGTCGAGGGCGCCCCGCTCGCCGACGCCGCCCGCGCCCTCACGCTTCGCCAGAAGGCCGAGCTGATGCGCAAGGTGGCGCTGGCGGTCGAGTTCCTCCATCAACACCAGGTGATTCACCGGGACCTCAAGCCGGGCAACATCCTGGTTGGCCCCGATCTGGAGCCCAAGCTGCTCGACTTCGGCCTGGCCCTGGACGTCGCGGATCGTGCCGGGCGGCTCACGCACCCGGGCGAGGTCGTGGGCACGCCCGATTACTTCTCCCCCGAACAGGCGCGCGCCGAGTCGCCACTGGATGCCCGCAGCGATGTGTTTTCCCTGGGCACGATTCTGTATGAGCTGCTCACCGGCGCTCTTCCGTTTCCCGCCGCCACGCCCGCGCAGCAGATGCGCAAGATCTGCGAGGAGGACCCCGTCCTGCCGCGGCGCATCGATCCTTCCCTGCCCGGCGACCTGCAAAACGTCTGCATGAAGGCGCTCGAGAAAGACCCCGCGAACCGTTACGGCTCGGCGCGGGAGATGGCCGCGGATCTCGAGCGCTTTCTGGCGGGGGAGGCGGTGGTGGCGGCGCCCGCTTCCTACTCCCGGCGGATGGGGGGCAAGGTCGCTCAACACCTCCAGGAGCTGGAGGGCTGGCGGCAGGACCAGATCCTGTCGGACTCCGAGTACGACGCCCTGCGCAAGGGCTACGACCGCCTCACCGAGCGCGAGGACGCCTGGATCATGGAGGTGCGCCGCCTCTCGCTCCCGCAGGTGAGCCTGTACCTGGGCGCCTGGATTCTGGTGGTCGGCGCGGCGCTCATGGTGCTGTTCCGGTACGCGCAGCTCTCCGGGAGCGCGGTGGTGCTGGTGGTTTCGGCGGCCACCCTGCCCACGCTGTGGATCGGCATTCGATCCTGGAAGTCGGACCAGCACCGCATTGCGGTGGCTTATCTGCTGGCGTTCTGCCTCCTGCTGCCGGTCGCGCTGCTGGTGGCGATGGGCGAGTACGGCGCGTTTGCCGGCTTCACGCAAGGGAAGGAGAACCTGGAGCTGTTCTCCAAACTGCCGGCGTTCAAGCGCACCACCAACGCCCAGTTGTGGTGGGCCATGCTGCTTTCTCTGCCTGCCTACTACTGGCTGCGGCGATTCACCCGCGCCTCGGTTTTCTCGCTGGTGTTCGCGGTGATGACGGCACTCGTCGCGCTGGCAACGCTGCTGCGCCTGGGCATGCTGGAGTGGATCGACAACGATCCCGGCAGACCCTACTTCTACCTGATCCCCTGCGCGCTGCTGTTCCTCGCGCTGGGCATGGCGCTCGAGCGGTTGCGCGCCACCAGCGACTCGCGGTACTTCTATCCCATCGCGGTAGTCTTCACCATCGTGGCGTTGACGGGAGTCGTGACGTTCCACGAGCCTTATGCGAAATGGCTGCACTCGGCGGCCCCATGGACGCGCGGCCAGCTCGAGTACCTGTTCATCCTGAACGCCGGCCTCTATTTCGCGCTGCAAACTCTGTGCGAGCGGTTTCGCTCGGCGCAGATGCGAGCGGTGGCCAAGGCCTTCCGGTTTCTGATCCCGGGGCACGTTATGACCTCGCTGCTGCTGCTGGGCCTGGAGGCCACCGCGCGCTGGGAAAAGTCGCCCGCCAACGGCGCCATGCGCCTGGAAGCCCGGCTGTTCGAGCTGCTGCTTCCGCTGGTCGCCTGCGGCTTCGTCTTTGGCAGCATCCCCAAGCAGATGAAGAACTTCTTCGCTAGCGGGCTGTTCTTCCTGGCGGTCGGAATCGTGCGGCTCCAGCAGAACTTCTTTAAGGATCAGGCGATGTGGCCCGCGGGCCTGCTTGCGGTGGGGCTCGTGCTGATGCTGGCCGCCGCCCGCTACGCCCCGCTCAAGCTGGCGCTCGCCCGCTGGTGGCGCCGCTAAAATTTCTGCCCGGCCATGGCGCTCTTGCTCAATAATGGAGTGAGCCTATGAAGATCATCTCGCTCGTGGTGGCGCTCGCGGCGGTCGCGCTCATGACCGGTTGCGGCCCGACGCTTGCTTTGCACCCGTTGTACACCGACAAAGATCTGGCGACCGACGTGCCGCTCGAAGGCAAGTGGGCGGACGCCGATGCCGAGGAGGTCTGGACCATCCGCAAGTCTGGCGACGGCTTCGAGGGCGCCTCCCCAAGCACCAGCGATCCCGAGAAAGTGGGCATTCACGTGGTGCGGCTGGGGGAACTCCGCTTCCTGGATATCACCTCCAAGGACACAACTTCCCTGGACATCCAGGGACACCTCTTCGTCAAGGTCTGGATGGAGGGCGAGGGGCTGCGTGTTCAGGCGCTGGACTCCGACTGGTTCAAGCAGAAAATCCGCGAAGCCAGCTTCCCGCACCTGGAGATGGAGGACGAGCAGATGATCCTGACCGCGCCCACCCTGGAGCTGCGAAAATTCGTCACCCTCTGCGCTAGCGAGCCGAAAGCATTCGATAGCGACGTCGGCAAGTTCCACCGGGTGCCATCCACGCCCTGAAAAAGCTTTCTCGCCGGACTGCAATTTTCGCGCGCCAGTGTCGCTGTTCCTCTGTGAGGAGGAACTCATGAAACGCATTTTGACGATCGCAACCCTGGCGGCAGCCGCGCTCGCAACCGGCTGCGGCGTGACCCTCTCCGTCCACCCGCTGTACACGGACAAAGACCTGGCCACGAACCCACAACTCGAGGGCAAGTGGACCGACGACGAGGCCAAAGACATCTGGGCCGTTCGCAAGGACGGCGACGTCTACGTGGCAACCTGTCCCACCGATAAGGACAGCGAAGCCATTGAAATGCGGCTGGTTCGCCTCGGGGATCGCTACTTCCTCGATCTGACGTCCAAGAATCAGCCCTCGCTCTCTATTCCTGGCCATCTGTTCGCCAAGGTCTCGGTTACCGGGGACGAACTCCAGGTTCAGATGATGAATTCCAAGTGGCTCGAGCAGAAGGCCCGCGAGACAGGCTTCCCGTATGTCGAGGTGGACAAGCAGGTGATCCTGACAGCAGCCACCGCCGACTTGCAGAAGCTTCTTTCGCTCCACGCCGCCGACCCGGATGCGTTCGAAAACGCCGAGAAGATGCACCGCGTCCGCTGAAGGGCGCCCGAAAACCCGCGGGAGGGCGGACTTCGAGTCCGCGCGGGGCTTCAGACCCGAAGCGCGGCGGGGCTCAAGCCCCACGCGGGTTGAAACCCGCCCTCCGAGTCTCTCTGGCGCTGTCACGGGTTTTCCTTCCCGGCAAACAGGTAAACTGAAGACTAGATATGCCTCTTTACGAATACCGATGCTCGAGTTGCGGCGCCACCTTCGAGCAGTTGCGGCGCATGCAGGATGCCGACGCGGGAGTGGCTTGCCCGAAGTGCCAGTCGGCCGGAGTCGAGCGACGGCTTTCCAGCATCGCCAGCCGCACGTCATCCAACGCCGAGCCGCCCGCTCCGTGCGGTGCGCCGGGTTCCTCGTGCGGTTCCGGGCGCTGCCCTTACGGGGGCTAGTTGCGCAAGGGATTCGTGCCGCTGATGGTGGCGCTGGGCGCGCTGGCACAGGCGCCGCCGCGGGAGTTCACCAATTCGGTGGGCATGAAGTTCGTCCAGATCGATCCGGGGTCGTTCAGAGTAGGCCGCGACGTGACACTGAGTAAGGGGTTCTGCTTGCAGACGACCGAGGTGACGCAGGCCCAGTGGCAGGCGGTGATGGGGGCCAATCCCAGTCACTTTGAAGGACCGGATCGGCCCGTCGAAAATGTCTCATGGGAGGGCGGCGGACCAGAAGAGGCCCAATGCATGGGGGCTGTACGATATGCGCGGAAACGTCTGGGAGTGGGTGCAGGATTGGCGTGCCAAATACCCGGCGGACCGGCAAGTCGATCCCCAGGGGCCGTCGTCGGGAGATTTCCGCCTGAATCGGGGCGGGGCCTTCTACGCCCTCGAAAGCGTGGGCGCCTGCTGGAGCCGCAACCAGGGACCCCCTAAGTTCCGCATCGACTTCATCGGCTTTCGTTGCGCCCGGAGTTTCTGAATCTACTGCACCGCCAGCTTCAGGATAGTCAGCGAATGCTTCGGGAACGTATACGCAAAGCCATTCTCGCTCAGTGACGCCTCGATGGTTCGAGTCGTGGGGCGCACCTTGCGGTCGTCGCCAAACGTGTGGGTCGCCTTGAGGTCCGGATAGTTGAGCTCCCAGACGCCGACCGCGCTGCCAAGTTTCCCCACGGCATTCTCGATGCGGGTGGCGATGTCCATCTTCTCGCTGCGGTTCAGCACGTTCACATAGACCGCCCCGGCTTTGGGATCGCGGGTCACCGAGACGTCCAGGTAGCCCAGCGCGCGGCCGCCATCCGGCTTATACTCCGGCGACCGGACCAGCGCGCTGAGCGCGACGTTGCCGCGCTGCTTGGCGTACTCGGCCAGCGGGAAGTAAATGGTCTGAAGGAACATGCCCTGCTTGTTGGTGAAGATGGGCGCGATCACGTTCACAAGCTGGGCCAGGTTGGCCATCTTGACGCTATCGGCGTGGCGAAAGAACGAGTTCAGGAACATCCCCATGGCCAGCGCGTCCTCGAAATTGTAGTTCTCTTCCAGGCCGGTCGATGCGACCTCATACTCCGTGGTCCCGCTGCGTGCGCGATACCACACGTTCCACTCGTCGAAGGCGATGTGGATGGGCCGCGGACGCGGCGAGCGGATCAGCGCCGCCTTGATCTGTCCTTCCACCACCTCGATGCGGTCGTCGAGATCCCGCGAGATCGCCATGAAGTTCTCGAACTTGTTTTCGGGGTTGCCGATGTAAGTGTGCAGCGAGAGGTAGTCGATTTCCGTGTTCAGCCGGTCGAGCACGGTGCGGTTCCAGCCCACCCAGTCCGACCCGGGGCTGAAATTGGACGAGCCCGAGGCGATCAGCTTGATCGACTCGTCGGCGCGCCGCATGGCCTTGGCGGCCTCGAGCGCGAACCTGGCGTAGTCCTCGGCGTTCTTGTGGCCCAGTTGCCACGGCCCGTCGATCTCGTTTCCGAGTCCCCAGTACTTCACGCCCCAGGGCTTTTCCCGGCCGTTCTTGCGGCGCTGGCGCGCCCAGTAGGTATCCCCCGGTTCGTTGCAGTACTCGACCCAGTGGCGGGCATCGTCAATCGAGCCCAGTCCCGCATTGATGCACACGTACGGTTCCACACCCAGCCGCTCGCAATAGCGCAGGAACTCGTCGGTCCCGAAGCGGTTGGATTCGAGCGCGCCCCAGGCGTTGTCGCGCCGCGGGGGACGCCTGTCGCGCGGGCCGATGCCGTCTTTCCAGTTGTAGCCGGAGGCGAAGTTGCCGCCCGGCCAGCGCAGCAGGGTGACGCCCAACCCGCGGGTCGCCTCCATGACGTCTTTGCGGAAGCCGTCGGCATCCGCAAGCGGGCTGCCTTCCTCGAAAATGCCGCCATAGATGCAGCGGCCCAGGTGTTCGGTAAAGTTCCCGAACAGCAAGGGATCGACCCGGCCGATCACCCGTTCGGTATCGATTTTGATGCGGGCCGCCGGTGGCTGCGCGTAGAGCGCCAGCGAGGCGCCCGCCGCGAGCGAGAGAGCCAATACCACATTGCAACGCCGTGCAAAGATCATGTCATCGCTCCTGGGAGAACTTGGCCAGCTCGGCCAGTCTTGCGCGCGCCGCCCCCGAGTCGATGGACTTGCGCGCCAGTTTCGTCCCCTCGGAGAAGTCGCTCGCCTTGCCGGCCGCCACCAGCGCGGCCGATGCATTCACCAGAACCACGTCGCGCCTCGGCCCTTGCTCCCCGTCGAGCACCGCGCTGGCGATCTCGGCGTTCCGCTCCGGATCCCCGCCCGCCAGGTCCGCCGGGCTGGCCTGCGAGACCCCGAACTCCGCCGGCGCGACATGCAGGGGAATGACCCCACCATCGCGGACTTCGAGCACCAGCGACGGCCCGGTGGTGGTGATTTCATCGAGCCCGTCCGAGCCGTGCACCACGAACCCGCGCGCCAGTCCCAGCGCGGCCAGCGTCTCGGCCAGCAGTTCGGCCGCCCGGGGAGAGGAGGCGCCCACCAACTGCGCTGTTGCGCCAGCCGGATTGGTGAGCGGTCCGAGCATGTTGAACACCGTCCGCATCTTGAGCTCGAGCCGGGCCGGCTGGGCGTGCTTCATGGCGGGATGATACGCGGGAGCGAACAGGAAGCCGATGCCGATTTCTTCAATCGCCCGCGCGACCCGAGCCGGTCCGAGAGCGACCTTCACGCCCAGGCGCTCGAGCAAGTCCGCGCTGCCGCACCGGCTCGAGATGGAACGATTGCCGTGCTTGGCCACTTTCACGCCGGCGCCCGCGACGACGAAAGCCGCTATGGTCGAGATATTGAACGAGCCGAGGCCGTCGCCGCCCATCCCGCAGGTATCCAGCAATGGGGCGCCACGCAGATCGGGAGTCACCCGGCTCGCCACCTCACGCATGGCGCGGGCGAATCCCAGCAGCTCGGTCGAGGTCTCGCCTTTCATTCGCAGCGCCACCAGGAAGGACGCGATCTGCGCCGTGGAGGCGCCGCCGGCGAGAATGATCGCCATGGCCTCCTGCGCTTGCGCCGCGCTGAGATCCTGGTGCGCCGCCGCGCGGTGAAGGAAGGGAAGTAACGACATGCTATATTGAGTTACAGAAATCTATTCGCCAATCGTAGCACACGCCGAATCCCATGAAGATTCACGAGTATCAAGCCAAGGCCATCCTCGCCCAGTACGGCGTTCCCGTGCCGCGTGGAGAGGTTGCGCGATCGGTCGAGGAAGTCGAGGCGGCGGCCAAGGAAATCGGCGGCACGGTGGTGGTGAAGGCGCAGATCCACGCCGGCGGCCGTGGCAAGGGCGGCGGAGTGAAGGTCGCGAAAGACACCGCCGAGGCCGTCGAGATCGCCCGCAAGATGCTGGGGATGCGGCTGGTAACCCATCAGACCGGACCGGAAGGCCGCATCGTGCAGCGCGTGCTGGTGGAGCAGACGCTGCCCATCGAACGCGAACTCTACCTCGGCATCGTGCTCGACCGCGCGCTGGGAAAGCCCTTGTTCATGGCCTCGGCGTTCGGTGGCATGGAGATCGAAGAGGTGGCCGCCCGGCAGCCCGAGTCGATCCTCAAGGAGCCCATCGAACCCGGCCTGGGCCTCACGCCCTTCCAGGCGCGCAAACTGGCTTACGGGATGGGCATTCCAACACCCAGCGTGAACGCCGCGGCCGCCGCGATGATCGCGCTGGTGCGGGCCTACGAGGCTGTCGACGCGTCCCTGCTCGAGGTCAACCCGTTCATCCTCACCCGCGACGCCAAAGTCTACGCCCTCGACGCCAAAATCAGCCTCGACGACAACGCGCTCTACCGCCACAAGAACTTGATCGAGCTACGCGACCTGAACGAAGAGGACCCGCTCGAAGTCGAGGCCTCCCGCTTCGGCTTGAACTACATCAAGCTCGACGGCAACGTGGGCTGCATGGTGAATGGCGCGGGCCTGGCCATGGCCACCATGGACCTCATCAAATACTCGGGCGGCAGCCCCGCCAACTTCCTCGACGTGGGTGGCGGCGCCAGCGCCGAGCAGATCCGGAACGCCTTCCGCATTCTGGTCACCGACCGGGGCGTGCGCGCGGTGCTGATCAACATCTTCGGCGGCATCCTGCGCTGCGACGTGCTGGCCACCGGCGTGGTGGCGGCCGCGCACGAGTTGAAGATCCGCGTGCCCATCGTGGTGCGCATGGAGGGCACCAACGTCGAGCTCGGCCGCAAGATTTTGACCGATTCCGGGTTGAACTTCACCGTGGCCGAGGGGATGAAAGACGCGGCCCAGAAAGTGGTGAGGCTGGCGCAATGAGCATCCTCGTCGATCAGGACACCCGGCTCCTCGTCCAGGGCTTCACCGGAAGGGAAGCCACGTTCCACTCTCAGCAGTCGATCGCTTACGGCACAAAGGTGGTGGGCGGCGTGGTGCCCGGCAGGGGCGGCGAGACGCACCTCGACCTCCCGGTATTCAACACCTGCGCGGAGGCGGTTCGCTCCACCGGCGCCAACGCCTCGATCGTTTTCGTTCCGCCGGCCTTCGCCGCCGACGCCATCATGGAGGCGGCCGACGCCGGCCTGCCGCTGGTGGTGGCCATCACCGAGGGCATCCCGACCCTCGACATGGTCAAGGTCTGGCGCTACATCGAGGACCGCCACACGCGGCTGATCGGCCCCAACTGCCCCGGTATCATCTCGCCGGGAAAATGCAAGGCGGGCATCATGCCGGCGCTCATCCACAAGGAAGGCAACGTCGGCGTGGTGTCGCGCTCGGGCACGCTGACTTACGAAGCGGTAGACCAGTTGACGCGGCGCGGCATCGGGCAATCCACCTGCATCGGCATCGGCGGCGATCCGATCATCGGCACGACCTTCCTGGACGCGGTTCGGCTTTTCAACGAGGACCCCGACACCGCGGCCATCGTGTTGATCGGCGAAATTGGCGGCAATGCCGAGGAGACCGCCGCAGCCTATATCAAGGAGCACGTGCGCAAGCCGGTGGTCGGATTCATAGCCGGCCAGACCGCTCCTCCGGGCCGCCGCATGGGCCACGCGGGCGCCATCATCTCGGGCGGCTCCGGGAAGGCTTCCGACAAGATCAGGGCGCTGGAGGCCGCCGGCGCGATCGTGTGCGCCTCTCCCGCCGAGATCGGAGAAAAGGTACAGGCGGCGCTATGAGCCAGCTCGAACGCACTCTCGCCATCATCAAGCCCGATTCGGTGGCTCGCGGAATCGCCGGGGAGATCCTGACCACCATCGAGCAGGCCGGCTTCCGGATCCGCGGCCTGCGCATGCTGCGCCTCGACCGGAGGCAGGCGGAAGGGTTCTATGCCGTGCACCGCGGCAAACTTTTTTTCGCCGATCTGGTGGAGTTCATGAGCGAAGGCCCCATCGTCGTGCTCGCCCTCGAACGCGAAGACGCCATTCGCAAGTGGCGCGAAGCGATGGGCGCCACCAATCCCGCGAGCGCCGCCGAAGGCACCATCCGCAAGCGCTTCGGCACGAGCATGCAGCGCAACTGCGTCCACGGCTCGGACGCCCCCGACACCGCGCACTTCGAGCTCGGCTACTTCTTCCGCGAATCGGAAATGGTTTGACGCCGCCCCTGCTGCCAGTCCCTCACGGCCAGATCGAAACGGCCTGGTCATCGCCGAACTCGGCCTTACCGTGCCCGAACCTGACTGACAACGCGTGTCCCGCGGCAAGTGGCCGTGCTCAGCGGCGGGAGTAGAATGGAGGGAGAAATTCCGATGGCCGACAGCCGGTCCGGGGAGGAAGTAGGCCTATGCCCGATCTCGCGCAAGAACGCCAGCAGGCGCACGCGCTGCTCGACATGCTGCCGGCCGAGAAACTGAACGCGGTGCGAAGCCTGCTCGAAGTGATGGTGGAACCGCTGGCGCGCTCGCTGGCCCTGGCGCCCGTGGAAGACGAAGAGGCCACGCCCGAGACCGCCGCGGCGCTGGACCGCGCCCGCGCCTCGCTCGCCCGCGGCGAGGGCATTCCGCACGAAGAGATCCTGCGTGAGTTCGGGCTGAAGCAATGAGCGAAGAAGCCGCGCCCGAGCGGATCGCGGTCATTTGGTCGCCGGAAGCCCGCGCCGATCTCCGCGCCATCGAGCGCGAGGCCGCGATGCAGATTCTCCTCTCGGTGGATCGCTACCTGGCCAGCCGCAACGGCGACGTCAAGAAGCTCAAGCCGCCGCTCACCGGCTTCCGCCTCCGCTCCGGCGACTACCGGGTGTTCTTCGATCAGAAGGACGAGAACACCATCGAGATCACCGGTGTCCGCAACCGGCGGGAGGCGTACCGGTAACCCGCATCGGGGCGTGGTGTCGCGCTCGGGCACGCTGACTTACGAAGCGGTGGACCAGTTGACGCGGCGCGGCATCGGCCAATCCACCTGCATCGGCATCGGCGGCGATCCGATCATCGGCACGACCTTCCTGGACGCGGTCCGGCTTTTCAACGAGGACCCCGACACCGCGGCCATCGTGTTGATCGGCGAAATTGGCGGCAATGCCGAGGAGACCGCCGCAGCCTATATCAAGGAGCACGTGCGCAAGCCGGTGGTCGGATTCATAGCCGGCCAGACCGCTCCTCCGGGCCGCCGCATGGGCCACGCGGGCGCCATCATCTCGGGCGGCTCCGGGAAGGCCTCCGACAAGATCAAGGCGCTGGAGGCCGCCGGCGCGATCATGTGCGCCTCGCCCGCCGAGATCGGAGAAAAGGTACAGGCGGCGCTATGAGCCAGCTCGAACGCACTCTCGCCATCATCAAGCCCGATTCGGTGGCCCGGGGAATCGCCGGGGAGATCCTGTCCACCATCGAGCAGGCCGGCTTCCGCATGCTCGGCGTGCGCATGCTGCGCCTCGACCGGAGGCAGGCGGAAGGGTTCTATGCCGTGCACCGCGGCAAACCCTTTTTCGCCGATCTGGTGGAGTTCATGAGCGAAGGCCCCATCGTCGTCGTCGCGCTCGAGCGCGAAGACGCCATTCGCGAGTGGCGCGAAGCGATGGGCGCCACCAATCCCGCGAGCGCCGCCAAAGGCTCCATCCGCAAGCGCTTCGGCACGAGCATGCAGAGCAACTGCGTCCACGGCTCCGACGCCCCCGACACCGCGCACTTCGAGCTCGGCTACTTCTTCAGGGAAGTGGAACTGGTCTGAGGGAGGTGGGGTCAGGCCCGAAGGGCTGCCCCACGCAACCCGGCAAGCCGATTCCCGCTCCGAGACAGGCCCCCCGGGGCGGGCTCGAAACCCGCCCCGGAGCCGTCGTCCCGATTAGTTCAAAGGATGGACATAGGTGACTGTCACCGAGGCCGAGCTGCTTAGGCCCGCGCTGTTGGTGACCGTCACGGTAAACACGTAGTCGCCCCGGTTATCGCCCAACATCGCGATGGGCGTCGCGGAGGTTGGGTTCAGCAGGGTAGCGGTGGGGTTCGCCGACACCCAGGAGAAGGTCAACGGGAGGCCGTTCGGGTCCGTTGAGCCACGCGCGTCGAGAGGAACATTCGCCGCGTTCGTCTGTATATTCGCTGGGCCGACGTTCGCCACCGGAGGTTTCGGAGTGGGCGTCGCGGGGTTCACCTTCACGGTCACCTGAGCGGTGGATGGCTGCCCTACGGCGCCGCTCACGTACAACGTGTAAGTGGTATCCACCGTCGGATTCACTTGCACCGATCCGTTGGCCACGACATTCCCAATGTTGTAGATTCTGCTGGTGGTGGCATTCTCGGTGGTCCACGAGAGCAGCACCGTGTCACCCGCCGTGATGGTGCTCGGAGTCGCCGTAAACGAGAGGATCTTGGCGGGCAGCAGGACCGTCACCGTGGCGGTTGCGGTCACCTGGCCAATGGCGTTCGAGGCGGTCAGCGTGTAGGTGGTGGTGGCCGCGGGGCTGACGTTCTGGCTTCCCGAGCCGCCCACTGTACCCAGTGAGGTGATGCTGACGCTGGTCGCATTCAGCACCTGCCAAACCAGGGTTGACTGGGCTCCTGCCGCGATCTGCTGCGGATTGGCGCTGAAGCTGACGATGGTGGGAGGGCCCGCCGGGGGCGCCGCGGACACCGTCACCGTCACCGACGCCGTAGTCTGCCCCAGCTTGTTGCTGGCGGTCAGCGTGTAAGTTGTGGTCTGCGCCGGCGAGACGCTGGTCGATCCGTTCAGCGCCACGCTCCCCAGCGAGCTGATGCTCACCTGGTCGGCGTTCTGGGTCACCCAGGTCAGCGTTGAGGACTGGCCCGAGGAGATGCTCGCCGGATTGGCCTGGAACGTCACGATCACCGCCTGCGGTTGAGCCGCCACGGTCACCGTCGCGGTCGCGGAGACCGACCCGGAGCGGTTGTGGGCGGTCAGGGTATAGGTGGTGGTCTGCGCCGGCGTTACGCTGGTGCTCCCGCTCTTGGCGTTCACCGAGCCGATGCCCGCGATCTCGGCGGTGTCGGCGTTGTCGATCTGCCACAGCAGCGTGCTGCTCTGCCCGGAGCCGATGTTCGTCGGATTGGCGGTGAACTGCGTGATACGCACTTGCGGGGCGGCCTGCGTGGCAACCGTGACTTTCGCCGTGCCCTGCGCGCCAAACGGATCCTTCACCGTCAGGCGGAAACTGTAGGTCTGGCCGTCGGTGGCGGCGAAGGTGGTCTTGGCGGCGGTGGGCGCCGAGAGGCTTACCGCCGGTCCGGCGATCTGCGCCCACGAGTACGTGATTGCGTCGCCGTCCGGGTCGTAGGAAGCCGAGCCATCCAGCGTGATGGTTCCAGCCGCCACTCCGATCTGGTCGGGACCCGCATCCGCTACCGGCGGCGAGTTCCCGGTCCGCACCCTGCGGGTGAGCAGCTCATAACGCAGCCGCGGGACCTCCACCGGGACCGCATGCTTCACGGCCGTGAACTGTTTCGGCTTCATCCAATTCCCAAGCTGTACTCCGAACGCGAGCCGGCCGCTGGTGGTCGGGCCCACCATGGTTTCGTTCAGGCCGGCTTCCACCGTGAATGCCCACATCGAATTGATGGGCTGCACCAGGCGGATCATGCCGCCCGGCCGGTTGGAGCCCGCGTGGCTGAACAGGGCGCCGAGATTGGCGTCCATGTAAGCGTCCTTCCACAACCCCACCGTCGTGCTCCCGCCGATCTGATCCACGATCCGCAGGTAGGTCTCGTCGAAGATATTGAAGGTCGTCAGCCCCGGAATCAATTGCACCGGCGTGCGCGCGATGGTGCGCTGGCTCAGATAGCCCTTGGTGCCGAACAGACCGATGCGGCCGTACTTGAACAGGTAGTCCAAAGTGACCGCGCCCTGGCCCAGCGTTCCACCGCCGCCCAGGCTGCTGATCTGGATGTACTTCATGCTGTTGAACAGACCGAGTTGCAGGTTGCTCCAGCGGTTCACCAACCCCAGGTCGATCTGCCCTTCCTGGCGGTCGGGGAAGTACATATACTCGCCCTCGGCCTGCACCGCATGCTCCTCGTCTTTCCCGAACGGCGCGAAGAAGCGGCCCTTGCCGGTGACGGTGACGTTGCCTTTACTCGCCGTCTTGATGTCGCGATCCCAGCCCGGGCGGAACGAGTCGTTCAGCGCCGGGCCGATGTTCAAGCCCAGCAGCGCGAACCGGCTACGCCTGTTCTGCTCGATCGCCTTGGCGGCCGTCGAGTCCATCATCTTCTGGAACTCGGCCTTATCGGGCGCTCGGGGCAATTCGGCCACCTGCTTCTGGACGCCCGCCTGGGCCTGCTGCAGCGACGCCACGTCCTGCTTCAGCTTGTCGTTCTCGGCCTTGAGTTCCTTGAGCGCGGCCAGGATCTCATCGAGCTTGTCCAGTCTCTTGAGCACCTCGTCGCAGCAGTCGCGCCCCATTGGCCCCATCGCCCCGCCGGACTGCGTGGCCTGTGGAGCCTGCATCGCCCGGATGGCCTCGCGGATGCCGCCGGCGCTGACCGTCTTGCCCTGCCCATCCGCGACCATCACGCTCACGCGCCGGTTCATGAACCGGCCTTCCTTGGTCTCGTTGCTCACCTTTGGCTGCCGCTTCCCGTGGGCCGCCAGCGAAATCTGGCCTTCCGCGGCGCCGTACTTCACCAGGAATTTCTTCACTGTATCGGCGCGGGCTTCGGAAAGCTTGTCGTTGTAGCGGTGCGATCCGACCCAATCCGCGTTCCCATCCAGCGTTACTTTGTAGTCCGAATGCTGCTGGAGCAGCTCCGCCAACCGCAACAGGCTGGGGTAACCGTCCGAGAGAATGGAGGAGTTGAACTCGAAGTTGATCTCCTCCCAATCGTCCTTGGTGGCCGTCGTGGTTAACCCCTGCGCGGAAAGCATGGCCGCACAAACGCACAAAATAGCAAAGAGCCCGAAACTCCTGTTGATTCGCATCGCATGACCTCCAGTGTGAACGTGAAGCTGCATTCAGAATACACAACTCAGCTCCTGGCCGCAAATGCCGCCGCACGGTACAATGGGACCGGAGCCTGCCGGGCGGGCAGTCGCCCCCGCGAGGGGGAGGAAAGTCCGGTCTCCACAGGGCAGCGTGCCGGCTAACGGCCGGGGGGATTCGCTCAAAGCGGGTTTCACGGACAGTGCCACAGAAAATATACCGCCNNCGGAGCAAGACCAAATAGGAGGGGAGGAGCGGCCCGCTCCGTCCGACTCTCGGGTAGGTCGCTAGAGCCTGGCAGTAATGCCCGGCCCAGACGAATGACTGCCCCCCGCAAGGGGACAGAAACCGGCTTACA
>PLEM01000318.1 GCA_003137035.1 Bryobacterales bacterium | reverse complement strand
CGCGCCGGGCCAGTTGGCCGGCCACCGCGCGGCATTCTTCGTCGGGGTCACCACTAGCGCCGAGATTCCACCGGCCTTCCTGGCGGACGTGAAGGCCTTCCAGGAGCCTTTCTGCTGGTTGGGGCAACACATCGAGACCCTGGTCAACACTCCCGACGGTCCGCGGCGCTACGGCTTCAAGTTCCAGCAATACTTCAGGAACATGGGCGTGAACCGGGTGGTTTACAAGGGCGTGGAACTGCCCAAGACCGACCCCGAACTCAACGTGGTTGAGGTTACCGACACGCGCGCCGTGGAAGTGGTGGCCACCGCGCTCACCAAGGACCGCGCGCCGTACCCCTACGCCTTTCACCGCAAGCGCTTCTGGTACTTTGCCGACAGCCCCTTCGCCTACCCGGACGAGGGTGGCTACTACCTGGCGTTCTGCGACCTGCTGCACGACATCCTCGAGATCCAGCACCCTGCCTCCCAACGCGCCCTGCTGCGCATCGAGGACGTCAGCATCGACGACGACCCCGTGGACCTCCACGCCGTCGCCGACCTGCTGAGCGAGCGCCACATCCCCTTCCAGATCGCGCTGATTCCAGTCTTCCGCAACCCCTCCAAAGAAATGGATGTGCGCATCTCCGAGCGGCGCAGTTTCGCCGACTCGGTGCGCTACATGGTGGCGCGGGGCGGCACCCCCATCCTGCACGGCGTCACGCACCAGTATCGCGGACAGAGCGGCGACGACTACGAGTTCTGGGACGACACCGGAGACCGGGCCGTCGCCGGCGACTCCGCCGAATTCGTGATGAAGCGGCTGCAACTGGGTTTGTCGGAGTGCTTCAAGAGCGGCATCTACCCGGTGGCCTTCGAAACCCCGCACTACGCCGCCTCGGCCACCGACTACGAGGCCATGAAGCGGGTCTTCACCCTGTTCTACGACCGCACCATCTCCACCCCCAGCCTGAACTCGCAGCAGTTCTTCCCGTACCCCGTCATCGACCACTGGGGGCGCCAGGTGGTGCCTGAAGACCTGGGTTACATGCCGGAGGACAAGCCGGACCCCAAGGTGATCGTGGAACGCGCCCGGAATACTCGCGTGGTTCGGGACGGCGTGGCCTCCTTCTACTTCCATCCCTTCCTGAAAGCCAGTCTGTTGGACCAGGCGGTGCAGGGCATTTCCGCGCTGGGCTACCAGTTCGTGTCCCTGCGCGAGTTTGCCAGCCAGGTGAACTACCAGGGCCGGTACGCGGTGCGCACCGCCACGGGCGGCGTGCGCATGACCCCCCAGAACGAGTTTTGGCGGGTGCGCCAGTTCGACTCGAACGGCAGGGAGATCAAGAGCGAGTTGTCCACCCAGCGCCTCACCGGCCCACTCGAGGTGGCGGTCCAGGTTCCACAGGGCGGCTGGGCGGCGGTGGATTGCATTCGGTAACGCCCCGCCGAGATCCACGTGGCCACCTGGGGCGAGCGCGCCCGTCAGTGGTGGAGCCAGTTGTGGACCAGCGAAAGCACGCCGGAGGCCAAGCAGTTC
The DNA here is from genome assembly GCA_003137035.1 of Bryobacterales bacterium. Lineage (GTDB taxonomy): Bacteria > Acidobacteriota > Terriglobia > Bryobacterales > Bryobacteraceae > Fen-330. The sequence goes on along the minus strand of PLEM01000318.1, from coordinate 4,783 downwards.
GTATCCGGCAGGAAAGCTTGGGTGCTGACCGTCGAGAAGCCCCCCCTGGCGGTGTCGCACAACGAGCAGAGCTACCGCGCCGTGCTGGAGACCTTCGGCTACCAGCCCAAGCTGGTCATGGCCTCCGATTTCACCCGCGCGCCCGCCGACCTGGACACCATCCTCATCGTCCCCAGAGCCGCCGGCGCGCGGCTCAACGAGAAGCAGCGGAGTGAGGTGCTGCGCTACCTGAACGCGGGCGGCTCGGTGGTCTTCGACGGCCGGCAGGACTGGCTGACCAAGCTGGGCTTCGAGTGGTCGAACCGCCAACTCACCGTCGGCACCGTCTCCGACGAGTTCTACCCGGAAATGTACTTGATCTGGAACCCGGTGGAGCGCATCGAGCTGTTCTCGCCCCCGGAAACCATCCGGGAGCTGATGGTGGACTCCGAGAGCAATCAGATCCTGGCGTTCTCGGACGACTACGGGGCCGGCCGCTACCTGTACCTGGCGGCGCCGCTGGACGCGCACACCAACGAAGGAGTCAGCCATTACCCCTATTTCGCCAAGTATTTGAGCGAAACCTTCGGGATGAACACCTCCCTGCGGAGCCCTCGGTTAGAGGCCTATTTCGATCCCGGCGACCGCCCGGGGGCCGACCTCAACCGCCTGGCCGCGCAGTGGAGGCAGGCCGGCATCCGCACCGTCTATGCCGCCGCCTGGACCTTCTTCTCGCAGTACTCGTTCAACTACGGAGAATTCGTGCGCGCCTGCCATCGCAACGGCGTCTCGGTGTACGCCTGGTTCATCCTGCCCGCCACCACCCCTAAGATGTGGGACCAGCACCCCGAGTGGCGCGAGAAGACCGCCTCGGGAGCCGACGGGCGGGTCGGCTGGCGCTACTCCATGAATCTCCAGAACCCCGCCTGCTACCGCGCCGCCATGGATTGGATGCATCAGGTGCTCAAGGACTACGAGTGGGACGGGGTCAATATCACCGAACTCAACTTCGACGCCGATTTCAAGGACTGGCTCCGCCCCGACCGCTTCATCCCCATGAGCGATGAGGTGCGCGCCGATTTCCGCAAAAGGTCGGGCTTCGATCCGATTCAGCTTTTCGCCGCCGATTCTCCCAACTACTACAAGACCAACCCCGGAGCTCTGCAAAGGTTCCTGAAGTACCGCGAGAACCTGGTCGTCGACTGGCACCGGAAAGTGCTGGGCGAACTGGAGCCCATCCGCCAGCAGCGGAGCTGGGAAGTCATCGTCACCATGATGGACAGCCTGCATAGCAAGTTCGTGCAGCCGGCTCTGGGAGTGGATTCGAAGCGCATTGTGGCCTTGATGAAGGACTTTAACTTCACCCTGCAAGTGGAAGATCCGGCCGAGTATTGGATGAAGCCGCCGGACCGCTATCTGAACTTCGCGCGCACCTACCGCAAGCTCGTGAAAGACCCCCGCCGGCTGATGTTCGACATCAACGTGGTCTCCCGCGACGTCAAGAAAACCACTCTGCCCTCCGCCACCGCCACCGGCACGGAACTGGCCCGCACCGTGGCCGCCGCCGCCGCGGGCTCCGGCTCGGGCCGGGTGGCGCTTTACTCCGAACACTCGGTTCCCACCCAGGACTGGCTGTTCCTGCGCATCGTGCTGACCCAAGCCGTGACCATGGATTCCGGCAAGCGCTCCTGGAGGATCGACACCCCGTCTCCCGTGATGCTCACCCCGGCGGAGGACCGCGATTATTATCTGGACGGGAAGCTCTGGCCCGCGGTGTCCGCCGACGGAGTGCTGGCGCCCAGCGGCCGGCACGGTCTCTCCATCGACCGGCCCTGGTACCATTTTCTGGATCCGGGCACCATGCCCGCGCGCTTGCTCAGCATCAGCGGCGACTTGCTGGATGCCCGGGTGATGCCCACCGGCTTGGTCTTCTGGTACAACAGCCCCGGCCGGGCCGTGGTGGTGATGAATCAGCGGCCGCTCGAGGTCCAGGTGGACGGCCGCCGCACCGACGTCCCCGTCGAGGGTAGCGGAGCCAACTGGGCGGTCGTCTTCCCCGGCGGCGAGCACCGCGTGGCGGTGGTAACCAACACCAAGGCCGGCGTAGCGGTCAATCTCTGGGGTTGGGCCTCGGCTTCCGCCATCACCGCCTTCGGCGGCATCGCCACCCTGCTCATGGCCCTGATCTACTTCGAAGTCCGCCTCCGCCGCCTGGTCAAGCAGCTAGTAACCCGCAGCTCCTGAAAACCCGTGACAAACCGGTGACAGTACACTCAANNACTCAATCCCCGATTTCGTGGAAAGCGTCCGCGGTCATTCGCGGCAGAGATCGCCTTTGTCCACCACTGACTTGGGGAAGTCGGGATCGATGGTAGCCCGGAGTCGGGCGGGAGCATCGCGACGCACTCGGAGATCTTGCGGCGCTCTCACCAACCACCCTCCACCCGCGCCGTAGTCCCGAGCGCCTCTCTGCTATCCTACAAGCTGATCGAATGTACTCGAGCGTCCCGATTGATCTCCTGTTCGTCGCCTCCGTCACGCTGATCTGGTTCATGCTCGGGTACCAGTGCCTGCTCTTCTTCCTGGGCCACCGTTACTACCGGCAGACCCGCCTGGGCAAGCGCCAGGCGCCGCCGCTACCCGATTCCGAACTGCCGGCGGTGACCCTGATCGTGCCCTGCCACAACGAGGAACGGGTCATCGGCCCCACCATCCGCGGTCTGCTGGCGCTGAACTATCCCACCGAAAAGCTCGAGATCCTCATCGTCAACGACGGCAGCACCGACAAAACCGCCGAGGTCGTCCGCGGATTCACCGAACCGCAGGTGCGATTGCTCGAGGTACCGCCGGAGCTCGCGGCCCGCGGGAAGTCCGGCGCGCTGAACTTCGCGCTAAAGTACGCCACTCACGCGGTGCTGGCGATCTACGATGCGGACAACATTCCCGAGCCCGGCGCGCTGCGGCCGCTCGCCGAACAGCTTGTCCGCGACCCCCGCCTCGGCGCGGCCATCGGCATGTACCGCGCCTGGAACCGCCACCGGGCGCTGCTCACGCGCTTCCTCAACATCGAGGGCATCGGCTTCCAGTGGATCCTGCAAGCCGGCCGCTGGATGCTGATGCGCCTCACTACGCTCCCCGGCACCAACTATGTGATCCGGCGCGCGCTGGTCGAGCAGTTGGGCGGCTGGGACGTGCAGGCGCTCACCGAGGACGCCGAGCTCAGCGTGCGCATCTACCAGGCGGGCTACCAGATCCAGTTCGTGCCCTCCTCGGTGACCTGGGAACAGGAACCCGAGGGGCTCAAGGTGTGGTTCCGCCAGCGGCGGCGCTGGGTGCGCGGCTCCAACTACCTGGTCCGGAAGTACGCTCGCACCCTGCTGCGCACCAGGCCGCGCCGCATTGGTCTGGAGCTGCTCTATTCCCTCTCGCTCTACTACCTGTTCTTCCTGGCGGTGGTGGTTTCCGACGTGCTCTTCGTGCTCAGCGTCTGCGGGCTGGTCCGCATCCCCGTGCCCGGCCCCTACAGCATGGTCTGGATCTTCGCCTATGCCACGTTTGTCCTCCAACTGATCATCGCCCTCTCCTGCGAGCCCGGCGAGGATACGCCGCTCAATATCCTGCTGACCTTCGTCATGTACTTCACCTACTGCCAGCTCTGGATTCCCCTGGTCGCGGTGGCCATCTGGGACGACTTCGTCCTGCGCCGCGAAATGCGCTGGGCCAAAACCGAGCGCTACGAAGTGACGCCGCCGTAGCGCCGCCCGAGAGCCCATGCTCCGCATCCCCTGGTACGTAGGCTATCCGCTGGCGGGCGCCTGCGGGTATGGCGTGCTGTACCTGGCGGCCAACGGCTCGGTCTATTACCCGTCGCGATATCCGAGCGGCAGGTGGGAGGCGCAGGCCCAAATCGGGGCGGTCGACGTGTGGCTGCGCTCGAGCGACGGAGTGAAGCTGCACGCCTGGTGGGTCGAGTCGCCCGGCGCGCGAATCGCCACCCTGTTCCTGCACGGCAACGCCGGCAACATCTCGCATCGGGCATCGCACATCCAGGAGATCGCCGCGGCGGGCTCCTCGGTGCTGCTGCTCGATTACCGAGGCTACGGCAAGAGCGAGGGCCGTCCCACCGAGCGGGGCCTGTACGCCGACGCCGAGGCCGGTTACGACTATCTGCGCGCGCTGGGCCAGCCCATCGTGGTGCACGGAGAGTCGCTGGGCACCGCCGTGGCGGTGGACCTGGCTGCGAAGCGCCCCTGCGCCGGCGTGGTGCTCGAAGCCCCGTTCCCCTCCGCCCACGCGATGGCCGCCCGCGTGCTCCCCGTGCTCGGCCCGCTGCTGATCTTCAGCTACAACTCGGCCTCGAAGATCCAGCGCGTGCATGCGCCCCTGCTCTTCATCCACGGCGACCGCGACTCCGTCGTTCCGCTCGAGCTGGGCCGCGCGCTGTTCGACGCCGCCCGCGAGCCGAAGACCTTCTGGACCGTCCCAGGAGCCGACCACAACGACCTGGTGGAAGCCGCCGGCCCGCAATACCGCGAGCGCCTGCGCGAGTTCTACGCGGCGCTGTGATGGGAACTGAACAGGCTGCTGAAAAAGTCCGTGGGCAAGCTGAAGCATGCCCCACGTGAGCCTTCAACTCGTTGACTTGTCGTGTAGGACATGCTTCAGCTTGTCCTCTTTGAGGGTCCAGCAGGACTTTTTCAGCAGCCTGTGAAGTCCGTCCCACCGGCTCCTGCAGTTCATTGATTCTGCATCGTGGCACAACGCGGGAGGGCGGCCTTCAGGCCGCGCCGGGCTTGAGCCCGGC
>PLEM01000042.1 GCA_003137035.1 Bryobacterales bacterium | reverse complement strand
CCCTCCGTTCATGGGCATTCGGCCTGAACAGGCTGCTGAAAAAGTCCGTGGGCAAGCTGAAGCATGCCCTACGTGCCCACTCAACTCGTTGACTTGCCGTGTGTGACATGCTTCAGCTTGTCCTCTTCGAGCGTCCAGAAGGACTTTTTCAGCAGCCTCTGAAGTCTGCGGGTTCTTGCGCTTTCCAGGAACCAAACTCGCGGTTCAGACGATTCTGTACTCCCGAGGGTAGATCTCCCGCTCCGCGCAGAGCAGGTCCTGTGCCCGGCGTTCCGGACTCCAGCGCTTTTTGCTGGCTGGCAACCCTCATCTTCGTCCCACCTGAAATCAACACGAACGGAGTCGGCTCGGTAAACCCGGTCCAGACCGGCCGCGGCGGAGCGGGCTGACTCCACCGCCATGAGCGCTCTGAGCCGTCCGGAGCGATGGCTCGCAGATTTAACAAGTGACGAACGGGGGCACGGAACACCCGCACTGGAGCAATCGTCTTCCTCCTCCACCCGCGGGGACCGCAAGAGGCCGGCCCGTGTAAGGCTTACGTTCGCGCGTGTAAGAACAACATATCCCCGTTCTCCTCCGCGGCGGATGATGCCTTGTTTCCCGCGATTCTGACTCGCCTTGGAGGGTTGGCCAATCGACTGCATTACTCGCCGCCTGCGACAACAGAAGCCGAAGTTCCGAAATCGACCGTACCCTCCGTTGCGGGGGGCCGAAATCGCGGTGAGTGCACCGCTTCTTCGGGCACGCACCTGGCTGATAGGTGTTCCACATCGTTTTAACCTATTGATGTTTCGGGCTGGCCGTCTTAGACTGAATCGATTTGGTGATCCTTGCGGCAAGATACTGGAGTAGCTTTCTTCATGTTGCACCGTCATAGCGCACGGAAACGGGTTCAGGGCTCTCTAAATTGCGTGTTCTAGGCCCGTTTGCGAGTTCTCCCGCTCCGTTTGGCCCTCGCGGAATTCGGCGGCGGAAATCCCGGCTGGCGTCGGTAGCTCTGTAACTGGATACGACATGGGAGATCGCTGTCAAAGTAAGGATACGGAGTTTATAATGCGTTTCTCTGAAAACACGAACCAACATCTCGAAGTGGGCAATCCTCACGTAGCGCAGTACCCTCGCGCCACGAGTATTTGGAGCGGCCTGACGGCCGTCCTTTTGGCTTCCGTGCTTCTTCTCCTCTCGCCGGGCGCCTTCGCGCAGAGTGGGCCGGTGGTCTGGGTGGCGCCCAGCCTTCAGCGAGTCGGGCAAAGCGATGCCCCGGGCAGCGCGACGCTGGCGCAGATCTACGCGGCGCGCGGGCAATCCGAGTCATTTCAAATCGTCGTGAGCGCGTCTGGAGCCAGCCTCACCAATGTGAATGTCAGCGTCTCGGATCTGACGGGTCCCGGCGGGCAGGTGATCCCTCACACGGCGCTGGCTCTGTTCCGCGAGCAGTACGTGTACGTCGGTGTCAGCAGCCCCAATTGGGGCGGTTCCAACCAGCCGCTCCCGCCGGGTTGGTACGCGGACGGGCTGATCCCATTCACCGACCCACAAACCGGGCTGCCCATTACCAGCGCCTCGCTCCTGGCTGTGCCCTTCAGCGTGAGCGCCTCCCGCAACCAGCCTATTTGGGTGGACGTCAATGTTCCGCGCACGGCCGCCGCGGGTTACTACACTGGCACGTTCACGGTCTCGAGCACCCAGGGAGGCGCGACGGGACTGATCGGCCTGACGGTGTGGAACTTCACGCTGCCGCTCAAGCCCTCATTGAAGTCCAGTTTCCTGTACTGGACCGCGAGCAGCGATGCCGCGATCAAAGAACTGCTCCGCAACCGGATCAACCCGGAACGAACCCCTGCCGCCAGCCAGCTCTCGATGATGAACAACTTTGGGCTGACCTCGCAAGAGACGAGCTTCTGGAGCGGAGCCGACATCGGCAATTGCACCATGTCGGCGGCGCCTTCGGTGAGCCAGTTCAAGACTGCGGCCGCGGCCCAGCAGCCGGGCTTGTATCTCTACAACTACACTGCCGACGAGATCAACGCGTGCACTAACCTTTACACAACGATGCAGCAGTGGGCGCTCAACATGCACCAGGCCGGAATCGACAACCTGGTAACCATGGCGCCGGTTTCCGCGCTGTATGACGACGGCTCGGGCACGGGACGATCGGCGGTGGATATCTGGGTCATGCTGCCGGTGACCTACGACGGGGCGGTCAGCAATGTACAATACGTCCTGGCGAAGGGCGACCGAGCCTGGTCGTACAACTGCCTGGTGCAGGACTCTTACTCTCCGAAATGGATGATCGATTTCGCGCCAATCAATTTCAGAATCCAGCCTGGCTTTATCAACCAGAGCTTGGGATTGTCGGGTTTGCTCTACTGGCGGGTTGACGATTGGTCCAGCGATCCGTGGAACAATGTCTACGCTCCCGGCTTTTCGAACTATCCGGGTGAGGCAGTTTTGGTGTATCCGGGCTCCACGGTCGGAATCGCGGGCGTCGCGCCGTCGATGCGATTGAAGTGGCTTCGCGATGGGGCCAACGATTACGAGTACATCGACCTGCTCAAGAAGGCTGGCCAAGGCTCCTGGGCGTTATCGGTGGCGGCCGGCGTCGGCGCCAACTGGTCCTCCTGGACCCGAGACATCGGCACCCTCGAGAATGCCCGGTTGCAGCTCGGAGTGAAGTTGGACCAGCTTGGAGGAGGCGGTTCGGCCCTCCTCGGCGCGCCATCGAACCCGGCGCCCGCGAATGGCTGCACGGGCGTGACCCATACGCCCACGCTCTCTTGGGCTGCCGCCAGCGCGGCCACCAGCTATGACGTGTACTTTGGCACGTCTTCGCCTCCTGCCCTGGCTGGCAACGTCACGGGCACGAGTTACAGCCCGGGGACGCTCAGCGCCAACACGATCTACTACTGGCGCGTGGTCGCCAAGAACTCGGCCGGCTCCACGTCGTCCGCCACCTGGTCGTTCACCACTCAGTTGCCGGTTCCGGGAGCTCTGGCCAATCCGTCTCCCGCCAACGGCGCTACGGGAGTCCCGCTGACGCCGGCGCTCACCTGGTCCGCCGCGAGCAATGCCACATCCTATGATGTATACT
>PLEM01000251.1 GCA_003137035.1 Bryobacterales bacterium | reverse complement strand
GTCCCTCCCTCACCGAGCTGGCAGGCAGCCTCCACACCGTATCGATACTCGATGCGCATGGGACGCCGGTTCCGCTCGCGGCGCCGGGCAAGGACCCCATTTTGCCCGAGGGATACGGTGAAGCGCCCTTTGTGTTCAAGCGCGCCGGAAAATACTACTTCGTGTATTCCAACGGCTGGGCGCCGTCGGCCACGCNNGTCGTCCAGTTCAAGGGCAAGTGGTATGTGCTGTATCACACCAGCGAACTCTCGAATGGAAACGCCTTCCGCCGCTCGGTCTGCATCGATGAGTTGACCTTCGACGCGAACGGCCGGATCAACACCGTCGTTCCGACCAAAAGCGGTCCGGTGCCTGCGACCTCCGGCGGGAGTTCCAAGTAGCCGGTTCTTCACCCACTTGTTCTGCTTAGCGGGTTACGTTTAACAGAGCCGGCTTACTCTTCACTCCGCCGATATCCACCACCACCGCCTGATAGCCGGCTGTCAACGACACCGGCGCCGTGACATTGATTTGCAGCACCCCCACCGACCAACTTGGAATTCCCACATACGCCGGGGTCGCGGTTACACCCCCGATCGTTACGGTCGCGGGAAGGTTGGGAACCGGTGTCGTCCCCGCGGACGGCGCGTTGCCGGTTGCCACCGCGGGAGTCGTCAAACCCGCGCCCGTCACGTAAAACCCAATGGTCGATCCCACGGCAGCCGACTCGTTTGGCACGATGTTTCCGTTCCGGTAATCCACGAAGATACCCGGAGCCGCGGCTTGAATCGTGAAGCCGATGGACGCGCTCTGCCCGCCCCTTCTCACCACCAGGTTTGCGGTACCCGCGGCCAGCTCATAGGGGATTTGCAGGTTGATCTGAGTCGCCGAGACGTACAACAGCGAGGCCGCGATCCCGTTGATGGTAACCGATGTTCCGCTGGCGGAGGTCAGGGGCAGGGGCGCGGGACCGAAGGTTTGCGGACTGCCCGAGGATAGGCCAGTTCCAAATACGCTCAGCAGCATTCCAGGCGAGAAGGACTGCGTGAAGGATGCCGAATTCGCCACGCCGGCCACACTGATTCCGGGAGCCGCGGCCATCCCGGTGGTGCTGAAGACCACCTGCCAACCACTGATACCGGCCTCCGTGGCTGTCACGGTATTCGTCCCGGGATTCGCGCTGAGCGTCAAGCTGGTGGACGCCACACCTTGAGAATCGCTCACTACCGAAGTAGCCGATACACTTCCTCCACCGAAGACGGAGAAACTAACCGCCACCCCTGCCACCGGAATGTTTGCCGAGTTAGTAACCACTACGACTAGCGGATGAGACAGGGCCTGTCCCGCGATTCCGGTCTGGGTATCGCCGCTCACGATGGATATCATCGTGGCCGGCGCTGCACCATTTCCAGGATCGTTCCCCGTGGCTTGCCAAGTGGCGCCCCCATCCGTGCTCTTGAAGACTCCATCGCCATTGGTCCCCGCATAGATCGTGGCGGGAACGGCTGGATCCGGCGCCAGCGACAGCACGGACAGATTCGTGAGGCCGGAGTTTGCCTGCGCCCAGTTCGCGCCGCCGTCACGGCTGATGAAGACGCCGCTCAAATCGGTGCCGGCATATAGAGTCGAGGAGTTGCCGGGACTTACCGCGAGGGCCTGAATCCGCATATTCGGGAGATTCACACTGAGTCCATTCCAACTCCCCCCGGCGTCGCGCGAAACAAACACCGTTCCAACGCTGGCGCCGGCATACACCGTGGCGGGGTTGGCTGGGTCCACCGCGAGCGAGAGAATGGTCGACGAAGCCGGCAGTCCCGCGTCCGCCGCCGTCCAGTTTCCGCCTCCGTCGGTGGTCTTGAAAACCTGGTTGCCCGGCGCGCAATATACGGTTGTCGGGTTGGACGGGTTGATCGCAAAGCCATTGATTCCCGCAAACGTGCTGGTGGCGCCTCCGTGTGCCATCCCGCTGATAGTCGGCAGGCCGGTATTGGCGGCGTTCCAGGTAGCGCCGCCGTCCGTGCTTTTTATGACGCCTCCGCCCGAGAGAAAGCCAACCGTGTTCACGATGGGTCCGGCGTAGATCGTGGCGGGATAGGACGAATCGATGGCCAGAGACTGAACCCCATCCAGTCCGAAACTGACCTCCGTCCAGCCCGCTCCTCCGTTCGGACTCTTGAAGATTCCGCCGAGGTAAGAAAGGTCCGCGCCCCACAGCGTCGCTGCGTAAACGTTGGCCGGGTTGGCGTGCTCTACCGCCAGAGCCAGGACCACCGGCCTGGTGCTCAACCCGTTGTCGGAGGCGGTCCAGGTGGCCGCCCCGTCGACGCTCTTGTAGAAGCCGCCCAGCAAACCCCCCAGGTACACCGTAGCGGGACTGGAGGGATCCACCGCCAGCGCGTAAAACGAGCCTCCGTTAATGGTGGCCGTGGCTTCCAGTCCCGCGCTGGCGGAGGTCCAACTCGCGCCTCCGTTCATCGTCTTCCAGACGCCGGCCCTGCTGGTGGCATAGACTGTACCCGGATTGGCCGGATCGATGGCCAGCGCCGTGCCCATGTGCAGGTCGGTCAACCCGGAATTGATGGCCGTCCAGGTCGCTCCGGCATCGCTGCTCTTGAAAACCCCGCTGTCGTAAGTCCCGGCATAGAGCGTCGCCGGGGTCACCGGATCGATCACCAGCGAATAGACGTACAGGCTGGCGAGCCCGGTGTTCATGGCCACCCAGCTTCCCGCCGAGTTGGTGCTCTTGAAAACGCCTCCGCCGTTGACCCTGGCGTACAGCGTTGCCGGATTGCCCGGTTGCAGCGTGATGCCCAAAACATCGGTGGACGAGAGTCCATTGTTGGCAGCCGACCAGTTCGCGCCGCCATCCGTCGACTTGAAGATCCCGCCAATGACGCTGGTGTAGAGCGTCGCCGGAGTAACTGGGTCGATCGCCAGCGACTCCACCGACGGCAGCGCTCCCAGGCCGGTGTTCATGGGGTTCCATGTAGCTCCTCCATCGGTGCTCTTCAGGACGCCCGCGTAAGTAGTCCCCGCATATACTGTCGTCGGCGTCAGCGGATCGACCACCAGCGCCCGTACGTCGGTAACGACGTTCGTGTCCGCGTTGAGCAGCGTCCAACTGGCGCCGCCATCCGTGCTCTTGTACACACCGCCGGGCGTCGAGCCACTGTAGACCCCGGCGTAGATGGTCCCGTGGTGCACGGGGTCCAGCGCGATGGCCTGGACGTCGGAGATGGGAGGGCCCCCCGTCGCCGCCGCGGCAGCGCCCGCAACGGTTGCGGCCGCCAGTCCCAATACCGCAAGAAATCCCCAGCGTGAAGTCATACGGTTGGATCCACACATGCCTGGTGCACCTTGATTATAGGTCGAGTCCGCGCAGGAAGACCAAAAGGCGCGTCACCTCATAGTGCGAAACCGGGACAGCCTGAAAAGGCTGGAGTTCGACCGACGCGGGGAGGAACTTGGTGGACCTGGTGAGATTCGAACTCACGACCTCTTCCATGCCATGGAAGCGCGCTCCCAACTGCGCCACAGGCCCGCCCTGTCAGTTTTTCAACTATATCACACCGGCGCCGCCCGCCGGGTCTTACTGCGCAATCTCCGCGAGGATGCGGTAGAAATCGGGGAATGAAACCGAGGCCGCCTCCGGAGCCAGGATCGTCGACTCGCCGCTGGCGGCCAGCGCCGCCACCGCGAACGCCATGGCAATGCGGTGGTCGCCGAAAGAATCGAACTCGGCGCCGTGGAACCGCTGCCGGCCGGGCACGCGCAGGCCGTCGGGAAAGACTTCCACCGAGACGCCCATGCGGCCGAGGTTCTCGGCCACGGTCGCGATCCGGTCGGTTTCTTTGACGCGCAGCTCGGCGGCGTCGCGGACGACCAACCCCTCCTCGGAGGCGGCCCCGAGCACCGCCAGCACCGGGATCTCGTCGATCAGGGCGGCGGCGAGTTCCTTCTCGATGACGCCGCCTCGGATTCGCGCGTGGCGCACTTCGAGATCGCCCACCGGCTCGCCGGCCTGCATGCGCAGGTCGCGGATGTCCAGGTCCGCGCCGATCGACACCAGGAAGTCGAGCAGCGCCGAGCGGGTGGGATTCAGTCCGACACCCTCGATCCGCAGCACCGAGTCCGGCACCAGCGACGCGGCAACCAGGAAGAACGCCGCCGAAGAAAGATCGCCGGGAACCTCGAGATCCCGGGCCTCCAGACGCGGCCGGCCCTGAACGGAAATGACGCGGCCACGTACGTCGATGGCGGCGCCGAACTCCCGCAAGGCGATCTCGGTGTGATCCCGCGTGCGTAGGGGTTCCCGCACGGTGGTGACACCTCGCGCGTATAATCCGGCCAGCAGCACACACGTCTTCACCTGCGCGCTGGCTACCGGCAGGGTGTAGTCGATGGAGCGCAGTTCGGCCGGGTGAATCTCCAGCGGCGGGAACCTCCCCTCGCGCGCCGTGATCGAGGCGCCCATCGCCTCCAGCGGCCGCATGATACGTTCCATCGGCCGCCGCGAAAGCGATTCGTCGCCCGCGATCCGGCTCGCGAAGGGCTGCGCGGCGAGAATGCCCGAGAGCATGCGGATGGTGGAGCCGGAATTCCCAGCGTCCAGTGTTGTGGAAGATTCGCGGAGACCGTCCAGCCCGCGCCCCGCTACACTCACGCTGGTCCCCTCGCGCTCGATCCGGATGCCTAGCGATTCCAGGGCGCCCAGCGTGGAGGCGCAATCCGCGCCGGTGGAGTAGTTCCGGATGTGGCTGGTTCCCTCCGCGATCGCCGCCAGCATCGCGTAGCGGTGCGAGATGGACTTGTCACCGGGAAGCCGGATGGTTCCCTGTAGGCGGGTGGCTGGGGAGATGCGCGCGGGCATGGGACTCCCCATTCTATCGCCAACCCCGCGCTCACCTCTCCCCGGCCGGTTTACGCAACCGCTACCGCGTCGCCGTAGAGCGAAAATGGCCGCGCTTCGCGATACGGCTGAAATCGGTAGCCCACCCCGAAGATCGTCTCGATGTACCGGTCCCCGTACTCGCCCAGCTTCTTACGGAGCCTGCGTATGTGCACGTCCAAAGTCCGCGTGCGGATCTCCTGACCATAGCCCCAGATGCGCAGCAGCAAGACTTCCCGGGGGATGATCTCCCCGGCATTCTGGGCCAGCAGCGCGAACAGCTCGTACTCCTTGCGGGTCAGTTTCACTGGCCGCGCATCCACGCTGAGCGCCGCCCCTCGAAAGTCCAGCTCCACGTGCTTGTCGCGGTAGCTGTCTGGCGATTTCCCCGGCTGAAGTTCTACGTAATGCATGGCCACCCCCCAAGTCTCGTTCACACTTCCTAAAGTCATAGATGACGAAACTCGCGTTACAGGTGTAAGAATATTATGAAGCACCGTTAATGTTTGTACAAGCGCTGCTTTTGGGGGGACTACTCGATGGGGTAGGGTCCGGGGTTGGACACGGTAAGCTCCGGATCGTTGGGGGTACCGGCCTCGACCCGCAGGGCGACTCCACGCGCGGGGTCTTTCATTCGCCAGTGGAACTCAGCTTCCTCGCCGGGTTCCAAAACCTCCGGGCTGATGTCGCCCGTCTGGGTGGTGACGACAATTCCCTCCGGGGCCAACACCTTGAAGCGCAAGACCAGGCGCCGAAGGGCCTTCGTCCCGCAGTTCCGCACCCGGCCGTCGATCTCCACGGTGCCCTCAGTGGTGCGCTGGACGGTCAGCTCGACCACTTCAGCCTGGGGCGCCTGGGAACCCTTCCCCTTCTTGCCGCCAGCGCCCAGCGCCAGCAACGGCAGTACTGCGAAAGCCACGAGACATCGCATAGGTTCCCGGCCGGTTCCTATGAAGTGTAGCAAAGCGGGATACTTCGGGAATGATGAATCGACGACAGGTGCTTCTCGGTTCCGCGCTGCTGCCGGCTGCCCGGACGGGGCTGGCCGTGCCGACGGCCGCCAGGATGATCGTCATCTCCAGCGCCAACGGACTGCGCGCATGCTCCCGGACCATGGAACTGTTGAAGTCGGGCCAGGATACGCTGGACGCGGTGGTCGCCGGGGTCAACATCAACGAGGAAGATCCCGAGGACAGCTCCGTGGGCTTCGGTGGACTGCCCAACGAGGACGGCGTGGTCGAGTTGGACGCCTCGGTGATGCACGGGCCGACGCGGCGCTGCGGCTCGGTGGCCTCGCTGCGCAACATCAAGACCCCCTCGAAGGTGGCCCGCCTGGTGATGGACCAGACCGACCACGTGATGCTGGCCGGCGAGGGCGCGTTGCGCTTTGCCAAGGCCTTTGGTCTCCCTGAGGACAACCTGCTCACCGAGAAGTCGCGGCTGGCCTGGCTGGTCTGGAAGAAATCCCTGCGCGACTCCGGGGGGCACAACAACTGGGGTCCGGGCCTGGATGCGCCGCCCGAGCGGCCCCCGGCCTCGCTCAAGCGCGACTTCCCCAACGTGGATGAAGAAACCCTGGCCTGGGCCTGGGAGGTTGCCATCCACCCGCCCACGGGCACCATCAACTGCCTGGCCCTGAATCCGAAGGGGGAGCTTTCCGGCGTCACCACCACCAGCGGTCTGGCCTGGAAGATCCCTGGGCGCGTCGGCGATTCGCCGGTGCTCGGCGCGGGGCTGTGGGTGGATCAGGACGTCGGCGGGGCCGGCTCGACCGGCCGCGGCGAGGAGAACCTCCGGGTCGCCGGAGCGCATACCATCGTCGAGAACATGCGCCGCGGCATGTCCGCCAAAGAGGCCTGCCTGGACGCGCTCAAGCGGGTCGCGCGCAACTTCGACAACGACGCCGCCCGGCTGGCCCAGTTCGATCTCAACTTCTACGCCTTGCGCAAGGACGGCGACTACGCGGGCGCAGCGCTGTGGAGCGGCCGGCTCCGCCAAGGCAAGATCGTCCCCATCACCTTCGCCGTAAACGATGGCGGCGAGAGCCGGCTAGAGAATTGCGTCTACCTGCTGGAGAAGAAGTAGCACCGGCGGTCCTGCCGCCGGTGTCTCAATCCCGCCCCACCAGGTCGGCCAGTGCGGGGCCGAGATTCGGATACTTGAACTCGAATCCAGCGGCGACCGCGGCCTTGGGCAGGACGCGCTGGCTGTCGAGCAGCACGCTCGCCATTTCGCCGAACAGCAGCTTCAGCGCGAACTCCGGGACGGTGGCGAACGCAGGGCGGTGCAGCGTTGAGGCCAGTGTCCGGGTAAACTCGGCGTTGGTCACCGGGTTGGGGGCCGTGGCGTTCACCGGTCCGCGGAGGCGCTTCGCGCCCAGGGCAAACTCGATCAGCGCGGTCAGGTCGTCGATGTGTATCCAGGACACCCATTGCCGGCCGGAACCCAGCCGCCCGCCCGCACCCAGCTTGAAAATCGGCAGCATCCGGCCCAGCACGCCACGGGGACCCAACACCAGTCCGAAGCGCAGGATCACCACGCGGATTCCGAGCGCGTTCGCGACCCCGGCGGTCCGCTCCCAAACCACGCACACGTCGGCCAGGAACCCGCTGCCGGGCCCGGAATCCTCCGCCAGAAACTTTTCGCCCCTCGCGCCATAAACTCCGATGGCCGAGGCCGAGATCAGGGTCGCCGGGCGCGGCGATAGCCGACCCAGCGCTTCGACCACCTTGCGCGTGCCCTCCGCGCGGCTCTGCAGGATTCTGCGCTTCGCCTCGGCTGTCCAACGCTGCGCCACCGGCTCGCCGGCCAGGTGAATCACGGCGTCCGAGACCGGCATGATGGGTCCCTGCCTCAGTTTGACCGGCAGAACCGAGTGACCCGCGGCGACCAGCCTCGCCGCGAGCGCCCGGCCGATGAAGCCGCTCGCTCCGGTAATCGCGATCTTCATGCGGTCCCCGCCTCGCGCAAATAGGCCTCCACATCGGTCTTGCGCTCCAACCCCGCGCGCGTCATCGTTCGAACCATGCCAAACACGGGCCGCTCCGGCCAGGGCCGGTCGTGCAGCCCGAAGCACCACATTATGTTCGCATAGGTGTTGGGATCGCGGCCATCCAGCGCGAAGCGGTCATGGATATGGATGGCGGTTGCCAGCGCCTCGCCGCAACTCGCCGACCATTCCACGATCTTCTTCCCCCAGTACATCCTGTAGTATCCGTGGATGACTCCGCGGCGGAGCATCTCCGTCTGAGTGGCGTTCCAAAGCGCATCGTGGGTGCGCGCCTGAACGAAGTCGTCGCGGGACCAGACGGCCGGGCGCTCGTCCCCGGCGTGCCTGGCGAGCGTGCCTCTCGCCCACTCCGGAAGCTCCGCGAGCGAATCCGGCCGCGCGGCATAGTGGGCGAAATTGAAGGCCAGTTCCCGGCGCACGATCAACTGCTCGAGGAATTCGTCCGCGATCAGTTTGTGCCGGCGGGCATGCTCCTTGACGCGGAGCGCCACCTCAAGCGCCGAGATGTGCCCGAAGTGCAGATAGGGACTCATTTCCGAGGTGGCATGCGCTGCGGGCTCGTTGCGATGCCGCGCGTAGCGGTGCAGATTGTGAACCAGGAAGTGTTCCAGCCTCGATTCGGCCGCCGCCGCACCGCCGTGGAACGATACCGACGGAGGCACGCTGTGGTCGATGTCGCAGGAGGCCACCAACCCGGGGATGTCCGCCTCCGCCACCTCGGTCTGAAACTCGAAGTGGCGGTCCGGGAAGCTGCGCCGCAGTTGGACGGGCGAGACCGGAGCCAGGTGTCGCGGCAGCAGCTTGCGGATCTTCGGGCGGATCGCGTAGGCGGCGTATTGCCTGCCGCCGATCTCGCTCATCGGCACTATGCAACTTGAATCGACCCCGTAGCAGGCTGCGGTCAGCCCCGTGGGCGCTGCCAGAGTGGGGAAATCGTCGGTAACCACGCAGGCGGCCTCCGCCGCAAGCCGCGCCAGGGCGTCGGAAAGAGAGAACACGTACCCGGCGCCGAGCGCGCGCAGCCTGCGGGCGTTTTCGGGAATACCTTCGAGCACGAAGGTGCACAGCCGGTCGTTCGAGTTCCCATCCAGGCTTTCGTAGCACAACAGGGGCAGGCCCCGGTCGTTCGCCAGTTGCGAGGCGAAGGCCAGCGCGTGGTTGTGGCTGGCGCGGCGGTTCGCGCGCATCCAATAGAGCACGTAGCGCGCGGTGGATCGCACCGGCTCGGAGTTGAGCAGCCGCACGCGCTCGTCCATTCCCTCTATTCTGATGCCTCGGGATGGCGAGCCGCTACAATGAAAGGACCATGCGCGCCTGGAATCGGGCCAAGCTGCTCTGGGGTTACTTGCGGCGCCACGCCAAGCTCAACGCGCTGCCGGTCGAGTATATCGTCGAGACCACGGCGAAGTGCAACCTCTACTGCCCGATGTGCCCGCGCGAGACCCATCCGCAGCCCAAGGAAGACATGCGGGCGGAGATCTTCGACCGGCTGGTGAGCGAGGCCGGCCGCAGCGCCGAACACATGATGCTCATCGGACTGGGCGAGCCGTTCCTGGACCCCAAGATCTTCGAGCGCATCGAGTACTGCGCGCGCCACCGCATCTCGACGCTGCTCTCCACCAATGGCACCCTGCTCGACGAGAAGATGGCGGACCGCATCCTGGGCGGCCCGCTCGAAAGCATCACCCTGAGCTTCGACGGGGCCACCAAGCAGAGCTTCGAGTTCTACCGCAAGGGCGCGCGCTTCGAAAAAGTCCGCGACAACTTCGTGCGTTTCTGCCGCATGAAGCGCGACCGCCGCGCCCGCATCCAGGTGGTGGTGCAGATGGTGCGCATGGAGGGCAACGCCGGCGAGGTGGAGGATTTCATGCGCTTCTGGCGCGCCGTTCCGGGCGTGGACCAGGTCCGCATCAAGGAGGACGAAACCAACCTGATGCGCCCCGGCGCGGGCCACGATCCGGCCGATTGGAAGCATCCCTGCCACTACCTTTGGCGCGGCCCGATGTACGTGAAGCACAACGGCGACGTGTATCCCTGCTGCCAGAGTTACATGCTGGACGGGAAACCCGTGGGGACGCTCGCCTCACAGTCTATCGGAGACATCTGGAATTCCGATGAGATGCAGCGGATGCGGCGGTTGCACGCCCAGCGCCGCGCCGGTGAGATCGACGTCTGCTCGCGCTGCTGCGTCACCATACCGCACCCGCTATTGGTGGCAGGCAGCCTGGTCTTCCACGGCCGCACCGTGCGCCGCGCGGTGCCGCTGATCGAGCGGCTTACCTACCTGTCGCGTCTGCCGCTGCGCCTGCTGAAGCCGGCGTCGCGCCGATAGGGTTCGCCAGGCCGCGCTCGGCAAAGTAGCCGGGACTCACCCGCTCGACGATCTGCGCCGCCGGCCGCTCCAGCACCCGGAAGAACGGCTTGGGGTAGATGCCGATCCAGAACGCGCACACGAGCAGCGGTGCGAACACCGCGATCTCCCGCAGCGAGAGATCGGGAAGCTTCGCGTTCTTCTCGGAAATCTCGCCCAGCATGGTCCGCTGGAACAGCCAGATCAGGTAGGCCGCGCCCAGCGCGATTCCCACCGCGCACCAGATCGCCCAGTTCAACGACATCTGGTAAGCGCCTTGCAGGATCGAGAATTCGCCGATGAATCCGTTCAGCGCGGGCATGCCCATCGAGCTGAGCGCGGTGATGAAGAAGACCATCGTGAACACCGGCATAGCGCGGATCAGGCCGCCGTACTCGGAGATTTCGCGCGTGTGCCGCCGCTCGTAGACCACGCCCACAATCAGGAACAGCATCCCGGTCGAGATGCCGTGGTTGATCTGCTGGAGCATCGAGCCCGCGATCCCGGCCGGGTTCAGCGCGAAGATGCCCAGCGTGCAGAATCCCAGGTGGCTGACCGAGGAATACGCGATCAGCTTCTTCCAGTCCTTCTGCATCAGGCAGACCAGCGCGCCGTAGACGATGGCCACCAACGAAAGCAGCGCCATCGCGTTTACGATCACGGGGTCCTTGGCGGCGTTGGGAAGCAGCGGGAGCGAAAAGCGCAGGAACCCGTAGGTTCCCATCTTCAGCAGCACGCTGGCCAGGATCACCGAGCCGGCCGTGGGCGCCTCCGTGTGCGCGTCGGGAAGCCAGGTGTGCAGCGGCCACATGGGCACCTTCACCGCGAACCCCAGGAAGAACGCCCAGAAGATCCACCACTGCTGGCTGCCCGAAACCGTCGTGCGCAGCAGTTCGGGAATGGCGAAACTGTAGCTCCCGAATTCCCGTTGGTGCAGGAAATAGAGCGCCAGGATGCCCAGGAACATCACCACCGAGCCGATGAACGTGTACACCAGGAACTTAAACGCGGCGTAAACCCGCCGCGGCCCGCCCCAGATGGCGATGATGAAGTACATCGGCACCAGCCCCAGTTCCCAGAACACGAAGAACAGCAGGAAATCCCGGGCCATGAACACGCCCAGCATCGACGCTTGCAGGAACAGGAAGTTGGCGTAGTATTCCTTCAGCCGGGTATCGATCGCGTTCCAGCTCGACAGAATCGCCAGGAAGCCCAGCAGGCCGGTGAGCGCCACCAGCAACAGGCTGTAGCCGTCGATGGCCAGGGAGTACGAGGCGCCGATCGAGGGAATCCAGTCCGCGCGCTCGACGAACTGGAAGTCTTTCGCGCTGTCGAAATTGAGGACCAGCCAGAGGCACGGCAGGCAGCACAGCAGCGACCAGGCGTTGGCCCAAAGTTTAATCGCCTTCGGCTTCGAAGACGGGATCAGCAACAGGACCAGCAGACCCGCCAGCGGCGCGAAAAGCACTATCGATAAGATGTGAGAGGCCAAGTTCACCATCTTATCAAGCCCCGCTCCCTGGCGGTCGCGGCTCTGTTCCGAACCGCGACCGTCAGCAAGCGGTTAGCAGCGGACCCTAGTTGTACCCCAGCGACTTGAAAGTGGCGAAGGTGGCCGAAAAACGGCCGACATCCAAGCCCGTCGGCGGGTTGGGATTAAAGGGAACCGAGGCGGCTTGGTCCGTCACCGTGAGGCTGCCCTCCGGAAAACCACTCGAACTCGCCGATACCGGCAGCGCCAACAGCACTGCGGGCGGGACCGTGAAGGTTCCCTTGGAGGCCTGCTCGATGCACAGGAACATGGCCCCAGCCTGCTGCGGCGACTCAGTCATCGAGAACCCCGAGATGTTGACCACGCCGGCGCCGCCGGTCCAGTTGATGGTCACTCCATTGGCGCGCGTCACCTGGGTGATGGCGTCCACGTTGGTCCAGACAAAGGCTTGCGGCAGAGTCAGACTGGCGGAGAATGCCCCCACGTTGGCGCCGCCCTGCCCGGCCACGGTAAAGTTGCCGGAGGGATTGGTCGTGAACGGCAGCGTTGAGATGGAATAGCTTCCCTTCGCGGAACTAACGAACGGCCGCACCACGCTGTCCGGTCCGGTCAGGGTCAGATTGCCCGCGTCCAAAGCATCGGGAGCGGGGTCCGGGTTGGTAGGGCCGGCGCCCCGGAAGGGCAGGATCGTGCATGAGCCATAGGTCGAGACGCCAAACTGGCCGCGGCTCTGCAATAGCCGGGCCCAGTCGTAACCGAAGAACGAACCTGAAGCGTTGTTGGACACCTGGTCGCCGATGAACGGCAGCTTGCTGGTAGTCCAGTTCACGCCCACGTAGCCTTGCTTCAGCCCGTGCGCTTTCACGTAGGCCGGATCCAGCCCCGAGAAGCTCAGTGCGTCGGTACACATCCCGGCATTGGCCGAGATCGCCATGCTGACCGTGTTGCTCACCACGTTGCCGATCTTCACGAACACCGGAACGTAGCAGCCGGAGATGTTCGGGATCACGAAGTTGACCTGATCCTGGCCTGCCGCGGTCGAGCGACCCTGGTATTGGACGTTGGAGACCTTCTGGCCCCCGACCCAGACTTCGGCCCCCGCGCCCAGATCGCTCTGCACCGGCGGCTGGGTTTCGTCGAAGGTCACCGGACCCAGTCCCGTACCCCACAGCACGCCGACATCGCCGGGAATCGCCGAATTGGTGATGTCGTTGAACGTCCAGTTCGCGCCGTGGTACACCTGGATCACCCCCGGCCCGCTGCCTTGCTGGTTCCAGGCCAGCAGGCCGACGCTGCGCGGGACCACGTTAAACGATTGGGACGCGCTAGTCCCTCCGTTATAGGTGACCGTCAGCGTGGCCCGGCCGACGGCGGTGTTCGAGGGCAGCACCGCGTTGATCTGGCCCGGGCCCACAAAAAGCAGGATCGCGTAGCGCATCTGGCCCCCGGAATCCGTGACCTGAACGGTGACACCGCCCAGTCCCTGCGAAGCGTGGAGCGGCCAGCTCAGTGCCGGGCTGGTTGCCGGCCCCATGTTGCTGCCATAGATCGAAAACATCGAGCCCTGCGCAATGTCCCCGCTGGGCAAACCCGCGGGAACAGAGCTGGCGGCATTCACCATGCCGTTGGCGAAGACCGCGGGCTGGGCCTGCGCGACCACACCCGCGAAAAGAAGCACTGCACAAGCGACAACGAGAATTCTCACAGTCCCCTCCTGATCGTGAACCTGTTTTAATCTTAAGGCAGCCTGCCGCTGGCCGTCAACCGGAGTTCGCCCGGTGGGGGGCGGGTTTCAACCCGCGTGGGGCTTGAGCCCCGCCGCGCCGCGGGTCTGAAGCCCCGCGCGGACTAGAAGTCCGCCCTCCATACGGCCGCGCACCCTCGGCTCTCCTCAGCACCGCGCCAGCACCGCATCCAGCGGCGCGCCGGTGACTCGCCCTTCGACTTCGCGGAAGCCTGCATCCTCTAGCAGCGCCCGGTATTCGCCCAGCGTGCGCTCTTTGCCCTCGGTGACCACCAGCATGTTGAGGGACTGCATGTGCGCCGCCACCGGGCCGCTTTTGTCCTCGGCCAGCAGGCGCTCGGCGATGAGCAGCGCGCCGCCTTCCGGCAGCCGCTCGTGGATCTTGCGCAGCAGGCGGCGGATCTTCTCCTCGCCCCAGTCGTGCAGGATGCGGCCTACCGCGAACAGGTCTGCCTCGGGCAGCGGGTCCTCGAAGAAGTCGCCGGCGACGAATTCGACGGGACAGGGCTGGAGCCTTATCCTACGCGTGAACTCCGCCACTCGCGGCAGGTCGAAGACCACCCCACGCAGGCCCGGATATCGTTCGCAGGCGGCCAGCGCCAGGTGGCCCGTTGCGCCGCCGAGATCCACCAGGCAGCGGAACCGGCTCAGGTCGAAGGCTGCCACCACTGCGGGCGAGCTGAGCTGGCCGAAGCCGTTCATGCCCAGCAGGAAGTCGCGCATCGCTTCGTCGGTCTTGAAGAAGTGGTCGAACAGCGCGCCGCGGCCGCCGAAGGTCTGCTCCCAGCGGGGAGTGCCCTCGCGCAAGGCGTCTTCCAGGTTCGCCCACATCCGAAACAGCGCGCTGTTCGAGTACAGGATGTAGCCGGTCATACTGTGCGGGCTGGAACGGCGCAGGTAGGTTTCGGCCACCGGCCGGTTGCGGTACACCAATCCCTCTTTGCGCAACAGCTTCAGACCCACACAGGCGTCGAGCAGCCGCTCGAGCGCATCCGGATGGGCACCAAGTTCGCCCGCCAGCGTGGCGCAATCCACCGGCACGCGATCGAAGACGCCCAGCGCCACCGCTGCGAACATGGTCTTGGACCGGCGGAACGCATCGATCAGTTCAAGCACGCGAACGGGGCTCGGGCGTTTCATCGGAAATGGTCGTATCCTAGCGGGGCAAGCGGCTTGCCCTGAAAGTACACGCGGCCGTGCCGGGCCTTGATTATCGTGCCGATGCGGACCGCGCCCTCCACATCGGCCGGGGCCGTGAACAGCAGCTCGTAGTCCTCCCCTCCATGGAGCGCCTGTTCCAGGCTCGCCCCGGGAAAAAGCGGGATCTTCTGGTCCAGCACGGCCGCGACGCGCGAGGCCAGGCACAACCGGTGGAGATCCAGCGACAGGCCGTCGCTCAAATCGATGGCGGCGGTAGCGCGATCCCGCAGCAGCCGCCCGAACTCGAGCCGCGGTTTGGGAAGGCAGTGCTTGTTCCAAGCCGCGCCTTGCCGGGTTTCGAGCCCCAGGGCCGCGCCCCCCAGCCGGCCGGAAACGTAGATGCCGT
>PLEM01000362.1 GCA_003137035.1 Bryobacterales bacterium | reverse complement strand
GCCCACCGCCAGCGGCAAGACCCTGTGCTACAACCTGCCGGTGCTGAACCGCCTGATCGCCGAGCCCGACACTCGCGCGATGTACCTGTTTCCTACTAAGGCGCTGGCCGAAGACCAGCTCCACGAGCTTCAGGAGGCGGTGGACCGGATGGGTTCCGAAATCCGGGCGTTCACCTACGACGGCGACACGCCGCAAGACGCCCGCAAAGCCATCCGCGAGCGCGCCAACATCGTCCTGACCAACCCGGACATGCTGCATGCCGGTATCCTGCCGCACCACACGCGCTGGGCGAAGCTGTTCGAGCGGCTGCGCTATATCGTGATCGACGAGCTGCACTACTGCCGCGGCGTTTACGGCAGCCACCTGGCAAACGTCATCCGGCGCCTCAAGCGCATCTGCGCGTTCTACGGGTCTGCGCCGCAATTCATCTGCTGCTCGGCCACCATCGCCAACCCGCGCGAACTGGCCGAGGCGCTCACCGGGGAGCGCTTCGAGCTGATCGGGCAGAGCGGCGCACCGGTCGGGGAGAAGTACTTCATCTTCTACAACCCGCCCTTTGTCAACCGGCAACTCGGCATTCGGCGCAGCTACCTTCAGGAATCCAAGCGGGTGGCGCTCGAATTTCTGGAGCGGCGGCTGCAGACACTGGTGTTCGCCAACAACCGGCTGGCTACCGAGGTGCTCATCACCTACCTGAAGGATGCGTGCGCGCGGCGGCCGATGGGGCAGGATGCGGTGCGCGGGTACCGGGGCGGCTACCTGCCTCGGGAGCGCCGCGAGATCGAACGCAAGCTGCGGGAGGCGGACGTCCGGTGCGTGGTGGCCACCAACGCACTCGAGCTGGGCATCGACATCGGGTCGCTGGACGCCGTGGTGATGGCTGGCTATCCCGGCACCATTGCCTCGACCTGGCAGCGGGCGGGCCGCTCCGGGCGGCGGCAGTCAACCTCGGCGGCCGTGCTGGTGGCCTCGAGCGCCCCGCTGGATCAGTACGTCATCGAGCATCCCGACTATTTTTTCGGCCAGTCTCCCGAGCACGCCCACATCAACCCGAACAACCTGGAGATCCTGCTCAATCACGTGAAGTGCGCGGCCTTTGAGCTGCCTATTCGCGACGGGGAGAAGTTCGGAATGCACGACACCGGGGAGCTGTGCCGGTTCCTGGAGGAGCTGAAGCTCCTGCACCACTCGGCCGGCGCCTGGCACTGGACCTCGGACACGTATCCGGCCGATGCCATCAGCCTGCGCTCGATCACCAGCGACAACTTCGTGGTGGTGGACACGACGGGCGAGCCGAAGGTCATCGCCGAGGTGGATTTCCCCTCCGCGCTGACCACGCTGCACGAGAAGGCGATCTACTTGCACGAGGCGCGCCAGTACCAGGTGGAGCGGTTCGATTACGAGGGCCGGAAGGCGTACGTCCGCCAGGTGCAGTGCGACTACTTCACCGACGCGATCGACTACACGCAGGTGAAGGTGCTGGAGGAGTTCGAGTCGGCTCCCATCGCGGGCGCGCGCGGCGTGCATGGCGAGGTGCGCGTGAACCGGCAGGTGGTGGGATTCAAGAAGGTGAAGTTCTACACCATGGAGAACGTCGGGGCGGGCAATCTGTCGATGCCCGAGCAGGAGATGCACACCACCGCGTTCTGGCTGCATTTCCCGGAGAGCTTCCTGGCGCGGTTCCCGGACCTCTCGCCGACCGAAAAACAGAATGCGCTGACCGGGCTGGGCAACGCGCTGCGCACGGTAGCGGCGTTCCTGCTGATGTGCGACCCGCGCGACCTGGGCGTGGCGTTCGGCGAGGACATCTCGCAGGGATTGAAGACCTACGAGCCGGATTTGTTCCTCTACGACAACTACCCGGGCGGCGTGGGGCAAAGCGCGCCGCTCTACCAGATGTCCGCGAAGCTGCTCGAACACGCCGCGGCGCTGCTGGCCGCCTGCCCCTGCGAATCGGGTTGCCCAAGTTGCGTCGGCCCGGTGGGCGAAATCGGCGAGCGCGGCAAAGAAGCCGCGTCGCGGATTCTGGCGGAGCTGATGGCAGCGCTGCCTTCGCCTGGGTAGTGTTTTGGCCGTGTGATGATAGGCTTTCGCTGGAAACCACTCCCTTGCGGTCGTGGCTCGGTTCCGAGGCGTGAGCGCCAGCGAGGAGTTTCGCGGTAGCCGAGTCTTGGACATCGCAAATTGCGATCTCAAACGTTGGGGCCTCGGCTGCGCTCTACCTGGCCACTTTTGCTTCCAGCTCCGCCCAGCGGGCGTACAAATCCTCCACGCGCCGTTGGGCCTGTTGCAGTTCTTCGTAGGCTTCGGTCACTCGACTCGCATCCGAGGCGGCCTCCTGAAGTTCGCGGTGACGCGCCGCCAACTCCCGTTCCGCTTCCAGAATGTTCGTTTCCATGCCGTCCCACTCGCGTTGATCCAGGTAGGCCAGTTTGCGCTTCGGCCCGTCTTCCGGCGCGGGTGGGCGGGATTCCTTCGCTACCGCCTTCGGCGGAGGCGGCTCGTTTCTCGACGCCTCCCACTGCGAGTAGTCGGCGAAGATTCCCCCATCGCCTCCATCCAGGCCAATCACGACGGTGGAGACGCGGTCCAGCAGATACCGATCGTGGCTCACCAGCACGACGGCTCCCGAGAACTCGAGCAGAGCGTCCTCGAGCACCTCCAGGGTTGGAATGTCCAGGTCGTTCGTGGGTTCGTCGAGCAACAGAATGTCCGCTTCCGCCAGCATCAAGCAAGCAATCATGGCGCGGGCGCGCTCGCCGCCGGAGAATCTGGACATGGGCATATCCAGTTGCTCCTCGCGGAAGAGAAAGCGCCTGGCCCATCCCGCGACGTGGATGGGGCGCCCGCGGTAAGTCACCGAGTCGCCCTCCGGGCACAACGTCCGGCGCAGGCTGAGGTCGAGGTCCAGGTGAGCGCCCCGGTCCTGCGCGAAGCTCACGATTTGCAGCCGGTCGGCTCGCTGGATGGAGCCTTCGTCGGGCTCGAGCTCTCCCTGCAGGATCTTGAGCAGCGTGGTCTTTCCGCTCCCGTTCGCGCCCACCAGGCCGATGCGAACACCCGGTGAGAGTGTCAGGCTCAAGTTCTGAAACAGCCTGCGCCCGCCGAGCGCTTTCCCGATTCCCTCGGTCTCGATCAGGCGCTTGGTTTTTCGATCCGACGCCGTGAAGTCGATCTTCGCCGTGGCCGTTCGGGCGCGTGCCGTCGCGGCCGAGAGTTCCTCGATCAGCCGTCCGGCGGCATCGACTCGGGCGCGCGACTTGCCCGTCCTGGCCTTCGGTCCGCGCCGCAGCCACTCCACCTCGCGCCGCACCTTGGTCGCCAGCGAATCCTGCTGCTTGGCCTGCGCCTCGAGGAATTCCTCGCGCCGCTCGAGAAACTCGCTGTAGTTTCCTTTCACCTGAAAGGCGCTCTGTGGATAGACCGGGTTGAGCTCCACCATGTGCGAGGCGACGTTTTCGAGGAAGTACCGGTCGTGGGTGACCACCAGGCAGGCGTTGGCAGTCCGGATGGCATCCTCGAGCCAGAGGATGCCTTCCAGGTCCAGGTGATTGGTGGGCTCGTCCAGAAGAAGCACGTCCGGGGAGGTGACCAGCGCAGCCGCGATGGAGAGGCGCTTCCTCCATCCGCCGGAGAGCGCCGCGGCCGGCGTGGCGGGGATGTCGAAGCCGGCCCGCCCGAGAATCATCTCCATGCGCGCCGTCTTCTCCCGTTCCTCCAGGGGGAGACCCGCCAACGCCGCTGTCACGACGGAAGCGACGGTATCGTCCGGCCCGAATTGCGAATCCTGGGGGACATAGGCGAGCCGGGTCAGCTTTCGCAGGGCCCTCACTCCGGCGCGGGGAGCCTGCCGCCCGGCGAGAATCTCGAGCAAGGTGGTCTTGCCGCTGCCATTTGGCCCGATCAGACCGGTGCGGTCTCCCTCGGAGAGGCTCAGCGAGAGATCCTCGAACAGAACCCGCGCGCCAAACGACTGGCTCAGAGCGGCGGCACTTAGCAGAACTGCCATCTTGCTCCGGCCTAGGGCTTGTTGAGATCCTCGGGGAACACCGCGTAGCCGGTGGGCGGCGGGAAGCCGTCGTGCAGCAGTTGGAGCCGCTTGCGAAGGTAGCGGCTGGGGATCTGGCGCGGGCCGGTCTCGACGTCGATATCGCAGCAGATGCCGTGCAGGTACAGGGTCAGGGTATCGATGAGGGACTGGCGGGCGTAGTTGCGGAACAGCTTGGTCTCGCGGCGCACATCGTTCTGCCGCTGCAACAGCGCCTGCTTCAATTGCCAGCCTTCCTCGTCGATCTCCCCGTGGACGCGGCCGCGCAGCTCCTCGCGCAGGATCTCGGGGTATTGTTCGAGCGTCTCGCTGTCGAGGTGATCGGCAAGCAAGGTGGCGATGGCGCGGTAGAAGACGTAGTGGTAGTCGGCCACTGGCCGGTCCTTGATCGCGAACACCAGGATGGCCTCGGGACCCGACATGAACTGCGCGCTCCAGACTTGCCCCTTTTCCTCGGGCCGGTCGAAGGTCACCAGTTCCCCGCCCTTGCCGGTGGGCTTCTCCAGGTACGGAACCAGGAACACGAACACCTTGGCGAAAGCGGCCTGAACCGAGGGTGGGAGGGCCGTGATCGGTTCCTCCAGGTACTCCTTGGTCTCTTCCTCGGCCAGGGGCAGCGCGGAAAAGTAGGCGAAGGTGTTGCTGAGCGGGATCATCTCCTGGCGAAAGCGCTGGGCGAAATCCTGCACACTGATCTTAGCGAGGTCTGCCTGGGTGGACATCGGCTCCTGGAATTATTCTACAGCTTGTGGCTTGTGGCCTGTGGCTTGTTGATTCGGCGGCGATTCACCTGCTGGCGCTCCTACCGCGAGCCGAGGTGCGCCAGCGGGGACGCGGTTGTGGAATCCACAGGCCACAAGCCAGAGGCCACAAGCTGCCCGTTGTGATGTATGATTCGGGCTTGACCCGATGACACCACACGTCCAGCCGACGGCGGAAACTCCCTGGTGGGTTGAGATACGGTGGATCTTCTTGGCGGCGCTGGGCCTGTTGATAGTGGTCGGGCTTACGCTACGCATGGTGCGGAATCTTGTTCCGAACCAGATTAGAGCCAGCTCCGCGGTCTTCCGGCATGGGGCAACGGGCTGGGTGGAGGCGGCGCGGCCGGCTGGAGCAGTCTGGGAACTCCGGGTGACGCGCGGCGGAACCGTTTGGGCGCTGACCTGGACTCCTAGCAGCCTCAGCCGACTCGAAGGCGCCTCCTGGAAGCGCCACGGCGGCGACCAGTGCCGAGTGTTTGCCGCAGACGGCGAGGAGGTTTGGTACGCCACCAGCCGTTTTGTGGCCCACTTCGACGGCCAACACTGGCGCGTGTGGCGGGAGGCGGTGGCTACGCCAGAAGCCGCGAGCATCGTGGCGAGCAAGGGAGAGGCCTGGGTGGTCGACGCGGCTGGCAACCTGTCGCATTACGCAGGCGGCGCGTGGCACATCGGCAAGCTGGCACTGCCGGGCGTGAGCTGGGACAACAAAGGAGCGGCGCGGTTCCCGGAACTGGCGTTGGCGCCGGACGGTTCCCTGTGGCTGATCAGGAGCGGCGTTTGGCGTTTCGACGGGGCGGAATGGGCCCCCATCTCGTCTCCGGGGCGGTGGATCGAAGATGCCACGCTGCTAGGCGTCGCGCGCGGCCGTTTGTGGCTGGCCGGGAAAGAAGAGGTGTTGTCGGTAGGCTGGGACGGGCGCTCGTGGACGCGGCACACACTGGGCGAGATGGGGTTGCCCCCGAAGACTCCGATCCACGAAGTCGCCGGCGTGGAGACGGCCTGGTTTGCGACCAACGCGGGACTGGTGTCCTTCGACGGCGCCACCTGGCATCTCATCCCGCCGCCGCGGCCGGGAATGCGGGCGCTTGTGAGCGTGGGGGCGGGGCCCGATGGGACGGTCTGGGTAGCGGGAACCCAGACCGCCGGAATCTCGGCTCTGCGTTTCGCTTTCTACGCGTTCGCGGTCCTGGTTGTGCTCGCGCTGGTGGCATTGGCTGTGTGGATGTGGAAGGCGACGAAGCACCGGGCGAAGCGGGAGCGGGAGCTGATACGGCGTGCTATCGAGCCTGTGCCGGCGGCGCGACCTCGGTCGAGCGTCGCGGAGCAAGTACTTCCGTTGATTCTGGCGATGGTCGCGGTATTCCTGCTCCAGCGTGTCTGGCCGCAGCCGGGATGGGTCAGCAGCGTCATGGCGGTGTTGATCGCCTACGAGTTGTCCGGCAGCGTTCTGCGCTCCCTCAAGAGTCGCGATGACGCGCCGTCCCCAAAAGTACGATTGGCGAACATGCATTCCTCCGATATTCTGGACGCTGCTGCTGTTTGCGGCGATGCGGCTGCACTGGATGCTGGAGAAACTGCACCTGAGTTCGCGCGGACTGGCGCTGCTCCTTCCGCTGGCGCTATTTGGGCTCGCCGCTGGCGGCTTGCAGACGCTTCTGGCCTGGCTCACCGGCCGCGCCGTGGCCCGCTGCGATCATGATGGGGCGCTGCGGCTGGCCCACCGGTTCTTCTGGAAGACCGGAGCAGCGCCGTTTGTGCGTGGCGAAATCTTGCTGACGGCAGGGCGTTACCCCGAGGCGGAGGCGGTCCTGCACGGGGGCCTCAGCGGTGCGCAAACACCGGTGGATGGCTTCATGACGCTGGAAGCGCTGGGCAACGTGCTGATGGACACCGGGAGGTACGAAGAGGCCGAGCGGTGTTTCGAAAGCGTGCGCGATTTGAGGCCCGGCCGGAGCGTTGCCCGCCGGGCCATGGCGGAACTGCTGCTGCGGCAGGGGAAGGAGCCCGAGCGTGCGCTCGAACTGGCCGGCCGCGCGCTGGCAGTGTACCGAGGCAGCCTGCTGGAGCGCTTGACCTGTCCCGAACGCCTCGGGGAGACGCTAGCCGTGCACGCCTGGGCGCTGGCGCTGCACGGGTCCACTTCCGAGGCAATCGAGCAGATCGAGCAGGCGCTTCAAGGGCGGGTCCGGAAGAATCGCCCGGCATTCGCCCATGTGCGCTTTCTGGCCGGAATGACGATGAAATCACTGGGCCGGAGCACCGAGGCCGCCGAACATTTCCGGGGCGGCCGCGAAACCGACCCCACGGGCCGTTGGGGCACGCTCTGCGCGGCGGCGCTGGGGGAATCGGGTTCCTCCGGCGAGGAGGCCGGTCCAATGTAATGAGGCTTGTAGCTCGTGGCTTGTGGCTTGTGGATTCCACAACCGCGCCCCCGCTGGCGCACCTGGATTCGCGGTAGNNGAATCCACAAGCCACAAGCCACAGGCTACAAGCCGTTCCTATACACTGTTCCTTGGTGACGGAGAAGATCCTGATCTCGGCGGGGGAGGCTTCCGGCGACCTGTACGCCGCCAGCCTGGTCGACACTCTGCGGGAGCGCTTCCCCGAGATCGAGTTCTTCGGGTGCGCGGGGCCGCGGATGCGCCGGGCGGGGGTCCGGGCGGTGGTCGAGGCGGAAAGCTTGTCGGTGGTCGGGCTGGTCGAGGTGCTGCGGCATGTTCCGCGGATCTGGGGCGAATACCGGAAGCTGGTGGAGGCGGCGCGGAGGGAACGCCCGCGCCTGGCGATCCTTACCGACAGCCCGGATTTCAATCTCCGCGTGGCGCGCCGCCTGAAGCGGCTCGGCATTCCGGTGGTGTACCTGGTTGCGCCGCAGGTGTGGGCCTGGCGCCCGGGCCGTATCCCTCTGATGCGCCGCGTCATCGACCACCTGCTGTGCATCTTCCCGTTCGAGGAGGAGTTTTTCCGGCG
>PLEM01000297.1 GCA_003137035.1 Bryobacterales bacterium | reverse complement strand
CACCAGGTTCTTCATCCCCAGCGTCACGGTGGCGAGCTGGTGCGTCTTCATCATCGGTACGGAGCACAAAAGGTCCACGTCGGTGAGCGACTTGTGGATGGTCAGCTTGGGGAAAACAAAGGCCCCGGGCACCGCGACCTCCACCAGTTCGCCCGAGTGCAGGTTCACCAGCGGGACCCGCAGCGTCTTGGCCAGTTCGGTGTAGCCAAGCTGGTCGAAAACGTACTGCTGCATCGGATCGAGGATCTCGCGCTTCCGCGTGCGGAAGACCTCCATGCCCACCACGTTGAACTTGGGCGCCGCCGCCGAGCCTTCCCCGATCGAGACCTGCTTGCCCGCCTTCTGCATGAGTTGCGCGAGCGTGCGGATCACCTCGCGATTGGTGGTGGCGTTGGCTTGCGAGGAAACCAGGTTGGGCTTGAGCATCGCGCTGTGCTTGCCCTTGGTGACCTGCTTGATGCCCCCAAGCAGGTCGATGGCTTCCTCGACCGCCATGCCGATCTTGTCGTTCTTGATCCGAACGACGCTGACCACGGGCTTTGGCGCGGGCTTTGACCAAGCGGCAACGGCGGCGCCGGTCATCAAGAACTCCCGACGGTTGAACTGGCGCAGTTCCATACGTTCCCTCCCGGTAGGATAAGCCGCCGGCTTGTCCCGGGGACAAGGCAGTGCCTTATCCTACTCTTTCTGCCTAACGCACGGGACGCGGGTGGAGTTCCGTCGAGCCGGGGCAGGCCCTACTCCCCCCGGGCTTTTCACCTTACTCCCGCATCCTCCCGCACCCTCCGCCCGATCCTTCCCCTGATGGGAGATCTGCCCCTGGAAGTGGTTTACATTGCCATGCCCGTGTTCATCGCGAGCGCCGCGGCGCTAGTGACCGCGATCCTCATGCAGGCGCGCGCCGAGGTGCTCGTTGCCCGCCACCGCGAAACCCTGGCCGAAGCCCGCACACTGCTAGCCACCCAGCACCGCGCCATGGAGGAGCGCATCCGCGCCACCGAGGAGAACGCCCGGCGCCAGGCCCTGGACGAGTTCATGGGGGACATCCAGGTAGAGGAGCGGCAGTACCTTCGCGAGAGTGCGTCCCTGTTCTCAAAGCGCAAGTCGCTGGTGGTTCAGCAGCGCGTCAGCTTCCGCAACATCCCCCTAACCGACTGGGTGGAACGCGAATACCCGGGTGCGGTGGAACTGGTCCGGACGCCCCCGGCGAGCCGCGGGCTACGGACTACGAGCTACGAGCTCACTTGCCCATCCACAGCATCCGAGCAGCCACCAGAAGCAGAAACCCGGCGTATAGCCGCCGTATCAAGTGCGTCGGCAGGCCGATAGTGATCTTCGCGCCGAAGTACGCCCCGATGAACAGCCCCAGCGCGATCAGCGCCGCGTAGCGGAAGTTGATGAAGCCGTTGCGGTAGTATTCGGCCGCCCCCAGCAGGCCGACCGGCGGAATCAGCGCCGCCAGGCTGGTGGCGATCGCCTCGGTTTCTTTCAGCTTCAAAATCAGCAGCAGCGCGGGCACGATAATCAGGCCCCCGCCGATGCCAAACATCCCGGCCAGCACCCCGGCAACCAGTCCAATCCCTGAGAGTATCCAGTAGACCATGGCACCCCCAGGATACGGCCCGCGTTCACCGGGGCGCAATTGCTAGAATGGAATCAACCAATCCCCCATGCTGGCCACTCGAACCATCGCCGAAGAAATCCTCGAACTGAAGCGCGAGCGGCGCGCGATTCTGCTGGCGCACTATTACCAGGAGGCGGAGATCCAGGATCTGGCGGATTCGGTTGGGGATAGCCTCGAACTGGCCCGGCGGTCGCGCGACTTCGAAGGCGACGTGATCGCCTTCTGCGGCGTCTGGTTCATGGCCGAGACGGCCAAGGTGCTCAATCCCACACGGACGGTGGTGGTCCCGGACCGGGAGGCCAGTTGCAGCCTGGTGGAGAGTTGCCCGGTCGAGCCGGTGCGCGCCTACCGCCGGCTGCACCCGGACCACGCCATCGTCAGCTACATCAACACCTCGGTCGAGGTGAAGGCGGAGAGCGACATCCTGTGCACCTCGCGCAACGCGGTCGCCGTGGTGAACTCGATCCCGCCGGACCAGCCTATCCTGTTCCTCCCCGACCGCAATCTGGGCGACTGGGTGAAGCGGCAAACCGGCCGCCAGAACATGACTTCGTGGCAGGGAACCTGCATCGTGCACGCCACCTTCGCCGCCCGGAAACTGTCGGAGGCGCTGCTGGAACACCCCGGCGCGCGGGTGGCCGCCCATCCCGAGTGCCCGCCCGAGGTGCTCGCGCTGGCGGATTTCGTCGGCTCCACCACCGCCATCATCCAGTACTGCGTCGAGACCGACGCCGATGAGTGCATCGTCATGACCGAGAGCGGCGTCGCGCATTCGCTCCACAAGCTCGCCCCTGGGAAGAAGTTTCATTTCGTTCCCAACGACAACTGCAATTGCAGCGAATGCCCGTACATGCGGCGCAACACGCTGGAGAAGCTGCGCGACTGCCTGCGCGACCTCGAGCCCCGCGTCGAGATCTCCGAGGAGCTGATGCGGCGCGCGCTCGTTCCGCTGGAGCGCATGCTGGCCCTGCGATGAACGCCGAACTGCGCGACACCTTCGGCAGGCTGCACGACAACCTC
This sequence comes from Bryobacterales bacterium, assembly GCA_003137035.1. Lineage (GTDB taxonomy): Bacteria > Acidobacteriota > Terriglobia > Bryobacterales > Bryobacteraceae > Fen-330. The sequence continues at coordinate 1,182 of PLEM01000297.1, read as the reverse complement.
CGCATCAGCGTCACCGACCGCTGCAACATCCGCTGCTTCTATTGCATGCCCGAGCGCGATGTCGAGTACGCCGCGCGGGACGCGATCCTGAGTTACGAGGAGATCGAGCGGTTTGTCCGCATCGCGGTGAAGCTGGGCGTCACCAAGGTGCGGGTTACCGGGGGCGAGCCGCTGGTGCGCAAGGGCGTGGCGGAACTGGTGCGGAAGCTGGCCGCCATCCCCGAGATCCAGGACCTGGCGCTGACCACCAACGGCGTCCTGCTCCCGCAACTCGCCGAGCCGCTCTACCAGGCGGGCCTTCGCCGCATCAACGTCCATCTGGACACGCTGGACCGCGAGCGCTTCACCCGCATCACGCGCCGGGACGAACTCGATCGGGTGCTCGAAGGGCTGGCGCTGGTGAAGCGTCTCGGGTTCGGCCCCATCAAGATCAACGCCGTGGCCGTCAAGGACCTGGTGGAGCCGGACCTGGTTCCGCTGGCGCGCTTTGGCCGCGAGAACGGTTTTGAAATTCGCTTCATCGAGTTCATGCCGCTGGACGCCCAGGGCATTTGGGATCGCAGCCGGGTGCTGACGGCCGGCGAGATCATCGAGACGCTCTCGCGCGAGGTCGCGCCGCTCATCGAGATCCCCGACCGCGATCCGCGCGCGCCCGCCACCGAGTATCGCTACTCCGACGGAGGCGGCGCCATCGGCTTCATCGCCTCGGTGAGCCGGCCCTTCTGCCAGAACTGCAACCGCATCCGCCTGACCGCCGACGGCAACCTGCGCTACTGCCTATTCGCGCTCGAGGAAACCGACGTGAAGGGTCTGCTGCGCGGCGGCGCCTCGGACGACGAAATCGCCGCCCTGATTCGCGCGACCGTCCAGGCCAAATGGGAAGGCCACGAAATCAACTCCGCCCGCTTCGTCCCCCCGCCCCGCCCGATGTACGCCATCGGCGGATAGCGCTATGATCCAAAGCAGCCCCACATGCCAGACCCAGCCACCAAGGAAGACATCGAACGGGTAGTTGAGTTGCTGCGCGATTTCGCCACCCGCGTGGACCAGCGCTTTGACGAGTTGAACCGGAAAGTGGATCGATACGCCGCCCGCGGCCTGTGGTGAAAGTCCGTGGCCGGCGGAACCGCCTGCCCCACCGGCCCAAGGCGCCGATTATCCTTGTGGCGCAGGCGGTTTCGC
>PLEM01000197.1 GCA_003137035.1 Bryobacterales bacterium | reverse complement strand
AGGTTGGCCACGTTGGCGCAGGCCAGCAGGAGCACGAACCCCGCCGCGCCTAGCAGCGTCAGGACGAATCGGTCCGTGACCTCGTTGGTGAGCTCGCGCAAAGGCACAACTGCCACGCCCCGCGCTTCGTTGGTTTGCGGATACTGCTGTTCGATGCCCCGCGCGAGGGCCGCCATCTCCGCGCGGGCCTGGGCCACCGAAGTCCGCGGCTTCAGCCGCCCGAGAACCGCCAGGCTATGAATCGTCCGCTGGTTCTTCTCTTCACCCGAGAGACTCAGGGGCGCCCAGATCTCGGTTGCCAAAGGGTAATCGAAATCGTTCGGCATCACACCGACGACGGTGTAGACGCGATCGTCCAGCGAGACGGTCTGTCCCAACGCGCCCCTCGCGGAGCCCAACCGGTTCCGCCAGAAGCTCTGACTGACCACAACTACTCCGTCGCGCCCGGGCTCCGCTTCATTCTGGCCGAAGGTCCGCCCAGCCAACGGCTTCAGTCCGAGCAGCGCGAAGAACTCGGGAGAAACACGACAGGCCTGAATGCGCTCCGGATCCCCGATTCCGGTAAGGCTCGCGTTCCAGGGCTGGTAGGCAGCGAGCTGCTCGAAGGAGTGACTCTGCTCCTTCCAGTCCAGGAAGTTGGCCGGGGCCACGGCATTCCGTTCCGCGCGAACCTTGGGGATGGTTTCCCAAAGCGTCATGATGCGTCCCTGGTCCGGATAAGCGAGCGGGTGGAGCACCAGGGCGCTCACCCAGACGAAGCAGGAGGTGTTCGCGCCGATGCCGAGCGCCAGCGCCAGCACCGCCACCGTGGTAGCGCCGGGGCTCTTCAGCAGCACTCGCAATCCATAGCGGAAGTCGCGGAGCAGATTGTTCACTGGATCTCCGCACGCTCCAGTGCAATCCGGGTTCCGTTGTGGCTCCAGTTCGCAAAATCAATAACTTGCGTGCTGATGGAAGGGAGCAGGATGTCCGCTATTGGGATGAGACTGTTCGCAGGCGCGAAACCGTCTACAGCTTCAGGAGCATCCGGAGGCGCTTGGTCTGCACCCGGCTGACCGGGATTTCCGTCTGTTTCTTGTCATCCATGCGCAGCATGTAGCTGGACTTGAACCAGGGGATGACTTCCTTGATGCGGTTGATGTTGACCAGGTAGGAGCGGTGCACGCGCCAGAAGGTCTCGGGGTCCAGGTTCGACTGGAGTTCCTCGATGGTGCGGTAGTTGGACAGTCCCTCGAGGCTCGTGGCGATCACCGTGATCAGGCCGTCGTCGATGGTGGCGTAAATGACCTCGCTCGCGTCCACGATCAGGTTGCGGTTGGCGTTGCGAATGAGCAACTTAGTGCGGTGAGCGGCGGGGAGGGGAAGGGGCGATGCCTCGACCGGCTGGCTCTTGGCCTTCTCGGCCACGATGCGCCGGGCGCGCTCGATGGTCAGCGCCAGCCGCTCCTTCTCGACCGGTTTGAGCAGGTAATCGAGGGCTTCCAGGCGAAAAGCCTCGATGGCGTACTGCTCGTAGGCGGTGGCCAGCACGAAATACGGGAGAGGAACGTTATTCTCCTGGAGCTTACGGATAACACCCAAGCCGTCCAGCCCGGGCATCTGGACGTCCATGAAGACCACGTCCGGCTCGAGATCCTGGATCAGCTTGAGGGCCTGCAAGCCGTTCTTGGCGGTGGCAATCAGCTCGACGTCCGGGAATTCCTTCAGCAGGTAGGCCAGCTCGTCGCAGGCGAGCTGTTCGTCGTCCGCGATGAGCGCGCTGATGACGGAAGTCGCACGCTCCGACATTAGAGTGTTAGTATAACATTTCAGGCTTTTTAGCCGAGCCGTGCTGCGCGTTGCTGGTGCGCCCGGCTCGCGAAGGAGTATAGGAATTGTCCCAAAAAGAGAACGTCCGCATTGCACCGCCGGAAGGGAAACTCGGAGTCTTAACACCCGGGATGGGGGCGGTTACAACCACCTTCATTGCCGGGATTGAAGCGATTCGCCGGGGCCTGGGCGTGCCCATTGGATCCCTGACCCAACTGGCGACCGTTCGCCTGGGCAAGCGCACCGATGGGCGCACGCCCAAAATCAAGGATTTCGTGCCGCTGGCCGATCCCAACGACCTGGTGTTCGGGGGGTGGGATATTTTCGAGGACAACGCCTACGAGGCGGCGCTGAAAGCGGGAGTCCTCGAGAAGACCCTGCTCGCGCAACTCAAGGAACCGCTCTCCGCGGTGCGCCCCATGAAGGCCGTCTTCGACCCCGAGTACGTGCGCCGTCTGAATGGGCCGAACGTGAAGCAGGGCGGCACGAAGATGGACAAGGCCGAGGCGCTGGTGGCGGACATCGAGGAGTTCCGCCGCTCCACCGGCGTGGCCCGCATGGTGATGATCTGGTGCGGTTCCACCGAGGTGTTTCACCGGCCCGCCGCCGTGCACCAGACGCTCCAGGATTTCGAGCGCGGTCTCGCCGCCAACGACCCCGAGATTTCCTCCAGCCAGATCTACGCTTACGCCGCGCTGAAGTCGGGTGTGCCGTACGCCAATGGGGCGCCGCACCTGACCACCGACACCCCGGCGCTGCTGGAGTTGGCGCGGGATCGCCAGGTTCCGGTCGCGGGCAAGGATTTCAAGACCGGCCAGACGTTCATGAAGACGCTGATCGCCCCTGGGCTCAAAGCTCGCATGCTGGGGGTGGCCGGGTGGTTCTCCACCAACATCCTGGGCAACCGCGACGGCGAGGTTCTCGACGACCCCGGCTCCTTCAAGTCCAAGGAGGAGACCAAGCTCTCGGTACTGCATGACATCCTCCAGCCGGAGCTGTACCCGATGCTGTACAAGGACCTGTACCACGCGGTGCGAATCAACTACTACCCGCCGC
>PLEM01000051.1 GCA_003137035.1 Bryobacterales bacterium | reverse complement strand
GAGCAGGGCCGGTGGGTGCTGCCGTTAGATCAGTTCGCTCCCGCTGAATACTTGCAGCGCAAGACGGAGGAGCAGACCAGTGACGCAATCTGAGGAACAGGCCACCGGGGCGCTCGAGGAAATCGGGCAGCGCGATCATAGTGTTACGGCGGAGTACCGCATCTTCGGTGCTCCAGGGTGCGGCAAGACCACGAGCATCACCCGCCAAATCAGGCGCGCGGTGGAGAAGCACGGTACCGATGCGGTGCTGGTGACGAGCTACTCGCGCGCGGCGGCCGCGGAACTGGCGGGCCGCGACTTGCCCATCGCTCTGGACCGGATCGGAACGCTGCACTCGCACTGCTACCACGCGATCGGCAGACCGGTGATCGCGGAGTCCTGCGTAGATGAGTGGAACAGAGACAACCCGCACCTGGCCATCACCCCTGCCAAGAAGCAGGTCAGGCTCGACGGCGAGGGTGCCGGAGCGGAAGACGACACCGAACTGGCCAAGAACGGCGATGAGATCCTCCGCGAGTTGAGCCGCATGCGCGGCCTGATGATCCCGCAGAGCCGCTGGCCTATCGTGCTGAGCCAGTTCAAAGAGAAGTGGACGGAGTACAAGAAGGCGCTTGGTCTGCTCGACTTCACCGATCTGATCGAGACGTGCTACCGGGACGTCCATACCGCGCCCAAGCATCCGGCGGTCATCTTCGCGGACGAGGCACAGGACCTCAACCGGATGCAGTTGACGCTCATCCGGAAATGGGGTGAGTGCGCGAACTACTTCATTCTTGCGGGTGACGACGACCAGACCATCTTTTCGTTCACCGGTGCCTCTCCAGACGCCATCCTCGACCCGGACATTCCGGAGGACCACAAGATCATCCTCAAACAGTCGCATCGCGTTCCGCGCGCCGTCCACCAACTCGCTAACGATCTGATCCATCGGGTCACCAGACGCCAGGAGAAGGTCTACCTGCCGCGACCGGAGGATGGCACAGTGCAGAGGCTCTCGCGTGGCACCTACAAGTCGCCGGAGTATTTCATCCTCAAGAGCGCCATGCAGCATCTGGAGCAGGGCAAGAAGGTTATGTTTCTCGCGTCCTGCTCGTACATGCTCCACCCCCTGGTCGCGATTCTGCGCAAGAACGGCATCCCGTTCCACAACCCGTACCGCAACACGAACGGCTTCTGGAACCCGCTGCGGATCGGCAAGAAGGGTTCGAGCGTCAACCGCATCCTCTCCTTGCTGGTAGCCCATCCGGCGTTCGGTGATGGCCATCGAGCGTGGACGAATGGCGACCTGGCGTTGTGGGGCGAGTGGCTGGATTCCAAGGGCATCCTAAAGAACGGCGCGAAAGAGATAATCCAGGCGCGGGACCGCTCCCACCCGGTGAGCATCGGGCATCTGCAGGCGATCTTCGAAGCGGGGGCATTCGAATCCCTGATGGCCGCACGGGATGGCGACAACCGCGCACTGCTCGACTGGTGGCGAACCCGGGTCACCGCTGACGTCCGCAAGCGCGTCCAGTTTCCGGCTGAGATTGCCGCCAGACGAGGGCCGCAGGCGCTGCTGGACACGCCCAAGGTGGTCGTCGGGACCATCCACTCCGTTAAGGGCGGCCAGGCCGATGTAGTCTATCTCTTCCCGGATCTCAGCCAGGCCGGGGACGCCCAATACAACCGGGGCGGCGCGGCGCGCGATTCCGTGATTCGACTCTTCTACGTGGGGGCAACGAGAGCGCGCGAAACGCTTTACATCTGCCAGCGAGAAACCGGCATGGCGGTCACGATATGAGCAGCCTTCCGCGGCCAGTCGATCTAACCCAGGTGCCAGCGGTCCCATGGGCGTGGGTCGATGAGCGCGTCTACGCTGCCATCCGGGGATGCAGTGTGAAGGTCTTGCAACGCGAACGTCGGTTGAACATAGGCTGCCCGTTTCGGCGGATCAACGGAACGACGATCCGCTACAAGTTCGGCGACATTACGGCCTTTCTGGAATCGCAGCCGGGAGGCGGTGGCGCCGGGGAGCCGAGCCATCAACCGCAGCGAGGATCTAGCCGGCCGCGCAGATCTTCGACTTGACTGTTTGGCCACCCGAGACCCTCATGGGGTCGAGGCAAGTTCGCCACATGTGCGTTTTCAAAAACGGCGCGTTCTACCATTACGAGTTCACCCTGGACGGGCGGCGGCACCGTGGGTCCACCGGCACGGCGAACAGGGACGAGGCCGTTCGGGAGGAAAGCCGCCAGCGTGAGCGCTTGGAGAAAAGCTACGGCCAGGTGATCGAAGAGGAAGGCCGTGCCCAGCGCCGGAAGACGCTCCAGCAGGCGGCGGATGAATTTCTCGCCGACTACAAATTGAAGCACGAATCGGCTACGTTCGCAGTCTATGCTCTCGGGCACGTAACGGACCACCTCGGCAAGAAACTCGTCGTCGAGATCACGCCGACGGTCGTCAAGCGGTACCAGACGGATCGGCTGGCGGAGGAGGCCGGCCCGAAGACCATCAACGACGAGGTGCTGTTGCTGTTGCGGCTCTGTGGCGACCAGGGCGATCTGATCCGAGCGAAGTTGCGCCGCGAGAAGGCGATGAAGCTCCCGACCCCGCCATCGCCCGGACGCGCCTACACTGCCGACGAGAAGGCGCGCATGCTAGCGGAAGCCGCGAAGTTGCGCAGCAAGACCATGTACCCCGCCCTCGTGGTGGACCTGAACTGCGGACTGCGCGACAAGGAGCTGCGCGAGCTTCGG
>PLEM01000115.1 GCA_003137035.1 Bryobacterales bacterium | reverse complement strand
CCCGGCAGGCGAGGGAGACGCAGAACTCGCGGCCGCCGAGACGGGACAGCGGGTCCGGGTTCGGTCTCTAGGCCAGGTGGGGACGGTCCTCTCGACGGCCGGCGCGCAGGGGCTGGTCGAGGTCCAGTTGCCGGTGGGGACGATCCGGGTGCCGATCGAGGCCCTGAGCCCGGCGGCCCCCGCGGCGCCGCGGACCCGAGGGGCGATTTCCTGGACGGCCGGGGCGGGGGATGATCTCTCGGCCGAGATCAACGTCATCGGCTGTACGGTGGAGGAGGCCACCCAGCGAGTCGAGCGCTATCTGGGGGACGCCATGCTCGGGGGGCTCAGCCGGGTGCGGATCGTGCACGGGAAGGGCACCGGGCGCCTCCGGCGCGGCTTGGGGGAATATCTGACGGCGCACCCGCTGGTCACCGAGCTCCATCCGGCCTCCTTCGAGGAGGGGGGCACGGGCGCCACCATCGTGGAGCTGGACGCGAAGCCGGCCACGGGAGAATCCCCGGCCACCGGATGAGGGACTCGTGATTCCGGACGACGTTATCGCCGAAGTCCTGCGACGCACGGACATCGTGGAGCTGATCGGGGGGTATCTCCCGCTCAGGGCCGCGGGGCGGACCCACAAGGCCCTGTGTCCCTTCCACAACGAGAAGACCCCCTCGTTCGTGGTGAACCCCGAGCGGCAGATCTTCCACTGTTTCGGGTGCGGGGAAGGGGGCGACGCCATCGCCTTCCTCGTGAAACACGAACGCTTGAGCTTCATCGAGGCGGTGCGGTTTCTGGCGGAGCGGGGGGGTGTGAGTCTCCCCGCCGCGCGCGGCGGCCCGGGGCCGGGTGAAAGCGACGGCCGTCTCCCCCTCCTGGAGATCCACCGGCTGGCCCTCCAGCACTTCCGCGGGAACTTGCAGGGGGAAGAGGGAGCGACGGCCCGGGCGTATCTCGCCGAGCGGGGACTCTCGCCGGAGCTGATCGAGCGGTTCGAGCTGGGCTACGCGCTTGCGCGCTGGGACGGACTGCTCCGGGTCCTGAAGCAGCAGGGCTCTCAGGACAGAATCCTGGAGTCGGCCGGGGTCGTGGTGTCGCGCCAGAGCGGGTCCGGCCACTACGACCGATTCCGAAACCGGCTGATGATCCCGATCTGGGACGTGAGCGGGAAGGTGATCGCCTTCGGCGGGCGGGCGCTGGATCCGAAGGAGGTGAAATACCTCAATTCGCCGGAGACCGCGCTCTACCGGAAGGGGGCGCATCTGTACGGTCTGAACCTGGCCTCCCGCGCCATCCGGGAGCGGAAGACCGCCATCGTGGTCGAGGGGTACTTCGACGCCATCATGCTGCACGCCCACGGCTTCGACCACGCCGTGGCGACGCTGGGGACGGCGCTGACGACCGACCAGGCGCGGCTCCTCGGCCGGTACGCCCAGACCGTGGTGCTGATCTTCGATCCGGACGCTCCCGGGATCGGGGCCGCGCGACGCAACCTGGAGCATCTGATCAACGTGGACCTGAACTGGCGGGTCGTGCTCCTNNGCCCAGGACCTGGTGGAGTTCTTCCTGGATCGGCGGGTCTCGGGTCTGGATCTGCACGATCCCGTAGAGCGGGCCCGGGCCGTGGACGGCCTGATCGAGGTCGTGGGGCTGATCGACAGCCCGGTGCGGCGCGAGGGCTACATCCAGCGCGTCGCCCAGCGTGCGGGGGTCGCCGATCGCACCCTGCTCGAGGCGGTCGCCCAGCGGAGGAGTCGGATCGAGCGACACGATCCCACCCCGGCCGCCGCGCCCGCCTCCGCCCCCGGACGATCCGCGGCGGCCCAGGATGATGCCGCCCAGCGGTCCGCCGATGGTTGGGCCCCCGCCACCAGGCCACGACCCACCGCCGCCACCGCCGCCACCTCGCCCGCCTCCCCTGCCTCCGCCCCCCGGCCAACCAGACCGGTCGCGCATGGCATCGGGCGCGATCAGGGCGCACAGCACCGCGTCGGCCCGCGTCAGCGCACGGGATACCGCCGCTTCGTCGCGTTCGCCCTGGGTCCGGTCGTCGGTCACGATGACGATAGCCCGCCGCGCCTCGCGCCGTGCCTGGCGCGCCACGTAGTCCGCCGCGTCGAGCATGCCGCGGGTGATGTCCGTGCCGCCGTCGAAAGCCTCGTGGCGAAGCAGCGCCGTCAACTCGCGCTCCGCTTCGTCCCGGCCGTTGCGGAAGGGGAGCCGCAGGCGCGTCGAGCGGTCGAAGACCATAATGGCCACGCGGTCCTGAGCCCGCAGCACCTGGAACGCCTGATGCGCCGCGGAGGAGACGCGCTGTATGTGCGGCCGCATGCTTCGGCTCACGTCCAGCAGCAGCATCACGTCCACGGGCATCTCTTCGCTGGCGAAGTTGCGGATTTGCTGCGGCTGGCCCTCCTCGCGGAGCACGAAGTCCTCCACATGCAGGCCGGAAACGGCGCGGTTGTCGCGGTCCAGCACTTGCGCGTCCACCCGGACGAGCGAGACGTCGCTGTGGAACACCACATCGCCGTCGGCGGCCGCGAGCGAAACTCCTCCGGCGAAAGCGAAGAGCAACAGAACGGCGGTGCGAGTCATCAGCCCTCCTTCCCAGTTAGGGCACACCACAACACTTCAACCTACGCCTGCTATGACGTTGCGGAGGCAACTCTGGTTTCCCTCCGTTCAGGGTGTATCCTGAGAGGACTCCGCGCACCGCGAAGGGCCATTCGGGCTCACGGAAGGAGAACGCAGTGGGCAATTGCGACCTATGTAACACGACCATCGGGTCTAGCGCGAAACGCCATCCATCGGACGAAGTGAGGACCGCCGTGCGCAATGGCCTCCGGCCCGATACGTCCGACCCGGTCGGTGCACTGGCGAGCTTGCTGGGCCAGGACACGAACGCCGGCTGGGTGCAAATGGTGATGGCCGATGCGACGGACTGGGCATTGTGTCCTTCATGCTCTGCAAGGCTCGAGGGATACCTGGGTCCGCCTCTTCGCACCCGCGAGTTCCAGGGACAGTCGGTGGACGAGGCGAAGGCCGCGGCTGAAGGCGCGTGCATACCGCCCGACAAGGTCAAGAACCTGGAGGTCACGCACGGGGTGTGGGTCGAAAACGCCACTGGGGAAGGCCCGGACGCCGATGCGGCAGTCAAAGCGGCGAGGGGAGGGGTTCCCTCCGCGGCGTTCTATGTCAGTTCGGCGGAGTTTCCCTCGACAGGCGAGAACGGAGAATTGGTGGTGGAAGCGCAGTCGGAATCGAGCGCCCGCGAGCAGTGGAAGGCGCACGCTCCCGCGGGCGCTACGCTGGACGGCTGCGAGTGCCAGCTTGCGCCGAAGAGCGGCTTCCTGGGCATCGGGTCGAAACTTGGCGCCTGGAAAATCCGTTGGTCAACGCCGTTTAAGGCGAAGCTCTATTACAAGCTGCCGGCCGTAGTGACCCTCACCTACTGGGAATAGGGCGCCGGGCAATCATCAGCCCGGTGGGGCCGGGGAGGCGCACGCGGCTTATTTCAGCAAAGCCGGTCTCGCGCAGCCACTCGGCGTACTCGTCTTCGCTGTACGAACTCCCCTTCTCGGTGCCCACCAGCATGTTGAGTGCGAACAGCGCGGCGTTGCGCGGAGCCGTTTTCTCGCGCTCGAGGATGAAGTCCTGAATCACGATGCGGCCGCCAGGCGCGAGCGCATCGAGGGACTTCCGCAGCATGGCGCGGTTCTCCTCCGGGCCGAGCATGTGGCAGATGGCGGAGATGAACACCAAGTCGAACCCCTCCCCGTAGCTGGCCGCGCCCAGGTCGCCGGCGCGTGCCGTGACGCGCTCACCGAGGTCGGCCCGCTCGATGTGCCCGCGCGCGATGGGCGCCACCGCGGCCAGGTCCAGGATCTCGGCACGCAGCTCCGGGTTGGCGCGGGCGAAGGCGATCGAATAGGCGCCCGAGCCTCCTCCGAGATCGAGCATCCGCCGCACCGCGCCGGCGCCCACGGCCTCAATCACCAGCGGCGCGCGCTCGGTGGCGTTCCGGTGCATGGCGGCGATGAACGCTGTGGTCCAGTCCTCGCCGCGCGATTCCCTCGACTGGCGAGCGACCGCCGTTCCGGCGCGCACGCACTCGGTGAGCGTGGACCAGCGCGGCCAGAGGTGCACCGTGTGCATGAGCGCCAGCCGGGATTCGCCGCAGAGCTGGCTCGTGGCCTCGGGCGTATTGCGGAACACGCCATCCCGCTTGTCGAGCGCTCCGAGCGCGGCCAGCGCGTTCAGCAGCATCTCGGTCGAGCGCGGGTCGGCGCCAATCTTCCGGGCGACGTCGTCTGCGGTGGCGCCCTCGCCGGTCGCCGCGAACACGTCCAGTTCAACGGCGGTCAACAGCACCCGGCTTTCCTGAAACGCGCGGATGCGCTCGATCAGATTGTCGGGAGGGTTCGCGCCGAGGATCGCGTCTACCAGCCCCTCGGAGGTGAACGACTCCGCCTCCACGGTGACGGATATGCCGTGTTTGCGCGCGGCCTCACTGGTGATGGGGCCGATCGAGGCGACGCGCACCCCGGCGAGCGCTTCCGAGCCGGCGGCCGCCATGAAATTCACCACCGTCGAAGGACTGGTGAAGGTGATCCAGTCGGGCTTGCGCGGCCCGAAGAAGATGGCTTTCGCGCGCGCGGGGGCTTCCTCCGGGATCACGGTGCGATAGACCTCGACCACATCGACCTGGGCGCCGCGGCAGGCCAGCTCCGCCGGCACCACGTCGCGTGCCACCGCCGCGCGCGGCAGCAGGATGCGTTTCCCAGCCAGAACTTCGCTCGCGAAGGCTTGAACCAGGCTCTCGGCCACGTACTGGGCAGGCATAAGGTCAACTTTGAGTTGAAGCTGCTCGAGCGCGCGGCGCGTGGCCGGACCAATGGCGCAGATGCGCGCACGGACGCTCCGGACGCCGGCCCGCTCGTGAAAGAAACGGGCGCCGTTGGCGCTGGTGAAGATGAGCCAGTCGTAGGAGTCCAGGCGGGCGAGGGCTTCGTCCAGCGGCCGGTAGTCCTCCGGCGGCCGAAGTTCGATGGTGGGGAACTCGATCACTTCCGCACCCAGTTCGCGGAGCCGCGCCGCCAGCGCTCCGGCCTGGGCGTGCGCGCGGGTCACCACAATGCACTGGTCGTGCAGATCAGCTTCCATAGACCTCCTCGATAATCTCGCGGCCGCCACCTGCCAGCAACTCGCCGCCGAGTTCGCGACCCAACCTGACAGCGTCGGTAGCCGGGCCGCTGGATTGCCGGCGGACGACGCGGCGGCCGTCGGGAGAGGCGACCACCCCGCGCAGATGCAAACGCGCGTCGCCAATCTGCCCGTAGGCGCCGATGGGCGCCTGGCAGCCTCCGCCCAAAGATTCCAACACGGCGCGCTCGGCCTCGACCGCCGCCCGGGTGCGCGCGTCGTCGAGCCGTGCGCAAACGTCGGCCGCCTCGCTCCCCTCCCGCGTCTCGATGGCTAGCGCGCCCTGGCCCACCGCCGGGCACATCAGGTCTTCCGGCAGAGTCTCGGCGATGCGGTCCTGCCATCCGAGACGCCGCAAGCCCGCCGCAGCGACGACCAGCGCATCGTACTGACCCTCGCCGAGCTTGCGCAGGCGCGTGTCGAGGTTGCCGCGCACGGATTCGATGACCAGGTCCGGCCGCACCGCCCGGAGCTGTGCGACCCGGCGCAGAGAACTCGTGCCGACGCGCGCGCCCGCAGCCAGGTCCGCGAGCCGCCGGCCCACCAGCGCGTCGTGCGCGTCCTCTCGAGGCGGAATCGCCGCCAGGCACAGGCCCGCGGGCAATGCGGTTGGCAGGTCCTTGAGGCTGTGGACGGCCAGATCGATGCGGCCCGCCAGCAACGCTTCCTCGATCTCCTTGGTGAACAGCCCTTTGGTTCCCACCTTGGCCAGCGGCACGTCGGTAATCTTGTCGCCGGTGGTCCGGATGATTTCGATGCGGCAGGAACGGCCCATCGCTTCCAATTCGCCGCGCACCCAGTTGGCCTGCCACAGCGCGAGTTGGGAGCCTCGCGAGCCAATGACCAGCATCCTCATCCCTCCAGCCGGAAGAGCCGCCGGATGGCATCGACGAGCTGAATGCCCTCGGGCTGTCCGGCCTGCCGCCGCAGCTCCGAAATCGGCCCGTGCGCGATTTTGTTAATGAGGCCGCGAGTGAGCACCTCGATGGCTTCCTCCTGCTGCGGCGTAAGCGCGCCGAGTTTGCCGCGCACGCGGGCCACCTCGGCCAGGCGGAGCTGCTCGAGCTGGTCCTGGAGGCTGACGATGGTGGGGGCGACCTCGCGCGCCCGCAGGCGGGAGAGCATCCGCCCGACTTCCTCGGCGACGATCTTCTCGGCTTGCTCGGCCCGCTTCTTCCTTTCCCCGACGTTGGTCTCCACCACGCGCTGGAGGTCGTCGATGTCGTACAGGAAGACGTTGTCGATCTCGTTGACCGACGGCTCGATGTTGCGCGGCACCGCGATGTCGATGAGGAACATCGGGCGGTTCCGGCGCGCTTCGATGACGCGCCGCATCTGCGCTTTCTGGATGATGTAAAACGGCGCGCCGCTGGAGGTGATGACGATGTCCATCTCGGGCAGCGTGGCCAGGAAGCGATCGTACTCGACGATGGCGCCCTGGAAAACCTCCGCCAGTTCCCGCGCGCGCTCCTGGGTACGATTGGTAACGAAGATCTCGCTGGCGCCGGAGCGGTGCAGATGGCGCGCCGCCAGCTCGGACATCTTGCCCGCGCCGACGATCATGACTTTCTTCGCGGCCAGCGTGCCAAAAATCTCTCGCGCCAGCTCGACCGCGGCGTAGCCCACCGAGACCGCGCTCTCGCCGATGCCGGTCTCCGAGCGCACCCGCTTGGCGACGCTGAAGGCGCGGGTGAGGATCACCTCGAGCAGGCCGCCCACCGCGCCGTGCGCCTTGGCGATGGCGTAGGCGGTCTTGAGCTGGCCCAGAATCTGCGGCTCTCCCACCACCATCGAGTCCAGACTCGAAGCCACACGGAACAGGTGGCGAATGGCCTCCTCGTCCGCGTAGTGGTAGAGGTGCGGCGCGATGGAGTCGAGCTGTACCTTCCGGCTGTCGCTCAGGAATTGGTCCACGCCGGCCGTCGGGTCGGTTCCGTTGTCCGCAGTGACCGCGATCTCCACCCGGTTGCAGGTGGATAGGATCACGCCTTCGTACACGCCGCACTGCGAGCGCAACTCGCCCAGCGCGCCGCCGAGCGAGTTGTGGTCGAAGGCCAGCCGCTCCCGGACTTCCACCGGCGCGGTCTTGTGGTTGACGCCCGTGAGCAGGAATCTCATCGGCTCAGCAAAGTGCGCAGACCCGTGTGCGCCGCCCAGGTGATGGCCGAGCAGCCCACCAGCGCGATCACCATCAGCGCGGCTTTCCGGCCTCTCCATCCGGCCGTGACCCGCATGAAGACAACCAGCAGGTAAAGCGTCCAGGTCGCCAGCGAAATCACGATGCGCGGGTCGCGAATCCAGCGGATGCCCGATTCGATCGATGCCCAGGTGCTGCCGGCCACCACCGCCAGCGTGATGAACACAAATCCGATGGCCAGCGCCCGCGACATGATTGCATCCAGCGTGCCCAGCGGCGGCAGCCGGTTGAAGGCGCCACCCGTCTGTTTCCGTTTCAACTGCCGCTCCCGAATCAGGTACAGGATCGAGGCCACCGCGGTCAACAGCAGCGTGGCGTAGCCCACCAGCACCAGCGCCACGTGTACCAGCAGCCAGGCGTCGCGCAACTGCGGATTGCTCCAGCGCGCTACGGGGCTCCCCAGGGTCCCGACCAGCGTCAGCAGAAACACGAGCGGGAAAATGAACACTGCCAGGCTCTCGTAGCGGTACCGCCAGTAAACCAGCAGAAACAGCAGCGCGATCAGCAGCGCACAGAACGTCACCGACTCGAAAAAGTCATTGGCCGGAAAGCGGTGGCTGGCGAGGGCCTGCTCGACCGTCGAGACGACCTGAATCACAACGCCGGTATAAAAGCCACCCAGGGCCAGCCGGAATACGCGCTCGCTCCGTCTCTGCAAAACCGCCAGCAAAGCATAGAGCAGGCCAAGGGAATACAGGATGACCGCGACGCGCAGCCAGACAACGCTCATTTCGTGGATGATATGCACTACCAGTTGTCTTCAGTATAGCCTGCGGTGGAGGAGCTGCTGACCGCTTGCTGGCGCGCGCGGCTCGGTAAGCGCTGGCCGAGCCGCGACCGCCAGGGAGCGGTCCGCTGTCGGAACTGGAGCGTATCCTACTAGGTATGGAACAATTTCTTGACAACAAAGTTGCGGTTGTTACGGGCGGCACCCGGGGGATCGGCCGCGCGATTGCCGAGGCGCTGGCGGGTTGCGGGGCCTCCGTGGCCATCTGCGGCCGGTCCGAGGCGGCCGTCGCCAAGGCGGCCGGGGAACTGGGACCGAAGGTCGTAGGCAGGGCTGCCGATGTCTCAAACCCCGAGGAGGTGCGGGCGCTGTTCGAGTTCGTGGAGGAGCGCCTGGGCGGGCTCGACATCCTGGTCAACAACGCCGGTGTGGGCTCCTTTGCCAGCGTCGCGGAGACCAGCTTGGAGAGCTGGCAGCGCACCATCGGTACGAACCTGAACGGGGTGTTCTACTGCTCGCGCGAGGCACTGGCGCGCTTTCGCAAGCGCGGCGGAGGCTTCATCGTCAACATCAGCAGCCTGGCGGCCAGGAACCCATTCGCGGGCGGCGCCGCTTACAACGCCTCCAAGTTCGGACTGAACGGTTTCAGCGAGGCCATGATGCTGGACCACCGCTACGAGAACGTGCGCGTCTCCACCATCATGCCCGGCAGCGTGAATACGGAATTCGGCTCGCAGGGCGCGGCCGATTGGAAGGTCGCCCCCCAGGACATCGCCGAAATCGTGCTGGGGGTTCTGCGCATGCCTGAGAGAACCCTCATCAGCCGGGTCGAGGTTCGCCCCACCAAGCCGCATAAGTAGTTCCGAAACCAACGGCCCCTACTGCACATCAAATAAGCAGCAGAGGAGCGAGAGGGGCCTCACCAAATGGAACGCCTGAACATTCCACTGGACCCAACCAGAACCGGGCGAGAGGCGGAGTCGCTGGAGGCCAGTTTGCACCAGCGCATCGTGGGCCAGGAGGAAGCGGTCGAGCAGATTGTGAACATCTACCAGATGTTCCTCACTGGCATGACTTCGCCGGGACGGCCAATCGGCAACTTCCTGTTCCTGGGACCCACCGGTTCGGGCAAGACCCGCATCGTCGAGGCCACGGCGGAGAGCCTGGTCGGTACCGCGCGGGCGGTGATCAAGATCGACTGCGCGGAGTTCCAGCACAGCCACGAGATCGCGAAGTTGCTCGGGTCGCCTCCCGGCTACCTGGGCCACCGGGAGACCCATCCGCTGCTCAGCCAGGACGTCCTCAACCAGCACCACACCGCCAAGGTGAAGGCCAGCTTCGTGCTCTTCGACGAGATCGAGAAGGCGTCGGACGCCTTGTGGAACCTGCTGCTCGGCGTCCTGGACAAGGCGACGCTGACGCTGGGCGACAACCGCCGCGTGGACTTCTCCCACGCCATGATCTTTATGACCAGCAACCTCGGCGCGGGCGAGATGAGCAACCTGCTGCGCCCCGGAATGGGGTTTAGCGCCTTCCAGCCGGAGAACGGAAACGTGCTGGACGAGCGGACGGCGTCGAAGATCTCGCAGGCCGGCATGAGCGCGGCGCGCCGCAAGTTCAGCCCGGAGTTCATCAACCGCCTGGACAAGATCGTGGTCTTCAAGCCGCTGGGCCAGGCCGAGCTGCGCCAGATTCTGGACATCGAGTTGAGAGCCGTGCAGCGGCGGGTCCTGACTGCGTCGGGCCCCAATCCGTTCATCTTCACCGTGAGCCCCGCCGCGAAGGACTTCCTGCTCGCCGAGGGCTCGGACATGAAGTACGGCGCGCGCCACCTGAAGCGGGCCATCGAGCGCCGCCTGGTGCAGCCCATGTCCAACCTGATTGCGACCGAACAGGTGGGCGGCGGCGATTGGATTCAGGTGGATTTCGATCCGCGGCTCAACTGCATGACCTTCCTCAAGCAGGCCGAGCGAATCCCTCCGAGCGCGATGGCGGAACTCGTGGCGGCGCCCCCCGCCCCCTACCCGGCCGCCGCCGCGGCCGTCGCCAAATCCGTCCAACCGGCGCCCGCGACCCGCGCAGGCTCATAGCGGCCTGTGGGTAGGATAGGGCTCCAGCCCAGTCCCGGTTGCATCTTCATCCGCAGGAGTAGTGCACCGCGCCCTGGCGCGGCCGGGTCCCCAGGGATCACTTCCAGTATCGGTACGGGCTCCCACTCCAGTTCGCCAGGGTGTTGAATTTGATCTTGTAGATATCCATCATCGCGTTGCTCATGTTCATGTACGACTGGTGGCGGCGATTCTGCTCCGCCATCATCTCCGCTACCGACTGCTTGCCGCCGCCGGCCGCCGCCGTGCTGGTCTGAGGCGCTGGCGCCTGCGCTGGCAGGAGCGTCTTCAACTGTTCTGCCCACTGCGCGCGGTACTGCGCCTTCTGCTGGTTGGACAGCGCGGGCCAACTGACGCGCAGCAACGCCGCCTGCATCGGCATGCCGGCGATCTGCCGCTTCAGCTCGGCCGTCATCTTCGGGTAATTCGCGGCCAGCCCCTTCGCCCAGTCGTCCTTCAGCTTCTGGTCCGGGACGCTCTCGCGGCCGGATACCTCGCCCACCATGAAGAACAGCGCATCCAGAAACGCGTCCGTGCTCTGGCGCGTGAGCGGTGGGGCGCCCGGCGCGATCACCCGGTGCGACGCCTCGTAGACCGCCAGCGCCCACTTGGCCATCGGCTCGTTGGGCTGGTTCCGCATTTGGCTCAGCAGCTCGGGCTCGAGCTTCAGCCGCACCAGGCCGCGCTGCTGGGCGTCGAGCTTCGAAAGGTCGGTCTGCTGCTGAACCAGTTGGACCACGTCGTTCATGTCGCTGGCCTTCTTTTGCGTCCAGGAATCGACGGTCCACTTGCGGAGCACCTGGCGCTGCTCGATGGTGAGCTGCACGTCGAAGGCCCACTCGAAGAACTCGGTGAAGCGTCCGACCGTCTCTTCGGTCAGCGGTGGTTGTCCCTGCACCAGCACCCGGCTCTGGGCGAACCCCGGGCCGGCCGCGACCAGCGCTGCCAGTGCGCAAACAAGTGAAAAGGGTATCCTCATGTGAAACTCCTTATCGAATGGGTGTCCTGCGTTTCCCAGATGGCGGTTGGGCCACGTCCATCATAGACCTTTCCGCCCCGTTTGGAGGCGCGCTGACGCGCTCCCAGCGCCGCCGGGGACTACTTGAAGGCCGTGAAGTCCAACCGAGGAGCTTCCCCGGGCCCCTGCCGGATACGGATGGGCCGGGGCGCCTCGTCGCAATCCGGCAACGGACCACCCGAGTAGTAGTCCAGGTTGTAGCGCCAGCCGCGGTTGACGTCGCCCACGCAAACCTCGCCGCTACGGGACGCGATCTGCTTCCATAGCCCGCGCGCGGAGACGGTGCGATCCAGCACCGGGAAGGTGATCGTTTCCAGGTAAATCACACCTCCCAGAATTGCGCCCGCGATCACTCCGACCGCCACGAGGCGCCGCCCAGCGCGTTCCAGCGCCCAAACCGCGGCGGCGATGGCGGGGATGGGTAGCAAGGCCAACCAGGGCACGCCCGGCGCCTGGACGCGCGACAGCCCCCGCAGCAGGGCCTCGGGCAGAACTCCGGCAACTATCGGGACTAAGGCCAACAGCGCGGCGCTCGCCGTGAGCGGCAAGGTCGCGGCCCTCGCTTCGGCAAGCGCTACGCCGATCAACGCGCAGATTGCCGGCACCAGCGGCAGGAGGTAGCCGGGCAGCTTGTTGGTGGAGGCGGAGAAGAACACCAGCCCGAAGACGACCCAAAGCAGCAGGAACCGCAGCCGCGCATCGTCGTAGAGGCGCTTCCGAAACAGCGCCGCCAGCAGCGGAGTCCATGGGAACAGGCCCGCCAGC
>PLEM01000129.1 GCA_003137035.1 Bryobacterales bacterium | reverse complement strand
ACTGAAGTCCGCCCCACCCAAGCGCCTAAGTGAACAGTATTGAGCGTGGCCAGAATGTCACGCAATTTCTCCACGTGTTCGCCAAGGACGCCGCGCGGGTTGTCTTCTTCATAAAGACGGCGAAGACCCCGGTGGCGGATCGACTGGATCACCCTATACCGTAACGCGTCACGTAACGCATGTCAAGCGGAGGCGGGGATTCTTGGGCGCCGGGGCGGAGTCCGTTAAATACGAAACATGGTGACTGTCCCCGGTTTGAAGGTTTGAAGGTCATGCAGCGCGATCGGTCCGGTGGTGACCTCGCCATTCGTGAAGCTCGGTGAGGAAGTCCTCGATGGACGGATGAGGGGCGCGGTCGCTTATTGGAAGGTGACGACCACGCCGTCGAGTGGCAGCTCCGCCGTGACGGTTTCCCACGAACTCCTCATCGAGATCTTGCGTTTCCGGTGAGACGGCGATGGTTGCGCACCAGTCGAACCCGACGCAAGCAGGCCAAGGCCAAACGCTTGGGAGAGCGAGGTGTTCACAAGTCGAGGCGAGATGCGGCCGCCGCCTGGCCGGTTTGTGGTTAACCCGCGGATCGACCGTGAGAGGAGCGCGCGCCACATGGAAGATGGGCAGGCGACCGTTTGTCGGGCAACGCCCGGGCCTCGGCTACACAGACCGTTTCGGGGGTGTAGAATAGTCCAGATCGGCGCGGGTACTTCGAGGCGCTCCATGAAATCCAAGGTTAGAGTCCTGTTCCCGATTTCTGTCTGTCTGGTGTGGCCGGCGTTGCTCCCGGCCGGAGTCGACGAAGCCTGCGTGGTCAAGTGCATGCAGGGGTCCGGCTGCTGGAGCGGCGGGTCCGTCACGAACCCGGATCACTGCCGCAATCAGCCGGTGCTCTGCAATATCGAGTGCAGCACCGACTCCTGGGGCGCCATCGCCTATAGCTGGAAGGAGAAGATCTCCGGCTGGTCGTACGGGAAGTCTAACCGGACCGACGCCGTGAGAATGGCCATGCAAGGCTGCGCCAAGGAGGGTGGCTCCAAGTGCATTCTGCAGACCAGCTTCAACGGGATCTGCGGCTCGGTGGCGGCGGACGGCGATCTGGTCGCCTGGGGGAATGCCGACACCAAGCCGGACGCCCAGCGGCGAGCGCTGGCGGAGTGCGCTCGCCTCGGCGCGAAGAAGTGCGCCCTGCAAGCGACGATGTGCTCGATTTGGAACCCCAACGCGGGGACGCCGGGTCCGCCCAGCCCGCCTCCGCCGCCCAGGAAGATATCCTGGGGCGCCATCGCATACAGCGACCGGGACATGGGCGCCGGATGGTCGCTGGGCAAGGACGACCGGGCCAGCGCGGAGAAGGAAGCCATCAACCTCTGCTCCCAGCGCGGCAAGGCGTGCGTTTTGCGGACCGCCTTCAATAAACAGTGCGGGGCGCTGGCGGCGGATCGGGGCGTCTCGGGCTGGGGAACCTCCGCAGACCAGAGAGAGGCCCAGCAAAGAGCGATCGACGAGTGCAAGAAGGCCGGCGGCGCAAGGTGCGTGCTTCACATCTCGTTCTGCTCGCGCTGACGGTTGAAGCCGGCTTGTCCGTTGCGGATGGCGTGCGTTCCGGTAAAGCGGCGCCGGGAGAACGGTTCCAGCGCCACACCGCTGCCGCGGATCTTCCACTGGTGGAGGTCTTTGCCCGTCGCCGCAAGTTGCCCGCCTCCATGACCGGCAAGTGCGGAGGTCCGCGTCGAGCACGCTGCAGTAGGGCAATCCGGACGATCTTGCCGTTGCTCTTGCGACGCAGGATCGTTCAACTGGAGATACGCCTTGACAAGATACGCCGCCTGCTGGAACTCCGGGCTTGGTTCTGATAGCATGGCGCATACCGAGGACCTCATGGCTTCTTTTCGCTGTTTTCGCGTGGTTGCCTTGCTGGTAGTTGCCGCATCTCTCACGGCAGTTTCGCTTGGACAGACTGCTGTTCTTCGCATCGATGAGCCGCAAATCAAGTTTCGGCTCAATGCACATCCAACGGTCGAATTTCCGGTGGTGAATACATCGGGCAAAGCACTAGCCGGGGAGTTCAGGCTGGAACTGTTGGGCACGGACGATCGTGCGGTGTCGTTCGTCACGGGTGCATTCGAGGAGAAGCCGGGAACGACCGTGGAAAAGGTCGCGTGGCCGCTGAATTCCCTGGCGCGCTTTTCTCCCACGCGTCTCGGTTGGTGTCGATTGCATTATTCATTCGCTCCGCGTTCGGAACTTGGGATTGCCCGGGCGGATGGCATTGTGCAGCTCAGCCGCGTGCTCGCCGGCCTGTTCCAGGTGCGCATTACCGCCGCTTCCAAGGCGAAGCCCGGTAGCAAGTATCCGGTGCGCGTGCGGGTGGACGATCCCAGCAGCGGACGACCTCTGCGTGGGACCACGGTCGAACTTACCCTCACGCTAGGCGACGATGACGAGAACGCCGTCAAGCACAAGGTCGTGACCGATTTCGCCGGTGATGCCGCCTACACGTTCGCTCTGCCAGAAGAAACTCAGGCAGACGAGGGAACGGTAAGCGCCAAGGCGAATCGTGGCGCATTCGATGAGGAGGTTGAGCTTCGCTTCGACCTGCGGTCGAGAAAAAGGGTCACGCTGACGACCGACAAGCCGCTTTATCAGCCCGGGCAGACCGCCCATTTCAGGGTCCTGGCATTGAGACAGGACAAGCGAGCGCTTGCAAACAAGGATGTGGCGATCGTAGTCGAGGATGAAGAAGGAAACGAGCAGTTCCACGAGACGGTGAAGACGTCGCGATTCGGAGTGGCGCACACGGACTGGGATATCCCGCAGAAGCTGCGGCTGGGAACCTACCAGGCGACGGCGAAAGTGAAGGGCCCCGAGGACGAGGACGAGTACTACTCTCAACCAGCCCGGGCAAGTATTCGGGTCAGCCGGTATGAGCTGCCAACCTTCACGGTGAAGGCCGAGCCCGACCGCAAATACTACCTGCCTGGCCAGGACGCGACAGTCAAGATCGGCGCCGACTACCTCTTCGGCAAACCCGTTCAGCACGCGAACGTGCGGCTCGTGAAACAGCAGGACCGGCACTGGGATTTCAAGGACCAGAAGTGGTCGCTGGAGGAGTCGGATCCGATCGAAGGAGCGTTTAACAAAGAGGGGAAATTCGAAGCCAAAGTCGAACTGGAGAATGAGTTCAAGAGCTTCGATCCCGAGACCTACTCTCATTACGAAGATCTGGTCCTGGCGGCCTATGTCACCGATCTTTCGACGAAGAGGACGGAGCAGCGCCGGTTTCGCATCAGGTTAAGCCAGCAGCCGATTCATCTCTTTGCGATCAGCGGCGAGGCATGGTCGCCTGCAACCGAATCGGCGACATTGTACGTAACGAGTTCGTATGCCGACGGAACACCTGCGTCCGTCAACGGAACGCTGTACTTCGCCGAGCCAAACGACCAAGGCGAGTTCGAAAAAGCGCTGTGGCAGGCGGGCCGTTCCAAAGCCCTTGGTTTTCACACGAACCGCTTTGGCGTTGGCAAGGTCACGCTTCCCCGGGTTCGCGACCGCTTTCTGGCGAGGCCGCGCCAGCAGCATCGCTATTACAACTACTCGCAGGAGGTTGAGGACCTCCGGAATGCCGTGTTGCTGCTCGAAGCAAAGGACAGCAAGGGATTGCGGGGACGAGGTTCCGAGATGTGGGCGGTCGGAGGCAAACGCAAGTATCTCCGGGTGGATACGCCACAGGTGCTCTATCATCCCGGAGAGGCGCTGCCGGTTTCGATTCAGTCGAACAGCCCGGTGCGCGAGGTCATCGTCAACGCCTCCACTCCCGCCGGTCTGGTGAGTTCGAGAGTCGTGCGACTGGCGGGTGGACGCGCAGAGCTGACGTTCGACTACGATCCGCGACTTCGGGGTGAGGTGGAGATTACCGCATTTGCACTCACCGGCGCCGATGACAGGGACCGGGCGCTCAGCGGCACGACCCACGTCATCTATCCCGCGCCGCAGGACCTGAAGGTGGGTCTCAGGATGGCACGCACCACGTATCGTCCGGGGGAAACCGCGTCCGCGGACATCAAGATCCGATCTCCCAAGGGTGCGCCCGTGGAGAGCGCGCTGGGGATTCTGGTCTTCGATCGTGCAGTGGCTGAGCGCGTTCGCACCGACGAAGAGTTTGGACGGCCCTACGGGTTCTCCATCTACGACTATCTGTGGGAGAGCCACGTAGGGAGAATAGCCGACATCGGCTATCGCGATCTGTTGGGGCTCGATGCCAGCCAGCCATTCAGCGCCGATCTTGAACTCGTTGCCGAGGCGCTGATGTGTTCGGCGCGATATGGCTGGTGGTCGGGAAACGTTCAGCTAGCGGGCGGCGAGGACTATGTTCGCGGAGCGGGGCAGGTGTACTCCGATTCAATCGGCAAATCGCTTGCGCCGGCGAGAAGCGTGCTGGAAAAGACCTTCGCGAGTGAGGGGCGGTATCCGGCAAACGATGCAGAGCTGAAGGCAATCCTAGCCGCTAAGACAATCGACCTCGCGAAGATCGTGGACCCGTGGGGAGTTCCCTACCAGGCCCACTTTTCGGTCAGCGGACCCTACGACGTGTTGACGTTCCATAGCAACGGTCCGGACAAGATTCCCGGCACGGCAGACGATGTGAAGGCGGCCCCCATGCAATGGCCGTACTTCCGTAAGATCGGGCAGATCATCGACCAGGTGGTGCGGGAGTACCCGAAACGAACGGGCAACTACATTCGGGACTATGCGACGCTGCGGCAGGCGATGGGGGCAAGAAACGTCGACACGAACGCATTGCTGGATCCGTGGGGACGCCGGTACAGGTTCGCCTTCGAAACGAGCGGCCCATACTTCAGGGTGTCGGTCAGCAGCGCGGGGCCCGACGGGATCTTCGATTCGCCCCAAGCGCCATCGTGGGACGACGTGCAGGAATGGACGTCGTCAGTGCATTACTTCGTCGCGGAGACGTCCGACCTGGAGCGCGCTCTCGGAGAACACTTCGCCAGGACCAAGCAGTTCCCGCAAAACGAAGAGGAACTCAGGCCCATCCTGGCGTCCGCGAACCTTCAGGGCAATCGACTTCTGGATCCGTGGGGCCGCCCGTACCACTTCACGTTCGCAAAGCGAAGCCGGTACTCGGACCGGGTGGACGTCTCAACGCGCTACGACTACGGCGCCGCGAAGGAGAAGCGGGCGACGGAGGTGACACCGGTGACGCAGGAGTTGGCGTTCATCGATGTCTCGAGTTACGGGCCGGAGAACAAACTGGAACAGTCTTTCAACGTCGCCGAGTTCAGCCGCGTATTGACTGAACTGGCCGCCAAGGATGCTGGTAGGAAGCTGACCACGAGCCAGGGGCCACTGCCGTCCGGCGCGGGCGCCATCTGGGGTGTGGTTACCGATCCGAGCGGAGCCGTGGTCCCGAATGTTGCGGTCACGGCAATATCCCAGAGCGGACGCAGCGACACGACGAAGACCGACATCAACGGAGTCTATGTGATTTCCGGGATGGCGGCCGGCCAATACGAAGTGCGGTTCGACCTGACGGGGTTCCAAGTCACCGTGATCTCCCAGGTCCCGGTTCAAATGGGTTCGACCACGAAACTGGACGCGATGTTGCGCATCGGCTCAGTCTCAGAGACTATTGCGGTCACCGCCGAAGCACCGATTCTGAGTACCGCGTCGGCGGAGGTATCCAGCACGGCCGCCACGGGCGTTCCAGGAACACCACCCGTTGAGAAACCCTTGTTCACACCCCGGCTTCGTAAGTATTTCCCCGAGACCCTCGTCTGGAAACCAGAGGTGATCACGAACGCGCAGGGACAAGCGCACATCGAGTTCCCGATGGCGGACAACATCACGGCCTGGTCGATGTCGGTGATTGCTTCGACCGAAGCGGGGCAGGTGGGCGTCTCGCAGAAGGAGTTGCGGACTTTTCAGCCGTTCTTTGTGGAACACGATCCGCCGAAGGTGCTCACTCAGGGGGATCAGATCAGTCTGCCGGTGGTGCTGCGCAATTACTCCGAACAGCAGCAGACCTTGTTGGCGGAGCTGAAGCCGGAATCGTGGTTCTCTATGCTCTCACCGGCTCAGCAGAAGGTAACGGTCGATGCGGGGGGCGATGCGCGCGCGGTATTCACGTTCAAGGCCGAATCGAGAGCGAACCCCGGAAAGCAACGGGTGAGCGCGCGTAACAGCGAAACCGGAGACGCTGTGGAGCGCGAGATTCAGGTCCATCCCGACGGCCAGGAGATTTCATTCACCTCGGGCCGCATCCTTGCCGGCGAACATCGGACGCTGGAGATACAAATCCCGCAGACAGCGATTCCGGATTCGATGGATGCGGAGATACGGATCTACCCGAACCTGATTGCGCACGTGCTGGATGCGATGGGTGGTATCGGGAAGAAACCGGCCGGCTGCGCCGAACAAATCACGTCGATCGCTTACGTGAGTCTGCATGCCTTGAAATTGCTCAAGAAGGCCGGCATCGAAAAGGCCGAGCCGGGCGATGCTCACGCACAGGTTCTGGCGGGAGCCAGAAAGGCCGTGCAGGATGCGTATGCACTGTTGCCCTCGCTACAGAAGGCGAGTGGAGGCTTTGGATATTGGACGAAGACATCGGAGAACGTCGCACTCAGTGCATACGTTGTGAGGTTCTTGTCCGAGGCGAGCGAATTCATTGAAGTCGAGCCCGGTTTGGTGTCAAAGACCAGGGCGTACCTGGTTTCGCAGCAGACGCAAACGGGCGCGTGGACGCGCTATGACTGGCTGACCAAGAGCCAGAAAGAGGACGCGGCGGAGACCGCATATGTGGCACGAGCGCTGGCCACATCGAGCGGACTGCTCGATGCGAAGGACCGAGGCGGCGTCGAGGCATCGGTGAAGAAGGCACTGTCTTATCTCGACGACCGGATCGGCGAATGGAGGAACCCATACCTGGTCGGGAACTACGCAATTGCGGCGGCCGGCGCCAAGCACGAAACGCACATCGCAAACGCGCGGGAGTTGCTTTCAGGCCTGGCTCACGAGGAGGGCGCCACAACCTACTGGAACCTGGAGGCGAATACCACGCCATTCTATGGATGGGGCTTCGCGGGCCGGCTGGAAACGACCGCGCTTGCCGTCGAGGCACTGGCCCGGTTGCAGGCGCTGGATCGCAACCCGGCCGAGGAAGAGCTGGTAAATCGCGGCCTGCAGTACCTGCTCACGCACAAGGACCGCTACTGCACATGGTTCTCCACGCAAGCGACCCAGAACGTGATCGAGGCGATGATCGTGGCGATGCCTCCGGGAACAGGCGGCGCCGCCGACAGCTCGGCGACAATCCTGGTGAATGGGGCGACGCTGGCGTCAATACAACTCCCGCATCCTACCGAGGCCGCCGGCCCGAAAGTGATCGAAGTCGGCAAGGGACTGTCGAGGGGGAGTAACCAGGTTGAGATCCAGCGGGCCGGGGACCGTGGCCCTTTGCAGGCCAACGCGATCGCCACCTACTGGGTGCCATGGGCGCAGTCGCAAGCCGCGGAGGTTGAGAAGCTCAAATCCGGAGACACGACGGCGCTTAAACTGAGGGTCGCCTTCGATCGGCGCCAGGCGAAGATTGGCGAGGCTTTGGCTTGTCGAGTGGAAGCAGAGCGAATCGGGTTCCGCGGCTACGGCATGATGATTGCGGAGATTGGGCTGCCACCGGGCGCCGAGGTGGATCGAGAGTCGTTGGAGAGAACCAAGGATGCCGGTGTCGACGGATACGAAGTGCAGCCGGATCGAGTTGTGTTCTATTTGTGGCCTAGCGCTGGAGGGAGTAAGTTCGACTTCAGCTTCCGTCCACGTTTCGGCATCAATGCGTCGACCGCTCCGTCCTTGCTGTACGACTACTACAACCCGGAGGCTAATGCCGCGGTATTGCCGGTCAGATTCACAGTCCAGTGAGTGAGGATGCGGTTGCTGCAGCGGAGGGTGGTCTTCGGCGGAAAGCTGGGAGAGCATTTAGAATTCCTCGAAACCGCTTCCTTACGGTCGCGGCGTTACTCCTCGGGCGGCAAGCCGTCAATTGCCGATTCGATTTCTTCAACCCGGCCCATGCTTGGCGTCTCACACTATGCGCCGTTGGATTCCTGAGAGCTAGTGTTGCGCGGACGCCGGGTCGAAACCCGGCGGCAGCCTGAAAGGGCTTCCCCACCCACCGGCTGAACGCGAGTGATAGAATCGCGCTGACGAGGTGACTCAATGAAGGTGCGAACTCTACTAGCCTGCGCGATCCTCTGGGCGGTGGCTCCGGTGTATTCGCAGACGCCGCATTTGGAGAAGCGCGGGCTGGCCACACAACTCATCGTGGACGGCAAGCCGTTCCTGGTTCTATCGGGCGAGCTGAACAATACGATTTCCTCGAACCTGGAGCACATGAAGACGGTGTGGCCGATGCTGGCCAACAAGGTTCACCTGAATGCGGTGCTGACGGGGATGGCCTGGTCCTGGATCGAGCCGGAGGAGGGCAAATACGATTTCAGCATCGCGGACGCGGCCATCGAGAGCGCCAGACAGAACAACGTGCGCATCGTGTGGCTGTGGTTCGCGAGCTGGAAGAACGGGCTGTCGAGCTTCGCGCCGCCTTGGGTGAAGGCGGACCAGGAGCGGTTTCCGCGCGCGCAGATCGGCGACGGCAAGTCCGTGGAAGTGCTTTCGACACTGAGCGAGAACAACCGGGAAGCGGACGCGCGGGCGTTTGCGGCGCTGATGCGGCACGTTCGCGAGGTGGACACGACGCACCGGGCGATCATGGTCCAACTGGAGAACGAGGTGGGGCTGATCGGCGACTCGCGCGACCGGTCTGCTTTGGGGAATGCGGCGTTTGCCAAGCCGGTTCCCAAGGAGTTGATGGAGTACCTCCAGAAGAACCGGGACAACCTGTTGCCGGAGTTCCGCAAGATCTGGGAGGCTACCGGATTCAAGAGCTCCGGAACGTGGGAGGAGGTGTTTGGAAAAGGCCCCGGCAAGGCGGACGAAATCTTCATGGG
>PLEM01000434.1 GCA_003137035.1 Bryobacterales bacterium | reverse complement strand
CCACGGCCTTCACGCTCTCCACGGGCGTTTCCGGCAGGATGCCGTGGCCGGTATTGAAGATGTGTCCCGGCCGCGTTCCCGTGCGCTTCAACAGCTCGGTCACCTTGATCTTCAACTCGGGCAGCGGGGCGAACAGGACCGCCGGGTCGAGGTTGCCCTGGATGGCCGAGCGGTAGCTGATATCCATCCAGGCCTGATCGATGTTGACGCGCCAGTCGACGCCCAGGACGTCGCCGCCGGCCGCGTGGAGTTCGCGGAAAAAGCCGCCCGCGCCCGTGCCGAAGTGGATCACCGGGACGCCGGTGGAGCGGATGCGCTCGATCAGCGCGCGCGAATATGGGGCCACGTAGCGAACGTAATCGTCGGGGCCCAGCGCCCCCACCCAGCTATCGAAGACCTGGATGGCGCGGGCGCCCGCGGCCACCTGGAGGATGGCGAACGGGCCGAGCACGTCCACCAGCTTCCCCATCAACCGCCGCCACAGCGTCTCGTTGGAGTACATCATCCGCTTGGTCTTGAGGAAGGTGCGGGACGCGCCCCCCTCGATGATGTAGCTGGCGAGGGTAAACGGAGCTCCCACGAAGCCCAGCACCGGAACCTTCCCGCCCAACGCCTTCACCGCGATCTGAATCGATTCGCCGACGTAACCGAGGTCGTCGGTGTTGGAGATCGACAGGGAGTCGATGTCCTCGGAGGTTCGCACCGGATTCTCGATCACAGGGCCCTCCCCGACCGAGAACCTCAGTTTCAGCCCCATGGGCTCGACCGGCAACAGCAGATCGGCGAAAATGATCGCCGCATCGACGTCGAGAATCTCCACGGGCTGCAGGGTCACCGTGGCTGCCAGATCCGGCCGCTTGCAGATCTCCAGGATTCCGTGTTTGGAACGGATCTCCCGATATTGTTTGAGGTACCGGCCCGCCTGACGCATGAACCACACGGGCCTTACATCCGTGGGACGGCGCCGGCAGGCGTCCAGAAACCGGCTGTTCATTGGAGCCATGCGCATGGCTGCTCCGCCTTGTCCTCGCATATGAAAACGCGAAATTCCTTGGGTTTGTGTTGAGCCGCCCACTGGCGGCCGAGTACGAAGTAGGGCTTGGTCCAGGCCTCGCTGTCCAGCGTCCTGGGGGCCACCACCGAAACCGCCAGAGTGCCCATGGCGGGATATCCGGTACGGGGATCCATGATATGGCTGTACACCTTTCCGTCGGCCATGAAGAACTTCTCGGAGCTGCCCGAAGTGGACATGGATTGGTCCTTGAGGTAGAGATCCTCCAGGGTCTTTCGCGGGTTCCTGGGGTCGCGGATCTTGACCTCCCAGCCCTTGTCGCTGTTCGGCGAGCCGAGGGCGTAGATGCTGCTGCCGCCCCCCGAGACCAGCGCGGAGGTAATGCCGTTCTCCTTCAGGACGTCCACCATGCGATCCACCGCGTAGCCTTTGCCGATGCCTCCCGGATCCAGATCCACGCCCGGCTGAGCGAAGCGCACCGTCCGGTTCTCCCGGTCGAGCAGGATGTTCCGATACCCAACCTTCTTCAGCGCTCTACCTACTTCCTCCTGGCGCGGCAGGTGACCCGAGCCTTTGTAAAACCCCCAAACCTTCATCAGCGGACCCACGCTGATGTCGAAGGCGCCCTCGCTCTGGCGACTGTATTCCAGGCACCTGCCCAGGAACTCCAACAGCTCGGGCGTCACCTTCACCGGACGCTCGGCCGCAAACCGGTTTAACTGGCTGAGGTCGCTCTCGGGCCGGTAGTTGGAGAGCAACCCCTCGATGCGCCGCACTTCCTCGAACGCGGCTTCGATGGCAGCCAGCATCCGGTCGCGGTCGTAGCCGTACAGCGCCACCGTGTAGGTGGAGCCCATGGCGTCGAAGCTCTCCTCGAGCCGCAGCAGCTCGCGGGGTGCGGCCTGTACCCCCGCTCCCTGCAGGTTGCGGCCCAGGAGCGCCCCGGGCGCCAACAAAAACAAAAGTAGCACGAATTGTGACATCTTTTGGGCTATTTCTCGCTGTTCCCGGTGTCTTTTTTTTGGCTTTTCCGCACCCGCGCCAACAGCTCCTCCACCCGGCTGGCGGCTCCACCAGGCTCGTCCGCTGCAAAATGCAGCTCGGGAACCCGCCACAGCCTCAGGCGCCGGGAAAGCTCCGCCCGCAGGTAGGTCGAGGCGTGTTCGAGGGCCTCGATGGCCTTCCGGCCCTGTTCCCCCGAGCCGCCCGCGACCACCAGAACCTGGGCGTGCCGCAGATCCGGGGTCACATGGGCCCCGGTCACGGTCACGCCGGCGAGGCGCGGGTCCGACAACTCGTATTCGATGATCTCGGCCAGTTCTTCCCGCAGCGCCTCGGAGACGCGCAGGGCGCGGTGGGCATCCATGGCGAATTACTCCATCCACTCCACGGTGGCGCCCACCAGCTCGCCTCCCAGCAGCGAGGCGGCCTCCTTCTCGACCGACTGGAGGAGGGCGGCGGCATGCCCGTGGTCGCTCGAAACCGTGACTGCGGCGACCACCGCCCGCTGCCACAG
This sequence comes from Bryobacterales bacterium, assembly GCA_003137035.1. GTDB lineage: Bacteria > Acidobacteriota > Terriglobia > Bryobacterales > Bryobacteraceae > Fen-330. The sequence continues at coordinate 1,561 of PLEM01000434.1, read as the reverse complement.
TTCCTGGCAATCGATCTCGGCCACCGCCACGTTGAACTTGTGCCGCAGCCGTTGCTTGAGGCTCTGCACGACGTGGCGCTTGTCTTTCAAAGAGTGCGCGTCGTTCAGCCTCATCTCCAGGGTGAGGACGCCAATGGTAGCCATTGCAGGATCAGACGAGAACCTCCGGCGCCACGCGCTCCGTCACAAACGCTTCCAGCACGTCGCGCGGCTTGATGTCGTTGAAGTTCTCGATCGCTATGCCGCACTCCACCCCGCTGCGAACCTCGCTCGCGTCGTCCTTGAACCGCTTGAGCGAACCGATCTTGCCGGTGTAAATGACGGCATTGTCGCGCAGCACCCGGATCTCGCTGTTGTGGGCCACCGAGCCGTCGATCACCAGGCAGCCGGCGATGGTGCCGACCTTGCTGATGCGGAAGGTGTCGCGCACCTCGGCGCGGCCGCGGTAAACCTCCTTGAAAACCGGCTCCAGCATTCCGGTCATGGCCCGTTTGATCTCGTCGGTGAGATCGTAAATGATGGTGTGCAGCCGGATGTCCACCTTCTCCTGCTCGGCCACCGCGCTGGCGTTGCGGTCGGGGCGGACGTTGAACCCGATCACCACGGCATTGGAGGCCGAAGCCAGCAGCACGTCGGTCTCGGTGATGGCGCCGACGCCGCTGGAGATCACCCGGATCTTCACCTTGTCGTTGGAGAGCTTCTGCAGCGTGTCGGAAAGCACCTCGGCGCTGCCGCCGACGTCGGCCTTGAGAATGATGCGGAGTTCCTTGACCTCTCCTTCCTTGATCTGCTGGTGCAACTGGTCCAGGGTGATGCGCGAGCTCTTGGCCATGAGCTGCTCGCGGGCCCTGGACGCGCGGTAGATCACGATCTGCTTGGCCTTGGCGGTGTCGGTGACCACTTGCAGCGTGTCCCCGACCTCGGGCAGCGAATCCAGCCCCAGCACCTCGGCGGGCTGCGAGGGTTCGGCTTCCTTGATCGGCAGGCCGCGGTCGTTATAGAGCGCCCGCACCTTACCGAAGACCGAGCCGCAGATGAAGTAGTCGCCTACGTGCAGCGTGCCGTTGCGCACCAGCACCGTGGCCACCGGTCCGCGGCCGCGGTCCAGTTCCGCCTCCAGCACCGTGGCCAGCGCGGGCCGGCTCGGATTGGCTTTCAAATCCTGCAGGTCCGAAACCAGCAGGATCATCTCCAGCAGCAGGTCGATATTGTTCTTGGTGCGCGCGGATACGGGAACCATGACGGCGTCTCCGCCCCAGGCCTCGGGAACCAGCCCGCGGTCGGAAAGCTGCTGCATGACGCGCTCGGGCTGCGCGTCGGCCTTGTCGGTCTTGTTGATGGCCACCACAATCGGCACCTGGGCCGCGCGCGCGTGATCGATGGCCTCGACGGTCTGTGGCATGACGCCGTCGTCGGCGGCCACCACCAGCACCACCACGTCGGTCACCTTGGCGCCGCGCGCACGCATGCGGGTAAACGCTTCGTGCCCCGGGGTATCGATGAACGAGATGCGCCGGCCGTTCTTCTCCACCTGGTAGGCGCCGATGTGCTGCGTGATGCC
>PLEM01000452.1 GCA_003137035.1 Bryobacterales bacterium | reverse complement strand
TCTGCAACGGCATCGACGACGACTGCGACGGCCTCGTCGATTGTGCTGATCCGGCTTGCGCCTCCGTTTGCGCGAGCGGATCGGAGGTTGGCCCTGGACCGAGACCTGAGCTGCCGCGTGACGGTGGCGTCGACGCTCCCCTCGAAGCTGGCCAGGATGACTCTGGAACCGCGGCGATGGACACCGGCGCGAACAGGGATGCCGTGACCGTCACGGATACCGGTACATCTGTCTCTCCCGAGCCACAGCATGACGCCGCTCCGCCCATCACTTTCGCCGACGCCGCCATCGCGGACGCCATCCCAGATCTCCCGATCCGAGCCGACGCGAGCGCGCGCGATGGTGCCCTGGCGGATGCCACGCCCCCATCGGCGGACACCCTGGTCATCACACCAGCGTCCGACGCCCCTGTTTCTGTGGCCTTCGACGGTGGAGTTGCATTTGCAGATGCGGCCACCGGTGGCACGCATGATGCCGGGGCGGCCGGACGAGAGGGGGGCTACACGGGCGCACGGGACAGTGCTGGAAACGATGGCGCGGCGACGACCACCAAGGCGTCCGGCGGCTGCGGATGTGTGGTCGGTGGAGGCAACACGGGTCCGGCTGAGTTCTGGCCGTTGCTCGTCCTTGGCTTCCTGGCGCTGTGGCGAGATGTCCGAGCACGCCGCAGACGGGTTGACCGGGACTGAGGGAAGACAACAAGCGGGGCTGTTCCATCCGCGAAAAACGGTTGGGGCGGCCCCGTTCGTAGATTGCAACCCGCGCCGCCGACTTCCGCTATACTCGCGGCCAAATGCTAACCCCTCAGATGGATGCCCTTGTCCGAGATTTTGTTGCTCGCTTCGTCGCCATGGTCGAAGCGGATGTCGCCCGCCGACTCCAGGGCGTGATCGTATCTGCCATGGCCAAACCGGTGGCCACGCCAACGGTAAGCTCGGCGCCAGCGACGATCAAACAGCCGCCCGCCGTGAGCACCGCGCGCCGCCCCGCCAAGACCAGCCCGAAGCTGGCCAGAGCCCGCAAGCTCCAGGGGCGGTACTTGGGCACCATGCGGAGACTCAAACCCGCGGAACGCGCCCGAGTGAAGAAGGTGACGCATGAGAAGGGCGTGGCTGCCGGGCTGAAGCTGGCCCTGTCGCTTAGGTAGGCACGGGGCCGGTGGCATGACCCGCGCCGACCTGATCGAGCGCATCTGCGAGAAGGGGCACATGCCCAGGTCTCGGGTTGAGCTGCTGGTCAACACCGTCTTCGACTGCCTGGAGCAGTCCATGCGCCGAGGCGAGAAGATCGAAGTTCGCGGGTTCGGGAGATTCCAGATCCGGAGCTACAGGGCGTACAGGGGACGCAACCCGCGCACCGGTCAACTGGTCGCGGTCAAGCCGAAGCGCCTGCCCCACTTCAAGGTCAGCACCGAACTTGCGGCGCGGATCGACCCGAGGCGCGGGAAGATTCTGGAAGAACATGCGCCAGGAGGGTCTTCCCCAGTCAACCGCACCGACTAGCGGCCGAGAGATCTCGCATTCCCATCCGCATCTCAGCCGAGACCAGCGGCGCCAACCCAGAACCCGTCTTCGCTCGCCGGACCTGGAGGATCTTGGAAGCGATCTCGCAGAAGAGCGGGAATTCGATCGCGGTGATTGCGATCGCTCGGGTCGCTCTTCGCCCGCGCTTCTGCTCGGCTAGTAGAATCGCGATGTACAGCCGGGTACGTCCGACTCAGAACCGCCCACTCAGGATGTCGGCAAAAAGGCCGTGATCGCAAACCTCAGCGAGGTCGTATGGCGGTCCTAGCGCACCTTCTATCGCCGACCGAGTTGCCTGCGGAAGCGTGCTCCAAACGCTTGGCTTCAGGAACCACTGCTCAGTTCCATGTGTCATCCAGGTCTGGAGCATCGTCGCTAGGCCGCCAGTATGGTTCACGCTTTGAATGAAGTATCCCGCGATGCAATCGTATGTTGCCGCCGGCGCAAGCATGCCAATGCGTGTGCCGGTCACAGTCGGAAGGACCTGAAGCAGTGCCAGAACGTTCCTCTTTCGTCCGTTCCCAAGAGTCAGCCAGGTAAATGCTCCGCTCCCCGCCAGACATAGAGGCAATACGATATCGATAACGAGTGTCAAACCGCGCATGCGGCAGCCACCGTCAATCAGATCTCGTTTCAGCGGCGCAAAGATCTCCCGCGCGAATCTCGCCCTATGTTTCGCTAGCCGCGCTATTGATTCTGTGAGCAATCGCTGTTGGTCGTCGAGGTTGCGTGACCTAGCTCTCAGGCCGTCAAGCCGCAAAAGGCCCTTCAGGCTTTCATCGACTCGAGAGTTGTATGCAGCTCGCATGCGATTCAATGTTCCTATGCCGTCCGTGACGGTGCGCAGTTCCCAACATGCAGTCCGAAAGAGCTGCAGTATCCACGCATCCTCTGTCTCGCAGGCTTTGGTGTTCTCAAACCGACCAAATTCAAGTTCGTGGATTCGGCAGAATCCAGGAAACGTCGAGGCCTGTCGAAGACCGATCCTTTGGATCTGCACGTTTCCGGTTCGAGCGTGAATTGCTGGCCTAACAACGTGCCCAGCCTCCGCGATAATACTCAGTGATCCCGCGCGAGAGATGGCATGGGAGCGCCGAATCGACGCGTTTTCGCAATCTGGATACATGCACCCCCCCTTCGGATGCCGGGTCCTCTTGAGATGTCGAAACAAGAAGCTCCGTCGAGCTTTCCAGGGTTGCCGACTCAGATCGGTCTTTCGGAGACAAGCCCTCGCCCGGGCGAGATTCTCCGCAAGTGTGCGAACCTGGCTGGAAGCGTTCTCCAAAACACCCGGCGCAAACCGCAAAATCGTCTCTTCGATTCTGCCGGACTCGTCCTGCCCGAAAGCGGAAACCTCCAATTCACTGAATTGGCGTCGGCGAGCGAATCGCTGCGTCACAGCGCGACCGGATTTCTCGCCTCTCGCTCAAGCACAAGGCGCTGGAATTTCGACCCCAGAAAGTCGAACTTCTTCTCGAAAAGCGACGCGAGTTTTCTGCTGGCTGTGGCGAAGAATATCTG
>PLEM01000022.1 GCA_003137035.1 Bryobacterales bacterium | reverse complement strand
CTGCCCCACAAATGTAGAAACTTCAGGCGCCGGCGGTCTGGCCGTTGGCGCTACTCAGGACCGCGGAACAAAAAAGGGGGGCGGCTTGCGCCGCCCCCCTTGGCTGTCCAGCTCTTGGGCTGGGGTTAGAAGTTGTACTTCAAGGCGAACTCGACCACGCGCCGGCCAGTCTTGTAAAGCGGCTTGCCGGTGGTGAGCGCGTTCAGGTTGGTCTGCGAAAGCACGTTGTTGCCTCCGTTGAAGTTCAACGTGACATCGGCGTTGCCGCCCGCGTTGAACGTCGGAAGCGCATGGTTCAGGAAGTTGAACATCGAGAACCGGAACTGAACCTTGTGGTGCTCCTTGAAGCTGAAGTTCTTGTAGATCGCCAGGTCGCTGTTGAAGTACGGCGGGACCTTGGCGTACGGCCAGATGATGTCGCCCTGCGTGCCCGCGGCAGGCGGCGCAAAGCAGGCCGGGTTGAAATACTGCCCGGAGCTCAGGCCCTTGCGCGGATCGCAGATGAGTTTGGGAAACATCCCTTGGCCGGGCCACGCGTTGGTGCCCAGTTGGATGCTCGGCGTGAAGTTGCCGGGCCACTGTGCATTCAAAGCGCCGTTGCCGGAAGCGGGCTGGAGCGGGGCGCCGCTCTGTGCTTGCGTGATCCCCGAAACCACCCAGCCGTTGACTACCCCGCCGGCAAACATGTTGCCTTTGACCGGGCTGGGCAGGTTGATCACGTACGCCGCGTTGAAGATGTGCGTACGGTCGAAGAACAGGACGCCGTAGTTCTGGGCCATGCCCCATGGGTAGAGCGTGGGCCCGTTGCCGTTGCCACCGTTGTCGGTCTGGTTGTCGCGAATGCCGAGCACCTTGCTGAAGGTGTAGTTCGTCGTGAAGGTCACCCGGCCGGTTTGCTTCTGCCAGGTGGCGATCAAGGCATTGTAGTTGGAGTAGCTGCCGTGCCCGACATTCGTAATGTCCGTGTAGTTCCGCATCGGACGGTAGTCGTTCGAGGGGAAACCGCTAACGCTCGGATCGTTGATCACGCCGGTTAGCGGGTCCGCCCTGAAGAAGGCGCCCGCGGGAACCTTGTTGATGTTGCTCAAGGGGCCGCGGAGCATCATGTCGTAGGACCGGTTGCCCGAGTACTGGAATTCCGCAACGGAATGCCAGGGCGCCCGCTCCGAAATCGTGACGTTATAGGTCCAGGTGTTGGGCGTTGCTTCGTCGCCCTTGGTCAGCACGCCGCCAGGCCCGGAACCGAGCCCAAAGGCTCCCGGGAGTGCCGGAGAGTATTGGTTGAACTGATTCCAGCCCACGCAGCAGCCCCAGGTCGCGCCCAGGTCGAGGTTGTTGAGCGGAGCGCTGTAGTCGGCGCCGCTGATGCTGTTGTAAGCCAACTGGTAGCGGAACAACCCCGCGCCGCCGCGAACTACCGTCCGGCCGTCGCCGAATATGTCGTAGGCGAAGCCGAAGCGCGGCTCGATGAAGAGCGGCTTCGAGGGGAAGCCGGACATCGGAATGCTCTTATTGATAGCATTCCATGTCAGGCCGGTCCAGGATGGTGCGCTCGTGGTGTTGTTGTACAAGGACTGATCCCACACCGCCAGGCCCGGTCCGCTGGCCGGAACCCATTCGCCCATGTGCTCGAAGCGCAGACCCAGAGTCAGGGTAAGCCTGCGGGAGGCCTTCCACTGGTCGTTCACGTAGAACGAGTATTGATAGTATTTGAAGTCCGCCACAGGCAGGTCTTTCTGCTGGGCGAATCCCGACGGGCGGCCCATAATGATGTCGGCCAGGTTGTTGCCCGTACTATGCGCGCCCCAGTTCTCGAAGTCGGCTCCGCCTTGGGTGGAGTCGCCAGGGCCGCCGCCGGCCACCTGGTTATTGCGAGCATAGTCCCAGTAGAAGCCGGCCTTGATGGTGTGCGTTCCCGCAACCTTGGTGATGTTGTCGGAGATGTTCGGAGTGTTCGACATTTTGCCGAAGGAATTCGCGCCTCCAGCCGGCCAGTCCGCTCCGTAGGGATACGTGCCGAAACCGACCGCGGCATTGTTCCAGCCGTAGACGTTGGGAATCTGCGGCATGTACTTGTTCTGGAAAATGCCCGTCATCTTGAAGCCGAGCTTGCCAGGATCCACCACGCTCGGGTCGGCCAGATGGATCGGGTTGACGAACTTGGCCTGGGAGAACACGAATTCGTTGGTCAGCGTCGGGCTGAACACGTGCACCAGGCTGGCGTTCCAGATATCGGACCTTTGCGTCGCATTCTGCGCGGTTGGATACGGCAGCGATCCGCCGATCGACCACCAAATGCTGATGGGGCTCGAAGAGGCCTCTCGCTGGCGATTCCAGCTCACGAACAGCTTCGTGTTCTGGCTGATGTTGTAGTCGCCGCGTAGACGGAACTCCCAGCGGTTCGCATTCGGTCCGTTGAACCACTGGTAGTTGCTGCCCGTGGTGTTCGTCGCCACGTTGGTGTTCGACTTCGGGAACAAGTTCGTGTAGATCTTCGAATTCGGATCCAGCATGGACGGCGGAATCATCCCACCCGGGAACTGGATGCCGTCCCCGCTGGTGGCGTTCCCGCCGAGGGGCTGCGCGCCTGTGCTGCGCGCGTTGGTGAAGCCGGATCCCAGAGATGCAATGTGGGCCGGGCTGAAGTCGCCATTCAGCATCTGAGCGTCGGGCACGAAATAGCTGGTCAAGCTGCCCGCGGGCGCCTGCCTCATGTTCTCGTAAGCGGTGTAGAAGAACAACTTGTCATGGTTCTTGTTGAAACCCGTTCCCGGGATCAGAACCGGCCCGCCAAAGTCGCCGCCGGGATAGTAGAAGCTGTCCTGCGGCGCCTTGAGCTTCTGGCTGTTGTTGTACCAATCGTTGGCGTTGAACACTCCATTGCGGGCATACAGGTACCCCCCGCCGTGGAACTGCGCTCCGCCGCTCTTGCCGTACGCCTGGAAGGTCACCGGGCCCTTGGCAAACTCAGCCCCATAGGCCGAGGTCAGAATCGAGACCTCCGCCACCTGGTTCTGGTTGATGTTGGCGACCTGCGTCCCCTGGTTGCCGGGG
>PLEM01000537.1 GCA_003137035.1 Bryobacterales bacterium | reverse complement strand
GCGCCTCGCCCTGTGGAAGCGGCCCCTGCTGAAGCTCGCCGACCGGCTCCTGTTCCGCCGCATGCGGGTGCGCTTTGGAGGCAGGCTGCGCGTTTGCGCGTCCGGCTCGGCGCCCCTGGGTAAAGAATTGAACGAGTTCTTCCTGGCAATCGGGCTGCCGCTCATCGAAGGCTACGGACTCACCGAGGGCGGCATCGTGATCATCAATCGGCCCGCGTCCCCCAGAGCCGGGAGCATCGGCCTGCCGATGCCCGGCGTCGAGGTGCGGCTGGCCGAGGACGGCGAGATGCTCATCCGCAGCGCCACGCTGTTCGCCGGTTACTACAACGACCCGCAGGCCACCGCGCAGGTGCTTTGCGACGGATGGCTCGCCACCGGCGACCTCGCCGAGATCGACGCGAACGGCTACCTGTCCATCAAGGGCCGGAAGAAAGAGATGATCGTTTCCTCCAGCGGCAAGAAGATTTTCCCGGCGCGCATCGAGTCGCTGTTCCACCTGGAGCCGATCGTGAGTCAGATCGTGCTGATGGGCGATGGGCAGCCGCACGTCACCGCGCTGATCACGGTCGCGAGCGGCATCGCCGAGGGCCTGGAAGGGCCGGAGGCGGTGGCGCGCGAGGTTCAGGAAGCGGTGGCCCGCGTCAACCGCCACCTCGCCCCCTTCGAGCAGATCCGCAAGTTCCGCATCCTGGACCGCGACTTCTCGATCGAGAGCGGCGAACTCACCGCCACCCACAAAGTGCGCCGCGCCCGCGTGCTCGAGAATTTCCGCGACGCCGTCGCGGAGTTGTACCGGTAGGGAATGGAGCCGTCCGCGCGCGCCTCTTTCAGCGTGTAGCGAAGGGTTTCCTTGACGATCGCGGGATCGCTGAAGATGAGCGGCAGCGCGTGTTGCAGCGGGTCCCGCGCCGCTCCCTGGAATCCCATCGAGTACTGGTAGATGCCGGCCTGCGAAAGAATGTGCTCGCCGAAGAAACGGTCGTATGTAAGTGCGCTCCTGAGGTAGTAATAGTTCCAGGTTACTTCCCGCTCAATCCACGGTTCGCCCGCGGTGGAGAACCGGAGCCCGGCTTTCTTCCACTGCGCGCAGGAATCCTTCCATACCTTCGCGGAGTTGCTTCGATACCGGCCGATCAGAGCGCCCGGCTCCGGGCGCTCGCGGAAGCGCGTCGCGTGCTTCGCCCGGGGGGCATCCAGGTCGCTGCCGCGATCAACCGCTTCGCATCGCTGATGGATTCGGTGACGCGCGGCTTCATCGACGCCCCGGGCTGGCTCGCGGCCAACTTCGACGAGCGCTGGGCGGACCCCGCGCGCCGCAATCGCCTCCTCGACCTGGTTCGCAGCGTGGAGCACGAGCCGGACCTGATCGGCGTCAGCCCGCACCTTCTGGCGATCGGCCGGAAAGCGTGAAAGAGCGCAGGTACTCGATCAGCGCAGCGGGTTGGTCGGTGATGATGCCATCCACCCCGGCTCTTACTAGACGCTTCCAGTCTCGGGGACGGTTGGCGGTCCAGGGAATCACTTGAACTCCGGCGCGGTGCGCGGCGGCGACTTTGCGCGCGGTGACCAGGCGGTGATAGGGTGCGACCGTCTCCGCGCCGGCGTCGCGAGCGATCGAGACGAAATCGCGCGTGCCGATGTGGTAGAGAGCGGCCAGGCGGATCGCCGGGGTCAATTGGCGCATCGCGCGAAGCACGCGGAAATCGAACGACAGCACCATCGCGCGAGGGCCGAGCCGATGCCGCTCGATCTCCTCGAACAGGAGTTCCGCAAGCCGCTCGGGCGGCGCCGAGTAGCGCGGGCGACGGGGGAAGCTCTTCACCTCGATGTCGAACTGGAATTGGCCGCGCGGGGCCAGCTCGAGCACTTCGCGCAGGGTGGGGACGCGCAACTCCGGAAGCGTCAGCTCGCGAATGACGCGCCGCTTCAACACCGGGTCGTGGCAAACCACCAGGACGTCGTCGCGGGTCGCCAGCACGTCCAGCTCGATGGCGTCGCAGCCCGCCTCGATCGCGTAGAGGAAGCCCGCCAGTGTGTTCCCGGGAAGGACGCCCCGCGCCCCCCGGTGGCCGTGAACGGCAACCATGGCCCTACTCCAATCGCACGTCGTCGATCTGGAAAACGAACTTGCCCGGCTCGGCGCCGGCCGTGAACATGATGCTCATCACGTCGTGTCCGTCGATGCCCTTGAACGACGTCCACGGGAAGCTGAACTGCTTCCACTCGACGCCTGCCTGGAAGCTCTGAAACGCGGGCTGCATTCCCAGAACGCGGGCGAACACCAAGACGTTGTAGCTCTTGCCGTCGCCCTTGGCCCAGAACGAGAGCCGCTGCTTTGACGAGAGATTGACGGGCGTCATTGGGTAGGGTCCTGGCGAGAACATGGCGCCGGCCCAGGGGAACTGGGACCCGGGCCGCACCTCGCCCGTAACCAGCAGTGACCCGTGGCTGTCCTGGGCGCCGCCCGGCTCAAGCTTCAGCTCCACGGTGGACTTGCCCCCCATCATCGAGTCGGTGGTCGGCCCCCAGCCGGCGCCGAACTTCGCGCTCACCCGCTCTCCCTCGAAGTCGCTGATGAGGCCCGACTCGGAGCCGGCGGGACCGGGCGCCTGTCG
>PLEM01000523.1 GCA_003137035.1 Bryobacterales bacterium | reverse complement strand
CAAGGTGTCCCATACAAACCAGCAACCGCGCTTGCCGCAATAGCGCAAGTCGGCGCCGTAGGCCGAAATAAGGCGCTCGGCGTTCCCAAGATCCGTTTCGTGGAATTCGATACCCGATGCCGGCTTCGCTGACTCAAACAACCCCAACACGCGCTCTGGGCCCCACAAGCCTAGAAGATCGTCCACGCCATTGACGCCGGCCACATCCGGCATATCCACAAACAGCACCCCGGCGCCACGGCCCCGCAGTTCGTGCGCCAAGTTCTTCCGCGCTGCCCTTACGCTGGAGTTGTCCAACACGTTCGCATCGAATAGGATGAATACTCGCCGCTGGGTCCAATTGATGCGCGCCAAGTCCGCTATTGCACCCTTCACATCTCGGCGTTCACCATGCGCTCCGGCTTCCTTGCCGATGATCCCGCACCAGCTCCAAACGCCACTCAACCCGACGGGGAGAAACCGTGGGTTCACTTCGCCGTTCGCATGCCAGGCCAGCCTCCACAAAGCCAGCGCCTTCTTCTCACCTTCGGTTACCACGAGTGGCACTCCAGCATCTTGAAGCCAGGCCGGGTTCGTTCCTGGCACGAAATACAACAGGTTTCCGCGGCCCGGCGGTGAGACATACTTGGCCCGGTCCCGCGGTCGGCCGTCCTTGTACTCGATCTCGGGGTGATCCCGCCGCAGCCGGTATTCCCGCGCGCCGTCCACTCCCGGCCAAACATAGGGGAAGATGATGCCGCCGTAATGGCCCGGGCCGTTGCGCCCAACGATCGCGGCGCCATCTGTGGACGCGACCCGACGTAGCAAGGCCTGCTCCGCAAGTTCGCGCGGGATGCCGCAACAGGCCAGCGCATCAAAATCCCTCGCGTCGAGCGGGCGTCCTGGCAGGCTCTCTGGAGTCATCCTCGGCCCCTACGCCGCAGGCGTCCGCTTCATCGTAGCCATGGCCGATTCCAACCACTTGTCGAAGGCGTGGCGCGGAATGATGATCCGCTTCCCGAGTCGCAAGTGAGGCACCTCGCCACGGTTGATCGCGTTGTAGAAGCTGCTGCGACTGATGCACTTCCCGAGCACCCGAAGCGCCTCATCTGCCGTCATCGTAGCCGGTTGCCGTTCTAACGTGTCCATTTGACCCCCTTTTGTCTTGACTCTGACTCGTCATTGGTGGCATAATCCATGCTGACTAGTCCATACTAGCTTATCCGAACGGACAAGTCAACGGGGATAACAACCGATGCCCATGAATCCAAAACATCCACTCCTGAGCACAGTCCGAGAGCTTCGTCTGGCGCTCGGTGATACACAGCAATCCTTCGCAGAGCGCCTTGGGCTCTCCATTTCAACCGTGGTCCGCTACGAACTCAGCCGACCGCCCAAGGGCAGGGCATTAGCTCAATTTGCGCGCGTGGCGGACGAGAACGGAATGAAGGAACTCAGCGCGGTGTTCCAGAGGGCTCTCGCAGAAGACCTCGGTGCCGGGGAACCTCGCGTAGCGTTTCGTCCCATCCCGCTCAACCAGCCGTCAAGGTCGGACGATTCCCGTCGGGGCTTCGTGTTTGTGTGGTATGACGGTCCTGACCAGAAGGAAATCGCGCTTGAGTTCCGTGACGCCATCGATGCGCTGAATCAACAGAACGAGAAGCCAGAGCGCCGTGATGCGTTCCGCCAGGCACTCGCGGACTTCGCGAAACGGGCCGCGAAGATACGGGGCGCACAATGAGAGGCACCATCTTCAAGCGCACCTACCGATCCGGCCGATCAGTCTGGTGTTTCGAGTTGGACGCGGGGGAGGGCGAAAACGGCCGCCGCATTCGCATCTCTCGGGCTGGGTTCGCGCGGGAATCGGACGCGGACTCGGAACTGAGCCGTTTGAAGGCGGAGAAGACCGAGGGTCTCCTTGTCAGGCCCGACCCGACGACGTTCGGAGAGTTCATGCGGGAGTGGTTTCGAGAACACGCCGAGCACAACTGCGAACCAAAGACGGTCGAGCGTTACCGCCAGCTCGCCGGTTACGTGTTGCCGCAACTCGAATCGGTTGCACTCCAGGATCTATCCGCGCTCATGCTGGAACGCCTATACAATCAACTCCGCAAGTCGGGCGGACAGCGGAAGCGGCGCCGCAGGCGAGGCGAACAGGCGCAACCCGCGCCGCTGTCTGCAAAGACGGTCCAGCATATCGCAGGACTGGTTCATGGCGCACTCGAAAAAGCGGTTCGATGGAAGCTGCTGAGGATGAACCCGGCTGACGCCGTGGAAATCAAGGCGCCCGAGAGGAAAGAGGCTCGCGCGCTGGACGCCGTGCAGACTGACTGGTATCTGGACGCGGCCCGCGGGCATTGGTTGCACCCGATCCTGGTAACAGCCGCCGCCACGGGATGCCGGCGCGGTGAACTGCTCGCGCTCCGATGGGCGGATCTGACTCTCGGCACCGCGCCGCCCGTGGTGAGCATCTCGCGGTCCCTGGAGCAAACCCGAACGGGCCTGCGCATCAAGGCGCCCAAGAATGGCAAGACGCGCGCGCTCGCGTTGCCCGCAATCTCTGTTGAAGCCCTCGCGGCGCATCGGCAGCAACAGGAAGAATACCGCCGCCAGTTCGGCCCGGACTACCGCGCGGATCTGAACCTGGTGTTTGCCACCCCGGAAGGCGACTATCTGAAACCCGATACCGTCACCGCCGCAGCGTGCCTGCTGGCGCGCAAGGTGGGCTTGAAAGGCATCGGGCTGCATTCGCTGCGCCATTCGCACGGAAGCCAACTGCTCGCGGCCGGAGCCTCGCTCCCCACGGTCTCAAAGCGGCTGGGACACTCCTCGGTCTACGTCACCGCCACGGTCTACAGCCATGCTTTCAGCCGGGATGAAGTAGCTGCGGCCGAACTTTGGAACACCGCCATGCAGAAGGCCGGTGAAGGGCAGCGGATGAAACAGTGAAATCCGCTTCATCTCCGCCACGGCTGCGTATGGCTGCGCGTTGGGTTCCTTGTGTGGGCTAAGTGATTGTAAAATAAGGTATCAGCTTGGTAGCGCTAACGGGAATCGAACCCGTATTTAAGCCTTGAGAGGGCTCCGTCCTAACCGTTAGACGATAGCGCCGTCCATCAGGATAACACACGCGGCGCGAGCGCCAAACGCGCATGGCGCGGTGCGACCGCCGCCGGGTTCAGACCCGCCCGCCGTTCGCACAGACCCACCAGCCGCCCGTGGTACTTCAACGCCTGTTCCAGATCCCCGCACTTTTGAGCCGGACGCAGCCCAGGCCGAGGCGGGCCTCCTGGTTCTCGGGATCCCGGTCCAGAAACCGCTGATAGGCCTTCTGGGCTTCGTCCTGTTGGCCCCACCCGCAAACTGTCGCAGCTCGAACTGGATGGCACCTATAACAACTGCGCAACGGGGTTCGGTTCTTCTGCCCACTGCCTCACCCGCCGGATGGCACGGCCGGCTGAAATCTGGTATGGTTTCATCTTTGGCGACTCTGCTTTCGGCGCCTGGAAACATTGCCCAGGCGGCACCGCGCCTCCGGGCGAGAGTCGCAAGTTTCAGCGAACTGCCGGGCCATCCCGTAACCACCTGGGTGTAATCGGGTGCGAAGGCGCCATTTGCGAATTGACATTCGAGGCAGTAACCTCGACAGGAGACAAATGCATGGGCAGATTCATCGTTCCCCGTTGCTACACCAGATGGGCGCCAGCAGCCTGCATTCTGGTTCTATGCTCTGTGGCTTGCCAGCGAACCAAGCGGGAGTTCACGAACTCGATCGGGATGAAATTCGTACTCATCGAGCCGGGGACGTTCATGAAGGGTGACGCCGACGAGCCAACTGGGGAGACGCAGGCGGTCGCCGTGCCGGCCGGGGGCTACATGCGGGTAATCAGGAACCACGCAGAGCCGGAGCCGCCGCACAAGGTCACCTTGATGGAGAAGTTCTACATGCAGGCGACCGAGGTGACGCAGCGGCAGTGGCAGGCGGTAATGGGCAACAATCCGAGCCAGTTTAAAGGGCCGGATCTGCCGATCGAGGAGGTCTCTTGGGAGGATGTACAGGAGTTCCTGAAGAAGCTGAATGCGGCGGAGAAGGGTGCGCGTTACCGGTTGCCAACGGAGGTGGAGTGGGAATACTCGGCAAAGGCCGGGCAGGCCAATGAGCCGGCGAACCTGGATGCGGTGGCCTGGTACAACGGAAACTCCAGCGGCAAAACGCATCCAGTGGGGCAGAAGCAGCCGAACGCATGGGGGCTGTACGACATGCTGGGGAACGTCTGGGAGTGGGTCGCCATCCCGGAGGACGCGTCGCGGGGCCTGGTGCGGGGAGGTTCCTGGTTCGACAATGCGAAGAGAACCCGCACTACCTTTAGCCCCTTGATCATCGTGGGCCCTGGCAGCCTGGGGTTCCGCTGCGTCCGGGAAGCGCTCCCTTGAGTCTGTTTCCTTCTCCCTGGAGGAGAAGGTAGCGCCCTTGGAAGCGGCAGCGCGGAGCGGTCGCCGGCGGGCTCTGCGCTGCCCGCCGGCGACCCACGCTGCACTTCCGGCAACTAGTTCTTCGCGGCCGGCTCGAAGTAACCCTGCGCCAGTTCGGGCTTGGCCTCGAGGGCTTTGGCCCAGCACGCGCGCGCGTCTTCCTCGTGGCCCAGGGACTTCATGACGTGGCCCAGATTGAGCAGGGCCTCGGCGAAGTCGGGGTTCTCGGCTAGGGAATCGCGATAGAGGCGGGCAGCCTCCTCGGCCTGGCCGGACTTCTGGAGCAGCAGGCCGGTGTTGTAAAGCAGTTCCGGCTGCCGTTCGCCCAGATCCACCAGCCGCCCGTGGTACTCCAGCGCCTGATCCAGATCCCCGCGCTCCAGCGCCAGCGCCGCCAAACCGCGCAGCGCGTCGAGCGACTTGGGATCGGTGTTGAGCGCCTGCTCGTAGACCAGTTGCGCCAGATCGCGGTCTCCCATCTTCCAATAGGAGAGCGCCAGGTTCATCTGAGCTTCCAGCCACTCCTTGCGCTTCTTCAGGCAGGATTCGAAGGCTTCGGCGCTGCCGCGGTAATCGCCGCGCTGGAGCCGGACGTAGCCCAGGCGGAAACGGGCCTCCTGGTTCTCCGGATCCCTGTCCAGCACCCGCTGATAGGCCTTCTCGGCTTCCTCCTGTTCGCCGGACTGCTCGAGCACCAGCGCCAGGTTCCACAAGGCCGGCACGGCGTTGGAATCCAGCCGCACGGCTTGTTGATAGGACTCCTTGGCCTCTTTCAGCGCGCCCAGCTCCTGGCGCACGATGCCCAGGTTGGTGAAGGCTTGGGCGGCTTGGGGCCGCACCTTGATGGCCTGCTGGTAGGCATCCGAAGCCGGCTGGAAACGCCCGGCCTTCTGATGCGCCAGCGCCAGGTTGAACCAGCCCTCGAAGTGATTGGGCACGGCATCCACCAGCAGCGTGCAGAATTTCGCCGCCATCTCGAAATCGCCGCCCGCCGAGGCCCAGGCCGCCAGCCCTTCCAGCGCAGCGGTGGATTGCGGATGAACCTCGAGCAGCCGTTCCGAGTACCCGCGCACCATCTCGTAATCCTTCTTCGCCATGCCAATGGCGATCAGGTTGGCGAGAGACTCCTGAGCCTGTGGGTTGCGTTTCAGTACGCGGCGATACAGCTCGGCGGCCTCGTCGAAGTGCGATTCCAGTTGCAGCGCCACCGCCTTACCGAACAGCGCCGTCTCGTTCTCGCCGTCCTGCGCCAGACAGCGTTCGAACGCCGTCAGGGCAGGCTGCGCCTGGTTCAAGTGCAGCAGGCAGATCCCCAGGCCGAGTTGCGCCTCGATCCGGGTGGGGTCTACCTGGAAGGATTTCTGGAACTTGTCGGCGGCTTCTTGCCACCGGCCCGTTCTCTCCAGGCAGACGGCCAGGTTAAACCAGCCGGTGTGGTGGTCGGGCTCGAGCTGCAACAGCTCTCGGTAGCTGTTCGCGCCACCCTCGAACTGCCCCAGCTCGAACTGGATGTGCCCCATGGCGGAGTAAATCTCGGCGGACTTCTCGCCCTTGGCGATGGCGCGCTGCAGCTCGCGCAAAGCCTCTTCCGGCTTGCCGTCCAGATGCAGCGAGACGGCCCTAGCCATGTAACGGGAAGCCTTTGGGCCATCCGTCCGCGGACTGAATTCGACGGGCCGGAGGGACTCGGGGACCCCTGCGGCCATTGGTTTTCTTTGATTTACCATTCCCAACCTCGTTTCTAATGCGCTCCCTTACGGTCGCGGCTCGGATCGATCCGCCGAGCCGTCACCGTAAGAGAGCGGTTGATTTTAAAATTGGAGCGATTCACTTGCGCACCTCACCCCAGCAATCGTTCGGGCACGCCACCCCAGTCGGGGTGCGTCCTGTTCCTTCTAAAGCCTTCTCTAAAACCGCCGTGGCCCGGTTCTCGCGCATCGAACCGCCGGGAGCGTTCCCGGGCAACGCGGAGAACAGCATCAGGCCGGAAACGCCCAGCGTCGTGAACTTGAAGAAGCGGGAGGCGGTTTTCAGGGCGCCCACCAGCCCCTGATTCTTGGCGGCCTCGGCCAGCCGTGGGTCGAACTCCTCCGGGATCGGATCCACGCCCGCTTGCAGCACCGGCAGGGCGGGTGTGATCTCGAATTCGAAAGCGCCGGCGGCGCTAGCCGCGAGATTGTGTTCCAGGCCGATGGGATCCATGAAGTACGGGCAATCCACGTCTCCGCCGAAATGCAGCCGCAGCTCGATGGTCGGAATCAGCGGGTCCAGCAGAGGCGCCTCGTAACTCGGGGACACGCCCATGGTGCCGTAATCGTCGAAGTCCTCATGGGCCTCGAAGTAGACGAACGCACCGGAGGGCATGATGGCCCTCCACTCCTGGGCGTGGAACACCGGCAAGCGTCCGGGCCGCCGGACCTGGCGGGTCACCGGCTCCAGCCGAACCTTCTTCCGCGCCGTCTGGGGGTCCTGGCGAAATGCGGGTGCGCTCAGGACGGACAGCGGCGTCGAGCGCAGCGCCTGGGTGAATCCGGACGATTCCGGCCAAATCGCTTCGGGGCACGGGAACTTGGCTCCCGATGGCGGCGCAACCCGGAACCGGACGCTGAACGCGGGCGGCTTCGGCGTCGCCTGGAAGTAGCTCGCGGCCGGGGTCGGCCACTCGACCGTCGTGGGCCGGGATTCGACGGACCAGAAGTGCGTCGACGTGCATTCCTGTTCGAGAGCTTGCCATCCGGCTTGTTCGGGGGCCGGTGCGCCGGCATGTGTGCGCGGCGCCATCCGCTCGGATCCGGCTGCCATCAGGCTGACGGTCACATCGACCGCCCGAGATCCCAGCAGCTCGGCAGGCTGCGGAAGGAAGCCAACCAGCCCCGGAGCGGAGACTTTGAGCCTCCCCTTCTGGGCCCGGCCCGCGACCGACGAGGGGGCGCTCTGGCCCAGCGTGTGGCACGGGGCGATCGCGTGCGACTGCGCATTCACGGGCTCGGTGAGCGGGAACTCGGCGCTGCGGACCGGTTGGTAGCTCGCCACGGCTTTCCGCGCGTCCGGGAATCCTGCCGCGCCCAGGATTTCGGCGCCGGCGAGCACCCGGGCGTAAACCGCCGACAGCCGCGCGTCTGGCGGGTAAATCCCGTCCGTAAGCTGAATCGGAGCGGCCACCCTGCGCGCGCTGCCCGTTGCGACCTTCCCTTGCGCCCGCAGCGGCGCGGGAGTCTCGAAGTCCTGTCCGGCGACGTGTAGCCGGGCGTCGATTCCCAGGTCGAAACCGGGCAAGCCGGTCAGCGGCGTTGGGATGGTGGCGGTGGTTGCCCAGGGCGCCTGCGGCGTCCCGCGATACGTCGATAGGCGCAGCGGGGCGGGCGGCATCTCCGGGAGTTCGCGCGCCTCCACGGCAACTTCGGTGGAAGGCCGCAGCGGGTCCGCAAGCGGGAATCCGAGCAGGCTCCGTAACGGCGAGGCCGGCCTCGGGACCTTCGGTAGCGGCCGCTCGAAGGTCTCCAGACCACTTTCCGACAACACAGTCGCAGCGGACACGGCCTCCCGTGGGTCGGGCGTCCGGGCTTCGTTCGGGGCGAACGCCACCCATCCTACCGATTGCCACGCGAGGGTCCAGGCCGCGGCCCGCGTCTCCAAACGCTCGGGCTGTCCCGCACCCAGGTAGACCGCCGTCGAAAACGCGAGTGGCGCCGGGAATTCGGGCGGAACCGGCCTTGTGGCGGCCCCTGCCGGCGGGTGCGGCCGCATTTTGGCGGAGGCGGCTGCCACCGGGGTGTCGAAGGACGCCCCCGAAACCAGCGCGTGGCCTGGGTCGGCCGCGCTCAGTTCCGGCAGGCGCGGCTCGGGAACCGGCACATCCTGCCGCAGGCTCCCCGCCGGCTGGCGTTCCCGCACCGCCGGGGCGATACTCGGACGGATAATCTCAAGGTCTGGAAGCGCATGCCGCGTGGAAGCAACGGGCAACTCCAGCAGTGACAGATCCTGAGCGGGAATCTCGACGCGCGGCTGGGTCTTCGGCCTGGCCGGCCGGGTATGTACCTTCGGCAAGCTGGCCGGCTGTAAGTCCGAGGCGCCAATGTTGGCGTGTGCGGCCAGCGACGATGCGAACGAACCGACTTGAGGATCGGCCAGCGGCGGAACGCATGGCGCAAGGTCCGCAATCCCCTCCGCAACCGCGCCCGTCATGGGCAGTGGCCGGCGAGTGAAGCCCTCGACCGCTGCCAGCGAGGCAGCGCCGGCCAGCGCGCCGTTCGTGGGGAGCGAAACGTCGGACACCGCGGCTAGCGGGCCTACCGTCCGAACCTCGGGCCGGGTGGTGGACGGCCGAACCGCCCCGATGGACGCGCATTTTGCCGTAGTAAGGCCGTCCAAGGTGAGCACGGCAGCGCCGAGCGAGCCCGGCTGAGGATCGTAGACCGCAGCCTCGTTCGACGGGAACGCCACCCATCCCATCGGGCGCCGAACCAGGGTCCAAGCCGCGCCGCGCACCTCCAGACCAGCGGGCTCTCCGGCACCCAGGCGGACTGCGGTCGCAAACGCGATTGGCTCTGGAAACTCGGGCGGAACCGCCCGGGCCACAGCCCCTGCCGGCGGGCTCCGACGCGCCACGATCGGGGCGGCTGCAACCGAAGTCTCGAAGGTGACCCCCGAAACCAGCACGTGGCCCCTGTCCGCCGGACTCAGTTCCGGCAGGCGCGGCTCGGGAACCGGCACATCCTGCCGCAAGCTCTCCGCCGCGTGGCGCTCCCGCACCGCCGGTGCAATGCCAGGGGGCACAATCTCCAGCTCCGGAAGCGCGTGCCGCGCGACCGGGACGGGCAACTCCAGCATCGACAAATCCGGAGCTGGGATATCGCCGCCAGGCAAGGCGCGCGGATGGGCCGGCCTGGTGTGAACTCGGGGCAGGCCGACCGAGTGGAACTCCGAACCCGAAACGCCCACCCGCGCCGCCGGCTCCACCGCGAACGAACCGATCTGAGGATCGGCTACCGGTGGGACGCGCGGCGTCAGGTCCGCAAACCCTTCCTGAACCGCACCCGCCATGGGCAGCGGCCGGCGGGTGAAATCCTCGGCGGGCGCCAGCAAGGCGGTGCTCGCCAGTGCGCCGTTTTCGGGGAGCGATGCCGCAAGCACCCCGGCCACGGGGCCTTCCATCCATACACCAGTCCGGGTGGTCAGCGGCCGAACCGCGCCCGCCTGAGCGTAATCCGCCCCGGGCACGCGGACCAAGGCCTCGCCGCCAGACTCGGGAGTGTGCAACTCCGGCGTGAAACTCAGGCTCGGAAGGACCGCCCGTTTGCGCGGCCCGGCAGCCGCTATGAGCCCCTCGATTTCGGGGACCACCCCGCAGGCCGCCAGGTCGAGCTTGAACTCCGGGGCGGCGACGGGAAGCACGTGAACGGGCTCCTGGAGGGACAACGCGGGGCCGCCCGCAACCGCTGGGGCGCCCGGCCTTGCCGTGGGGGCCGGGAGACTCATTGCGAAGCCGCCGGGTCCTACTCCCAATTCATGCTCGCGACCGGGCGCGGCCGGGAGTACGGTCGGCGCCGCAAACGAGGCCGGCGCGTAGCTTCCGGCATCGGTCCTCAGGGCGGGCGCCGGCTTTATCGGGCGGGGCAGCCCGCCGGGCGACAAGACCGCGAAGGTCAGCAGCCGCTGGGAGACCAGCGCCGCGCTCATGTCGGGCAGCAGCGGCTCGATCGAGGAGATCGGCAGGGAGACCTCTTCAACTCCGACGGGGGCCAATGGTCTGCCTCTAAGGGAGACGGGCAACCCGGCCGACAAATACGTCGCCGAGGTGGGGAAGCCCATCAAGCCCACACCCAGCGCAGCCACCTCGGGCAGAACCGGAGCGACGGCCGGGAACAGCGGTGCGCCTCGCCGAAGATCGATGTTCGCCGTCCGAGTCCGGGCCATCGCCGGCGGCAGCGCCAGTGTGATCAAGCCCGCGCCCCCGGGCGAAGCCCCTTCCTGCAGGGCGTCCGCCAGCATGGAGAGCGGGAGATTGACCGCCGGCGTGGCAGGCGCAACCTGCGCGAGGGTGGGCCCGGCGCTCGAGCGCGCCCGCACGGCGGAAGGCGGCGCGAGCCATGCAGGAGCGCCCTCCAGCGCCCCTTGGAGCACCCCTGGTTCGTACTCCTCCGGCGGAAGCTCGGCGTAAATCGTGAATGCGGCGGGCTGAGCCGAACGGGTCATCGCCGGAGTCGGTCGGCGCGCGCCGGCAGGCAAAGGGGACTCTCCAGCAACCAGCGCCGCGGTGGGCAACCGGTCGGCGAGGGGCCAGCCCGGAGACATCGGGATCGTCGGCCTGGGCCCGCGCCGCGGTGCCGGCATCGCCTGCAACGTGCGCGGCAGGCTGGAGGGCCGTGGAACCTCCGAGACCCAGTCGCCCATCAGGCCCTCGATCGTCGCGGTGCGGCTCACCGCCACCAGGTTGAACGGCGATTCAGGGAGCCAGATCCCGGGTTGCGCAAAGCTAACCGGCCGGATCTCCCCCCACGCCCGGGCCGCGATGTTCGCCCTCCCCGGCATACTGGAACCCAGGAGTTCCGGCGCGGGCATCCTCCGGCCCGCTACAGATTCCTGCGGGAGTTCGGGAAGATAGTAGCCCGAGGGGAAGTCAGGCGCGGACTCGAAGCGTACGGCGGAGGCCAGCCCGAAGAACGCGGGCTTGGCGTAGCTCGTATCCAGACCGCCGGAGGGGAATACCGCCCGGGCCCGAAGGCGCACGGTCCGCATCAGTTCGACTGCTGCCTCCATCTCGACCGCCGCCGCGACCGGTCGCCTCAACGAAAGCGGGCCAACCAGCGCCGGGGGCTTCTGGCCGCGGACCAGAGTCCCACACGCGGGCTCGCCGACCCTCAAGTATGGAGGGAGCCACTGGCGCCCGGAGGCCAGATGGACCGCGGGGCCGGGAAAGACGCTTCGATAGGCAGTCTGCACCAGTCTCGGGTGGCCAGCCATCTTCAAGCTCTGGGGGTCCAGCGTGGGCCGTACTAGCTCGCCCACTCCGAGGGAAATGTCAAAGTTGGCCGGTCTGAACCGTCCTAGTTCGTACGCCTCGACCCGCAACTCGACTTCGCCCCCCATCCATGGGCGGTGATCCATGGAGTATGCCTGCACGGGCGACTGGATGAGACCTGCCTCGAACGCCGGCTCGCGCACGGGCCGGGGACGGGGGGGCGGCGGTGGAGGCGGCGGAGGCGGCGGCGGAGGCGTCAGGATGATCGGCGTCGGGCGCTGGGCGACGGGGGCCGGGCGCTCTTCCTGAACCGGAGGTCGGGTTTCCACCGGAGGCGCAGCCCGGTGGCCTAGGATCGGTGGCGCCCGGCGCTCTTCCGGGGCCGGGCGTAGCTGCTCTTCGGCCGGTGGGATCCGGCGCTCCTCCGGGATCGCTCTCGGAGGTTCTAGCCCTGGGGGTGCGGGGATGGGGCCCTTGCGGCGCGGAGGGGCGCTGCTCAACTGCTCGTGGGACTCCACGAGACGGTTGAGCGCCATCCGGGTCAGCTCATGGTACTTCTTCCGATGGTCTTCCGAACAGAAGTCCGCATCGGTGAGCTGCCGGACCAGCGAGACTCGTTTCCCGCAATAGAAGCAGGGCATGTGCCCATTCCCTTCCGCTCAATTATATGAAGGTCGCAACAGTTTTTTCCAGGATAATCAATCGTTTCGCGCGGTCCTCCCGAGCCGTTCTCCCCTGCATTTACGCGGGTTTGGGCCTTGGAGTCCTGGGTCGCGGGCTTCGGCGAAGTAGTACTTTTGTCAACCATTGGATAATTCACTTTGTTGACCTTGGTACTAACCTGCCGTTTCGACCGCGCGGCAGGCCGCGCCGGGTTGCCGTCCCGGGTCAGTTGGTTGCATTTTTCCCCGACAGGCAGTCTCCGAGTCACCGTACTAGTCCTGGTACTCTTATCGTTCGGATGCTACCTGTTTCGCTAACCTCATTGGCCCCGGAGGCCCCGGAGCTACAATAGTCTGATGGCGCTTGCGGCCGGCCTCCTGGTGGTTGGGCTGCTGGTCCTTTGGGGCCTGATCCTGCGCCGAAACCCATGAACCTGCACCTGGAAGCCGCGGCGGCGAACGTGAGTTTGTTCTGGTTGCTGACGACCCCGCACGAGTTCGCCCATGCCTGGACCGCCACCCGGCTCGGCGATGACACACCGCGCCGTGAAGGGCGGCTCACGCTGAATCCCCTGGCCCACGTCGATTGGATCGGGACCGTGGTACTGCCCACCGTCACTTCCCTGCTGGGCCGGGGCTTCCTGGGCTGGGGGAAGCCGGTCTCGACGAACCCTGCCCGCCTGCGCGGCGGTCTGAATGGCCTGGCGGCGGTGGCGCTGGCGGGTCCCGCGAGCAATGTCGTCATGGCGATGCTGCTGGCGCTGGTGGCGGGTTTCGCCGCCGACCCGGCGCCGGCGCTGGCAGCCTATGCTTTCCGCGGCGCCTACCTGAGCCTCTATCTGGCGCTCTTCAACCTGCTGCCGGTCCCCCCTCTGGACGGCTCCAAACTGCTCCTGGCGCTGCGCATTCCCGTGGTCGTCTACCGGGAACTGGCGCAATTCGGTTTTCTGTTCCTGGTAGTGGCCATGGTTGCCTCCGACCTGGGCGTTTGGATGTCCCGGCTGAGCCTGCACGGGGCGCAGTTCCTGCTGGGCCTGGTTCGGTAGGGGCACGAACGCCAGCACAGGCTGAAGGCCTGTGCCACGGTGGCACAGGCCTTCAGCCTGTGCTAAAGCGCGGGCGGAAGGATCAGGCCGTCTTTCGCCAGCGCCCCCTCGATCATCTCCACGGCTTCGGATTCGCGCAGTCCGCGGGAGATGGACAGTTCGGTGACCAGCATGTTCCGGGCGCGGTCCAGCATGCGCTTCTCCCGAAACGAGAGAGGTTTCTCCCGCTCCAGGAGCAGGAGACTCTTCAGTACCTCCGCGATTTCCAGCAGTCCCCCTACCTGCATCTTCTCCGAATTGCTCTTGAACCGGTTTTTCCAGTCGTGAGCGCACATGCAGGCCCCGCCGGAGAGGAAAGAAAGCACCCGCGCCAGTTCGCCGTTGCGGGTAATTTTGCGCAACCCGACCACCCTGACGTGCGAGAAGGGCACCATCACGGTCATTCTGCCGCAGGTCAGGCGAAGGAGGTAGAAACTCTCGACCCGGGTTCCGAAGCAACGGCTGCTGATGTTCTCGACGGTCCCGATCCCCTGGTTGGGGTAGACCACCTTTTCGCCGATCTGGAAGGTCATGCGTGCGATCCGGGTACACCAGTGAGCAGTTACTAGTTCTGGAGGTGCGACCTACGAAACAGAATCTTAAGCTCGAACCGGGGCGAAGTCAACAGAAAAGAAGATGATGAAGTCTCAATTAATCAGGGGCTCGCGTCGATATCAGATAAATATTGCTTCATCCTTCCAGCGCCAGAAAAGCAGGCCGCGAAAGGCGGGCATTGGAACCGCGTGCCACCTCCCGCAGGTGGTTGTTAGCCCGCTCGGAGTTCGCCGGCCAGTTTCGAGGCCAGTTCCGGCCGCAAAGCGTGCACCACCGCCTGGGCCATGTCGGTGGTACTGGCGCTGCCGCCCATGTCGTAGGTGCGCACTTCGCCGCGCGCCACAACTTCGGCCACCGCCTGCTCGATTTGGGCCGCCCGCTCCTTTTCGCCCAGCCACTCCAGCATCATCTTGGCGGCCAGGATCGTCGCCAGCGGGTTCACCTTGTGCTGGCCGGCGTACTTGGGCGCCGAGCCGTGAGTGGGCTCGAACACCGCGTAGCGGTCGCCGATGTTCCCGCTGTATCCGAAGCCCATGCCCCCGACCAGTTGGGCGCACAGGTCCGAGAGGATATCGCCGAACAGGTTGGTGGTCACGATGACGTCGTAGTTGCGCGGGTTCTTGAGCAGCCACATGCCCATGGCATCAACGTTTGCCGTGTCGAATTCGATCTGCGGATACCCGGCGGCCACCTCGCGGGCGGCCTCGAGGAACAGCCCGCACGTGGCGCGCAGCACGTTTGCCTTGTGCACGGCTGTCACCTTGCGCCGGTGGTTCCGCGCGGCATACTCGAAAGCGGCCCGGACGATGCGCTCGCTGCCCTTGCGCGTGATGCTGCGCAGGGAGAGAGCGGCGTCGCGTGGGATCGCCGCCATGGCCCGCTCCTGGGTAAATGACTCCGGCACGCGGGGAAATTCCACCCCGATATACATGCCCTCGGTGTTTTCGCGGAACACCACCAGGTCGATGTCCTCGCGATAGTTGAGCGGGTTCCCGGAAAATGCCTTGCATGGACGCAGGCAAACGTACAGATCCAGCAACTGCCGCATGCGGACGATGGGGCTGCGGTAGGAGAGGCAGCGGCCTCTGAGGTGCGGCGCCAGCTCGCGCTCCGCCTCCTGCGCCGGTTTGGATGTGATGGCTCCGAAGAACGCGCAATCGGTGGAACGCAACAGTTGGATGGTGCGCTCCGGGAGGGCGTCGCCCTCCGCGGTCCAGAATTGCCAGCCGATGTCGCCATGGACATACTCGGCCGGGAACTCCACGGCGTCAAGAACCATGCGGGCGGCGTCGCACACTTCCGGTCCGATGCCGTCTCCAGGTAACCATGCGATTCGATACATATGAGGACTCCCGCTCACGCTGCATATTTCTTCTTCAAATACGGTATCAGCCCCCCGGCTTCCAGCAGTTCCACCGCCTTGGGATCGAGAGGGGCGGCGGGGTAAGCCTCCTCCGTGGCCAGATTGACGATGCGGCCGGCGGCGAGATCGACAAGCAGGTCGTCGCCCGGTTGCAGACGCTCGGCCGCCGCGGGCGACACCACCACGGGCAATCCCAGGTTGATCGAGTTACGAAAGAAGATGCGTGCGAAGGAGGCCGCGATCACCGCGCCGCAGCCCGCCAGCTTGATCGCCGAGGTCGCTTGTTCGCGGCTCGATCCGCAGCCGAAGTTCTTGCCCGCGACCAGGAAATCGCCGGAGCGCAGCAGCTCGCGGATCTCCGGATGGGCCAGCTCGAACAGGTGCTGGGGGGTCTTCTCGCGGTCCGTGATGTTGAGGAAGCGGCCGGGGTAGATCAGGTCCGTGTCGATGTGGTCCCCCAGTTTCGCCGCAACCTTCCCGCGCAGGCGCAATGCAGTGGCGCTCATGCCGCCTCCTCCTCGTCAACATCGGCCGGGTTGGCGATGTGGCCCGCCACCGCCGAGGCCGCCACCACGGCCGGCGAGGCCAGGTAGACCCGGGAATCCTTGCTGCCCATCCTCCCGATGAAGTTCCGGTTGGTGCTCGAAATGCACACCTCGCCCGCGGCCAGGATGCCCTGATGCACGCCCACGCAAGGGCCGCAGCCCGGCGGGTTCACCATCGCGCCGGCGGCCACCAGCTTCTGGAGGTAGCCCAGGCGGATCGCGTCCAGGTACACCTGCTGCGAGGCGGGAATCACCAGCAGCCGGGTGTGCGGATGCACCCGGTGAGTGGAAATCACGCGCGCCGCCAGTTCCAGATCCTCCAGGCGGCCGTTGGTGCAACTGCCCAGCACCGCCTGGTGCACCCGCACATCGGTCAGCTCGGAGACCGGGCGCACGTGATCCACCCGGTGCGGGCAGGCCACCACCGGCTCGGGAATCTCCTTGCCGGCGTCGATCGAGATGATCCGTTCGTAATCCGCATCCGCATCGGGCTCGAACGACTGGCTGAGAGGGATCTCGTTTCCGGTGTGTTCGGCCAGGTACTCGAGCAGTTCCCGGTCCACGGGAGTGAAGGCCACTTTGGCGCCCATCTCCATGGCCAGGTTCGCCAGCACCATGCGCGAGGCGACGGTCATGTCGCGAATCACCGGGCCGTCGAACTCCACCGCGCGGTAGTCGGCGCCATCGGCGCCCAACTGGCCGATGATGTAGAGGATCAGGTCCTTGGCAGAGACCCAGGGCGCCAGGTCTCCGCTCACCTCGATGCGAAACGTGGAGGGTACCTTGAACCAGAGGCGCCCCTCGGTCCAAACGCCCGCCATTTCGGTGGCGCCGATGCCGGCGGCGAAAGCGCCGAACGCCCCGTGCGTGGTGGTGTGCGAATCGGTTCCCACCACCACCATGCCCGGCAGCACGTGCCCGCGCTCGGCCAGCACCTGGTGGCAGATGCCGCCGCGGCCCACATCGTAAAAGTGGCGGATGCGCTGGGCCTCGACGAACGCGCGGATGGCTTTGTGCGTGGTTGCGGTAATCTCGGATTCCGCCGGCACGCGGTGATCCAGAATGATGACGATGCGCTCCGGATCCCACACCCGGCCGGCGCCGATCTCCTGGAAACTCTTCCGAACCAGGTCGGCGTTCTCGTGCGACATCGCCAGATGGACCGGCGGCTCGAGGACGTCGCCCACCGCCACCGCGGGCTTGCCGCAGGCGCGGGCCAGCAGCTTCTGCACGTA